>JAYUUS010000206.1:0-3318 GCA_043754435.1 Rhodanobacteraceae bacterium
ACCGAAGAAAAGATACGACCACAGGGCGTTAGGGATTAAGTGTACAAACCAAATAATGATAGCCACTCCACTGTGACCGCGCCGCCATACCCGCCAAGCGGCGATAGCATTGGCAAGATACAGCGTCGTCCATACCGGCCCAAATAACCACGACGGTGGATTCCAACTGGGCTTGATTAAGCTGGCATACCATGCCCCTGGCGCGAACAGCGCGCCAAAGGCTGCGGTTAAAGATACCGCCACAAAAAAGATCGCAAACGCCATGACATTACGCTTATTCATCGGTATGGCGCCTCAGCAAACCAATTTTTGAGCTATTTCGCACGTGCCGCGAGCGCCGCTTTAATATCGGCTAATAGTCCTGCGTCATTGGGCTTGACGCTGCTCGGGTAGGCTTTAAGGATCGTGCCATCTGCACCAATCAAATATTTATGAAAATTCCATGCGGGGACGGAACCCGTGGCTTTTGCCAAGCCCTGATAAAATGGACTTGCGCTACTGCCTTTAACGCTGGTCTTTTCATACATGGGAAATTTGACACCATAAGTTAGCGTGCAGAACTCTTGAATTTGCGCTTCCGTGCCAGGCTCTTGCCCGCCAAACTCGTTGCTTGGGAAACCAATCACGGAAAAGCCTTTACCCGCAAAGCTTGCGTGCAGCGCTTCCAAACCCTCGTATTGCGGCGTGTAGCCACATTTTGATGCCGTATTAACCACTAACAAAACTTCATTCGCATGTTTTTCGCACAGTTTGACCGGCACTTTGCCCGCGAGGGGACGAAAACTGAAATCGAGCGATGGCGCACATTTCGCTAGTGCAGCGTTAGTCATAAATACTCCCAACAAAATGGAGAAAATTAAAGAGCGCATGATATTTTCCTTTAGGTGAACTGCTAGTGCAGGCTTGCGTGTTTTGGCAAGCTGCAATGATGGATTTACGCGCGTGTGGCGAATGTCAAAATTACTAATCTTCGTCGGGCAAGGCGGCTCGAATCGCCTGCGCTTCGTCCCAATTGCTAATTAAAAGCTCAACTAGCTTAGGTTCAAATTTAACGCCACTTTGCGCACGGATGAAGTTTTGAACATCTTCATCAGACCAAGGATTTTTATAACAGCGACGACTACCGAGCGCATCGAACACATCAGCCAACGCAGTAATTCGCCCGGCAATCGAAATTTCTTCACCGCGCAGCTGCATCGGATAGCCCGAGCCGTCCCAGTTTTCGTGGTGTTGTGCGGCAATTTTACTGGCTAATATCATCAGTGGCCGACGTGATCCGGCCAACATATTGGCCCCTAAATCAGCGTGGGTACGCATGACGTTAGTTTCTGCGCTGGTATGTGGGCCAGGCTTATTTAAAATATCGTCTGGAATGCCGATTTTGCCGATGTCATGTAGCGGGGCGGCGAATTTTAACTGTGCGCATTCGCTTTCGCTAAGCCCGTAATAGCGCCCAAGTAACCCGGCAATGACACCCACTCGACGAACATGGTTCGCGGTTTCCTTACTGCGTGTTTCCGCAGCGCCCGCAAGCATGTAGACCATTTCTAGCTGAGAATCGAATAATTCTTGTGTTAGATGCAAATTTTCAAATGCAATTGACACGTTGGTACAAAAAAGCTCGACTAAACGATATTCCAGATCGGTCAATTGCCAATTTTCGCCCACATAAAGCAAGCTCTCGGATTTTTCGCTGTCGGTAAAGAAAAGCACATAATGGTCGCGTTTAAATAAACTTTGGCGGCTCGAATAAGCGGCGCGCAGCGACTCGGCAATATGCGGCGGTAAACTTCTGTCGGCATAATCGTTAATATATTTTTCGTATTCCCCATTGGCTGCCGCTACAACAAAGTGTTCAGGTTCAGACCCATCGTAGTTACGCACTTTGCAATAAAGTGCACCTTTGCGCATTCCCAGGAGGCCCGTGATTTGATTCAATACGGCAGAGGCAAATTCATGATTTTTTTGGTGGCTGAAAATATGCGCAGAGGCGTGAATGACACGTTCCAAACCGCGCTTTTGCTGCTCGATAATCATCACATCGCGATACGCCCGCAGGGTGGCATATAGCGTGGTGTAGAGCTTTTGCGCAGTCAGTTCGGTTTTGTCTTTGTAGTCGTTGATATCGTAATTGGCAATGACGTCTTGCTCAGGCGCTTGACCAGGTTGCCCGGTGCGCAACACGATGCGAATAAAACTATTACCAAGCTCTGAGCGAATGTATTTGACTAAATCAAGCCCGGCCGTTTCATGCTCCATCACAACGTCAAGCAAAACCAGGGCTAAATCGGGCGTATCTCGCAATAAAACACGCGCTTCAGCACCTGAATACGCATGGAAAAATTTTAGCGGTCGTTGCTCAAAACGAAAATTTCCCAATACCAGCTTGGTCACTTCATGAACACCAGGCTCATCGTCGACAACCAAAATGTTCCAGGGTTCAACGTCTAGGTTGACCTCTTCTGCAAAGCTAAAAAGCGTGTCTATCACTAGGGCCTCGCATCATTAATAAATAAGTAAGTAAATAAATCAGTAAAAAAACTTTCTCGCTACTTTGTAAACCTGGGTGTACTTAAATTACTGTTCAAATTACTGGCCAAAATTACTAACTGAATCAATGCTTAAAATCAATTCGCACCACTTCGTTTAAGCGCGCCAAAGCAAGCTCAATGAGTCTTGCATCGTAATTCAAAATGCGCTTAATCGCCTCTTGAAAATCACTTTTTGGTTTGAGTTCGGCAAAACTACGTTGAATGAAGCTTCGTACCGGTGGGGCCGCAAGGCGCAGATCGAATGCGATCTCGGAGCGGGCCGCCAAAAGTGAAACCAAGTCGTTTAGGTCATCGCTACTTTGATAGTTTGCTAATCCACGCCCTAGAAAAGCTTCCAGTTTCATCGCCATATAAAACGCAACATTCGGGATTTTAACGTTCAGATCAGGGCCTACCACATATTTTCGAGGCATTGCAAAAGCATCCCGAATAAATCGAGAGGCAAAGGGGTTAAATACCGGGTCAACGTTCCAGAAGCAAACCGTGAGCGCGCCCATTTTCCAACGCCCGCGCCCAATCAGGGTGTCTTCCCGCATGCCGATTTCTTTCAATTTGATCGTTAGCCCCATGTGGCCTAGCTCACCTTCGGTACTGGCAATAACATCTAACCACTGTGGCGGTGTTGGGCGAATGAAACCTGGCTCGGTAAAAAGCATAGAGGTTGCACAACCGCCCGTAAATACCAGCTGAGGCAACATCGGCTGCATGCGCTTGACGGTGTTGCGAAAAAGCACGAGTTCGGGGTTTTCCATTTTTGAGCAATCCA
>JAYUUS010000207.1:0-3305 GCA_043754435.1 Rhodanobacteraceae bacterium
GGCTTTAACAGGCTTTCGATATCCGCAACACGAGGCCAGTCAATACGCAATCGTCACACTTTTCGCTTCGGTGAAGAAACGCATCGCATCAAGCCCCCCCTCGCGGCCTAAGCCGGAGCTTTTTACGCCACCAAACGGCACGCGTAAATCGCGCTGCATCCAAGTGTTTACCCAAACTAAGCCAGCCTCAAGTTGTGTCGCCATGCGATGCGCGCGCTTCACGTCGATGGTAAACAGTGCGCACGCGAGACCATAAATAGTGCCATTCGCGTGCAAAAGCGCAGTTTGTTCGTTATCAAAAGGAATGAGCGTGGCGAAGGGGCCGAAAATCTCCTCTTGATTGGTCGCACTTTCGTTGGGTAGTTGATCGAAGGCCGTAGGCCCTAAAAAATAGCCGTCCACGCAACGGCCGCTGACGCGCACGCGCTCGCCGCCCAGCAGTAAGCGGCCGCCTTCCTCATGCGCGCGGGCGATTGCACCCAATACTTTATGCAAATGTGGCGACGAAACCAGCGCACCGAAGCATGTGCTTTCTAAGGCCGGGTCGGCTGGAATCAGTTTTGCCGCCTCAGCCAAAAATGCTTCGCGAAATTTTGGCATTAAGGATTTCTCCACTAAAATGCGCGAGCCGCACAGGCAAATTTGACCTTGATTACTAAATGCCGCGCGCACTGATTCCCGTACGGCCAGCTCGAAATCGGCGTCTGCAAACACAATCGTCGCGTTCTTACCGCCCATTTCTAACGATAGCTTCTTAAATTGCGCAGCTGTTGCTTGTGCAATCGCGCTGCCAGAAGCGGTGCTGCCGGTAAAACTAACGCCTTTAATTGCGCGCGCGGTAACTAGGGCGGTGCCAATGCCTGCACCGGTGCCATGCACAATGTTCAGCACGCCGTTAGGCAAACCAATAGCGTGCACAACTTGCGCCAACAAATACGCAGTCAAGGGCGTCACCTCGGAAGGTTTTGCCACCACACAATTGCCAAACGCCAGCGCGGGTGCAATTTTCCAGCTCAATAAATAAATCGGCAAATTCCAAGGGCTGATGCACACCACCGGCCCTAACGGCTGGCGCAGGGTATAGTGCAGGCCGATTCCGGGTTGTTCGTGTGCCTCGCTGGCGTAGAGTTCGGCTGCGTTGGCGAAGAAGCGAAAATTGCTGATCGCGCGCGGAATATCAATGCTGCGCGCGGCAAATACCGGTTTGCCGGAATCCAAGCTTTCGGCCTGCGCGAATTCCTCTAGCCTAGCCTCAATGCCGTCTGCAATTTTGCGCAGCCACGTGGCGCGTTCAGCGGGCGCAAGATTGCCCCAGCTAGATTGCGCACGCACCGCCGCTTTGACCGCACGCGCCGCATCTTGACTATTGCCATCACTCAAACTGCCGTAAACCGCCCCGGTTGCCGGTTCAATTAAGGGCAGGGTGCGCGCGCTGCTAGCGCAGAATTCGCCATCAATATAGTGCAATAACTCGCGCATGCTTTAAGCTCGGTAAAATTTTCAGTGAAAGATGGACGGTTGAAAATGGCGAAGTAGTTGACAATTACGCCATGTAAAAACCCGGCTGCACACTCTGGCGTACAAACTCCGGCACCGGCGTCGCGCGCCCAGTTTGGGGGTTCGTCCACACCAAAACCGACTTGCCAACCGCATAAATCATCGCATCGGCATCTGTCGTTAGCGTGTGGTGCAGGCTCAAGCTGGAGTTGCCCAGCCGTTCTAAACTCAGGCTCACGATCACATTCGCCGGATGCACCAGCGGCTTTTTGTAGTCCAGCTCAATTCGCGCGATCACTGGTTCCGCCGTTTCCGAGCGCCAAGGCCCGCGCAAAGAACGAAACCAAGCGATGCGCGCTTCCTCACACAGCGTCAGATATTCACTGTTATTGACATGCTGATAGCTGTCCATATCGCGCCAGCGCAGCGCAATCTTGTGGGTGAAAAATGGCTCAAGAATATAATCTGTGGACATGCAAAACACGCTTTTAGATGGATGCGGGCAAAGGTAGCCGGAACTGGGGCTAAGTCAAATGATTCTTGACATACGGGAATGACGAGGTCTTCCCCCATAAAAACGGGCACACTTCGCTAAATTCACCGTGAGGCCGATCATGCGTTTCCCACCCTGGGTATGGTTGTTGCTGATAGTGGCATTGGCAGGCATGCTTTCGCATCGCTGGACGCCGTCTGCGCTGCACGTGCCCGATGGCGTCATTGTCGCAACCAACGCGCCGTTACAAACTGAATTAACGCGTGCAGCCAGCTGGCAATTGCCGGGCTACTCAATCAAAGCGCTCGCCAATTTTGAAGCGCGGGCGCGCCTGCTATCGGTGGCTTGGTATCGCATGGGCCGCGAAAGCGAGCTCAGCCCGGTGGATTTGGCGATTAGCTGGGGGCAAATGAGCGACTCGCGCAACATCAATGCCTTATCCTGGTCGCACAGCAGCCGCTTTCTATCTTACCGCTATGACAACGCACCGCCCATTGCGCAGTCGGACTTGAACATGCAGGTTGCCAATTTGCACGTCGTTCCCGCGAATCCGCAGGTGCTTAAAAGCATTGAAGGCTTGCCCGCCGGTGCCGCTGTTTTCATAAAAGGCGTGCTGATTCGCGCGGACGCGCCAGATGGCTGGTATTGGCAAAGCTCGCTGACCCGCACTGACACGGGTGCCGGTGCCTGTGAGTTGATTTGGTTGACTGAAGTGCGGGTGCAATTATAGAACATTGCAGCATGCCGACACATTTGCGCTAGGCTATTATCCCCGCAGCACCGCAATTCTGCGCCCAGATGCCGTTACCGCATCGCTTGAGTTCATGCGCTTTTCCCACTCGGGTGCCGCCGTGCGCTGGTCAAAAATCACTAAAAACCCCTCCGTCAAATTCAAACGCTGCAAATAGCGCTCAATTTGCAGCAAACCCTCAATTTGCGGATCGGGCCGGCCATCGCGCCAGACTTTGACTTCAATCGCCATGCGCACATCATTATGCAGCACCAATAAATCAAGCCTGCCCGAGCCTGCGGCATATTCCCGTTCAATGCGGCCCGAACCATTGATGACGCGCTGTAAATACGTCATTAACACCAGAGTTGGCGCAACCTCGTGGTAAGGCACAGTGCGCATCATCGGTTCGCCATGCTCGCGCCAGAAGTCGAAAAAATTCCTCAAAAATTGCAGCGGATTGAGTTTGCCATCTGCGCCTTTCCAGCTGCTCGCAATCAGCTCGCTGTGTATTTGTGCCTGTGCTGCATCCGTTAATACGCGCGGCAGAACCTCTGCGTAGATCTCGTTAGCAGGTGCCAAACC
>JAYUUS010000208.1:0-30375 GCA_043754435.1 Rhodanobacteraceae bacterium
CAATGTCGCCACGTCCGAAGGCACACATGAGGTTAATGCCGGCGTTGCAATCTGCGGAAACTCAGGAATGCGTGAGCTTAAGCGCTGTAATTGGCTGTGCAGACGCCAGTCATACACCACGCTGAAGGCTAAAACCGTGCTGACGTAATCGCGGGTTTCTTTATAAGGAATGGTCTCAATCCAAAGGTCTGGATATTTTTGATACAAATCGTCCAGCCACTTCGCGACCGCGCGCGGCCCGGCGTTGTAGGCGGCGGTCATTAGGATCGGGGAGCCGGAATATTTTTCTGACAGTAGCCGCAGGTGTGCGGTGCCCAGCGCTAGATTGACTGCTGGATCGGTCAGATTAATTTTTTCGGCGAAGCCAATGCTCTTTGCCGTCATCGCAGCGGTGCCGGGCAGCATTTGCATCAGTCCAATTGCATTCGCGTGTGACACCGCATGCGGATCCCAGGCGCTTTCTTGACGAATTAGGCCGGCGACAAATGCTGAATCAAGCTGGTTTGCGCTGGCTTGCGCGGTTAAAGTGTCAGCCTGCAGTAGCGGGAAGCGCGCTTGGTACATTTGCCGGTCTTGCGGCGCGCTGAGCGCCAAAATGCCATATTCACCCCAGCCTTCCATAGAGGCTAATAGTCCGGCTTGGCGGCGCTCATCTGGGTCCAAATGGCTGAGCAAGAACATCCATTCGCGTTTTGCCCCGACGCGGTCACCCAAACGCTTAAAAGCGTTAATGCGTTTGAGCGCACCGCTACTGAGCAGCTTGCCGGACGCTTTGGGTGCAAATTTAAGCGCCAACGGGCAAAGCGCATAGCCGCTTTCCAAGCGGTCGGCGGCAAGAAAACCATAAAAGGTTGGATCGGTTGCAGCCAATTTGAACTGCGTACCCGCATCGCGATCACGCCCCAACCACTGCAACAAGCGGCCACGCACATAGCGCCAGCGTGCGCTGCCGCCTAATTCAATGGGCATTGCTTCCACGCGCGTCAAAGCCAGCTCTGGGTTCATTGCAGTCAGCGCCCGACGCACGCCCCATTCGTGGGTTTGCGTGTCACGGGCGCTGGCGGGCAGGGCGTCTAACCAAGCCCCTGCATCAGGAATATTGGCAATAATGGCCGTACGCGCCAGCGCAGAACGCACACGAATTTGCTCAGACGCCGTCAACTTGTGGCTATCAACGAATGCCAGCAGTTTGGCGTTCGCAGCAACAGGATTGACCGCGGCCATTCGCTCTAAGGCTCGGGTTGTAACTGCATTAAGTGCGGTATCGTCCGTATCCCACGATTGCGCTTGGGTTAGCAGTTGATTGGCGTCCTGTTCGGCCAAGATTGCCGCCGCTGCATAAACTTGACGGCTTGGCGCTAAATCCGCCTGCATACTTTTAGCGCTGGTAATCTGACCACTGGCAAGCAGCGCGGCAAAGCGCGTTTCCGCGTCCGCTTGCTTGATCGCAGTGTTAGCGCGTAAAAATGCAAATGCAGGGGCGCAGGGTGCATTCGGCGTATTGGCGTCTCGATAAAGCGCTAATGCGTGGCGCTGGGCGACATCGGGTTGGGGCGATAACGCCATGCGTGCAGTCCAGGCGTTGCAGCGTTCTTCCGGGTTCGCCTCGGATTCCCGATAGAGGCTTAGAAAGTCAGCGGGACGTACAGCGTTTGCGTAAAAGCTCAGCATTTTGCGCCGCAGCATCGGCGCTAAGGGAATTTCATCTTGATAACGCACGAGCCATGCCTTGAGTTCTGCCGCATCAACTGTTTTTGGGCTACGCGCTAGACGAAAATAGTCGAGATAGGGCCTTAACACATGCGCTTCCAATGTCGCAGTCGAAATCCATGAGAGGCCCGATGCGGCGCGCTGTGCTGCAGTTAAATATTCGTGATCCAATGCGGGCTTGGCGCTTTGATTGGCGCTTACGGATGAGGCAGCGTTTAGGCTTCCAGCACTATTGGCGAGCAGCTTTCCGGCGAGCGGGATGCTCAGCCCAAGTACGATAAACAATGGAAAAATGCGCATGAATCAATCCTTTTTCAGATGCAAAGCAACTCTAATTACCGCACCGCAGCATACGCCGCCAAAGTGCTCTAGCCTAGTCAATTGCGCCTAAGTGTTGCTCCGTATCGCGCCCAGTTAGGCTAAGATGCGCGCTAAAATCGCCCAGCCGCGCTGAGCAAATGCAATTTGAGGTAATGGGGTCACCATGACAGACCAATTTATTGAACTTCGTTATGGACTAGAGCGTTTTAAAAGCGACTGGCGACAATGTTCGTTGGGTTCTGATTTTTTGGCGGAAACCGCTTTCAATACGTCACGCGCGAAAGAAATCGCGTCAACGGTGGTGAATGAGTTTTTAGAACTTGCCTTTAGGCTGAGTGCGTCAGCTAGTAAAAGCTGGGTACAAACCATGGTTTTTCCGGGCCAAACGATGACGCTGGAATTGGATATCGTGGTTAAACCAGAATGCCTAAACGATGTTAAAACGCAGCTGTTAAAATTTCGTGAAGATCCTGCTGCGTATTATGAAAGTCAGCTCGGTGCGGATGCGCCTGGCGTATTTTTCGGGATTGGCTATCTTGCCCATGATTTAGCGGCAGTCATTAACACCCATCTAAAAGCAGATGTGCTTTTGATTCGTGGCAACGTTAAGTTGCTTGAAAGCGCCTCCTAATGCTAGAGAATATCTAGTAAATACAATTACACACAATCCAATTCCAGTGAATCGAATGATGCAAGACAACATTGAGCAAAAAATTCAGACGCCAGATTTTACAGTTTATTTTGAAGCGTCTGAGCAAACCGTCGTATTAATGGGTAGTTTAAGATTAAATGCAGCGCCAGAATATGAGCCGATTTCCGCGTTAATGACGCAGGCGCTTGAAGCTTTAATTGCAGAGGGGAAACCTGTGTTGATTCTTGACTTGCGCGAGCTAAAGTTTTTGAATAGCTCTGGGATTAATTTGCTTTATCAATTTGTGCTCAAAGTTAGAAAGCACGGCAGCATTGGCCTTAAGGTGCTGGGTTCTTCCAAAAACGCTTGGCAAAGCAAAAGTTTGTCGAATATGACTAAGTTTATGCCAACCCTCCAGATTGCTATTGATTAAGTGACGATGAGTAATTCACAGCTGGATGAAAATTTGCGTGAGCGGGTTGTAAAAGCCCTGGATGAATTCGGTGCTGACTTCGCTGCCATTGAAAATAGCGATGTTAAAACCTGCGTTGAGTTAATAATGGAACTCTTGGCTGCAATTGACGAGTTTGATTTGCTGCATAACGTAGTTCTAGAACACTCCAGTGAGCTAGAAAATGAGCTGGAGCAAAAAAACCATGCGGTTGAGCAGATCACGCAAAATATGCGGCGCTATCTGTCGAAATCGCTGTATCAACGCATTGCCGGTGGCAGCCAAAGTGCGCAGGCAGGGGCGACTACGCGCTCCAACTTGAGCATATTTTTTTCCGATATTGTCGGCTTTACTGAGCTTACCGACACCGTCGAGCCAGAAACGTTGTCCCAGGTATTGAATACCTATTTGGGCGCGATGACGGAAATTTGTGATCGCCACGGCGGCACCGTTGATAAATTCATTGGCGATGCGATCATGATTTTTTTTGGTGATGAAGAACATTCTGACCCGGCAAAAAGCGCACGCGCCTGCGTTTCGATGGCATTAGAAATGCAATCTGCAACCGGCGCATTGCAGTCCACTTGGGCAAAATTTGGCACCCAGCTTGGTTTGCGGGTACGCATGGGGATCAATTCTGGCTATTGCACGATTGGCAACTTTGGCTCAGGTGAACGTGTGGCCTACACGGTGATTGGCGGCAATGTCAATGTGGCCTCACGCCTTGAGCATCAGGCCGAGCCGGGCGGTATTTGCATTAGCGGCAGCACCTTCGCGCTGGTGCGTGATTTGGTTGAGGTGCGTCCCATGGGTTCGCTCAGTGTCAAAGGTGTGGCGCATCCCGTAGAAACTTTTGCGGTAATTGGCGCGAAAACCTTGAGTGAAAGCAATCCGTGGTTACAGCTAAATGACCAAGGTTTTACACTGCGCGGCATGATCGTCCAAAATAAACAGCTGTCAGAAATTCAGCGGCAAACCATGCGCGCCGCACTTGTGGCAGCATTGGATAAGTTAGACGGCATTGCGGATTGAGTTTTTATCCAGCGATATTTGACAGCTCTTTTGCGCCTGTTTGCGTAAACTGCGCGCTATGAAAATATATTCTTACAAGTATTTCACCGTCGCGTGTTTGCTTGCAGCGCTTTACGCCTGTGGGCATTCTGAACAAGCAAACACGCCACCTCAAAACGCGCAGCGCCCAGCGGGCGCTAGTTCCGGCCCGCCTGCAAGCCTACCCGTGCAAGTGTTTCGCGCAGCCTTAAGCAGGCAAAGTTGGGCAGATGAAATCGCCGCGCTAGGCACCACTGCCGCCAATGAGTCGATCACGCTGAGCGCGAAAGTGACCGAAACCGTCGCCCGCATTAACTTTTCTGACAACGCAACCGTCAATTCCGGGGATGTATTGGTCGAGCTGACCGGGAAGGCCGAAGTCGCAGCGCTCAAAGAAGCACAAGCGGCATTTGTTGACGCCGACCGACAATATGACCGCCTGAGCACCGTGGTCAAGCAAGGCACCGTGACGCGCGCGCAACTCGACACTCAGGGTGCCACACGTGACCAAGCGCGGGCGCGCAGCGAAGCGATTCGCGCGCGCTTAAGCGATCGGGTGATCGTGGCACCTTTTTCGGGCGTTACCGGCTTTCGCATGGTTTCCCCCGGTGCATTAGTCACCCCTGGAACGGCGATCACCACCTTGGATGATATTGCGTCGTTAAAATTGGACTTTTCTATTCCGGAAAATCAACTCGCGCGCGTACACGTCGGTGATTTAGTGCTAGCGCACAGCTCGGCGTTTGCCGAACGGGAATTTTCTGGCAAAGTCGTGTCTCTGGATAGTCGCATTGATGCCAGTTCGCGTGCGGTAAAGGTGCGGGCCAAACTCGCCAATCCTAAGGACGATAACGGCAATTATATTTTGCTTCCCGGTATGTTGTTAACGGTGAAGTTACAGGCGCAAATCCGTAGCGCTTTAGTCATTGCAGAAATTGCGGTGTTGCAACAAGCCGATCAAGCTTACGTCTATAAAATCACTGCCAATAACGCAGTTGAAAGATTAGACGTGGTTTTGGGCGCGCGCCGCAGTGGTCAAGTAGAAGTGTTGAGCGGTTTAACGGACGCCGATATTGTCGTCGGCGAAGGTGGGTCAAAGCTGCGTCCAGGAATAACAGTCGAACTTATTGATGCCGCGACCGCAGCTCCGGCGCTCGGCCCTCCTAGTAGCAATGCAGCCGCCACGCCGCAGGCAGTTAAATGAGTACGGCGCTGTTCCCGGCATTACCCTTTTCGCTGTTCAGCTGGATTGCAGAGCACCGGCATCTGTTACAGCCGCCGGTCGGCAATAAAGTAATCTGGCAAAACCAAGACTTTATCTGCATGGTGGTCGGTGGCCCCAATTCCCGTACTGACTATCATGTTGAAGAGGGGCCAGAGTTTTTTTATCAGCTAGAGGGCGAAATGGTGCTGCGCATTCGCGAAGCTTCGCCAAATCACCCGCATACCTTTGCGCGTGATATTGCCATTAAAGCCGGGGAGATTTTTCTCTTACCCGCAAAAGTGCCGCATTCGCCGCAGCGCGCACCCGCATCCATTGGTCTGGTCATTGAGCGTAAGCGCCTCGCGCACGAACTCGACGCGCTGGAATGGTATTGTCCCAACTGCGGCAATAAAATTTATCAAGAGCAATTTATATTGGGCAATATCGAAACGCAATTTAAGGCGGTGTTTGAGCGTTTTGATGCCGATATTGCAAGACGCACCTGCAGTGAGTGCGGTTGTGTGCATGAAAAACGGCTACAGAGTGTGGCTTCGTTTTAAGGCCTAGAAGTGCCGGGCGATTTGAATCGTCGCGGCAATTCGTAGGAAAAGTGGAAAAGTCTAGGAGCATACCTACTGGTATAGCTATTTTGATTGCTGAAATGGCGGAGAAGGTGGGATTCGAACCCACGGAAGGCTTACACCTTCGCCTGATTTCGAATCAGGTACATTCGACCACTCTGCCACCTCTCCAAATCAGTGCCCGCGTGGACGGCGAGGAGAGGAAATATACTGAGCGGCGCTGGTTTTAGCAACTGGCTAAGCTGAATGTTGTTTCAGTAACGCGGCGCTTCCAAAAAGCAAAAAATATGGCGCGCGATTTTTTTCGCTTAACGCTATCCTCAGCGGCCCTGCTTTTTAAACATTAGGTCCGGTCATGAGCCAAGATAAAGCTGCATCCGACAAAACCCTACACGATAAGCAAAAAGCCCTGGAAAAGTTAAAGACACAGGCTTTGGAATACCACCGGCAATATCCGCCCGGCAAGATAAAAGTCGCGCCTACTAAGCCGATGACTACCCAGCAAGATTTGGCGCTTGCCTATTCACCCGGCGTCGCGTTCGCCTGTGAGGCGATTGTTGAAGATCCAAATCAGGCCAGCGCGGTAACTGCGCGCGGCAATTTGGTCGCGGTGATTACCAACGGCACAGCGGTACTGGGTTTAGGTGCCATTGGCCCATTGGCGGCAAAGCCGGTAATGGAAGGCAAGGGCATGTTGTTTCAAAAATTTGCTGGTATTGATGTGTTCGATATCGAAATTGACGAACTTGATCCAGACAAGCTCGTGGACATCATCGCTTCGCTCGAACCAACTTTCGGCGGCGTCAATTTAGAAGACATCAAAGCGCCAGAGTGCTTTTATGTGGAGCAAAAACTGCGTGAGCGGATGAAAATCCCGGTCTTTCACGACGACCAACACGGCACCGCCATTATTGTGGGGGCGGGGATGAAAAATGCGTTGGAATGCGTCGGCAAGAAAATGTCCGAGGTCAAATTTGCCGTCAGTGGCGCTGGCGCGGCGGGCATTGCGTGCTTAGACATGCTAGTGCAGATTGGCGCTAAACATGAAAACATTACCGTTTGTGATCGCCTCGGCGTAGTGTATGTCGGGCGCGCGGCTGAGATGGATCCCAACAAGTCGCGCTACGCCCGGGAGACTGACGCCCGCGTATTGGCTGACGTCGTAAAAGGCGCAGACGTATTTTTGGGCCTTTCTGCGGCCGGAGTATTGAAGCCAGAAATGGTCGCCACGATGGCGGACAAGCCGATTATTTTTGCGTTAGCGAATCCGAATCCAGAAATTTTGCCGGAAGATGCTAAACGCGTGCGGCCCGACTGCATTATTGCGACCGGGCGCTCCGACTATCCGAATCAAATCAATAATGCGCTGTGTTTCCCCTATATTTTCCGGGGCGCGCTCGATGTCGGGGCAACGCGGATTACCGAGGCCATGAAAGTTGCCTGCGTCCACACCATTGCGCAATTAGCGCATGAAAGCGTTTCCGATATTGCCGCGCGCGCTTATGCCGGTGCGGCGCCGTGTTTTGGCCCTGAATATTTGATTCCACCGCCGTTCGACCCGCGTTTGTTGACGCGCCTAGCGCCTGCGGTGGCGAAGGCAGCGATGGAATCGGGTGTGGCGACGCGCCCGATTCTGAATATGGAAGCCTACGTTGAGAAGCTCAATCAGTTTGTGTTCCGCACGGGCCTAATGATGAAACCGGTGTTTGACCGCGCGCGCGCGAATCCGAAGCGCGTGGTATTTGCCGAAGGTGAAGAAGAAACCGTGCTGCGTGCCGCACAGGCGTTGATTGAAGAAGGGCTTTGTCGGCCAATTTTGATCGGCAGGCCGCAGGTGATTGCCAGCCGCTGTGAACGCGCGGGGCTGTGGATCAAAGCGGGCGAGCATTTTGAACTGACTAATATTGACTCAGACCCACGCCATAACGACTACGCCGCGCACTATCACAGCAAGATGAAGCGCAAAGGCATGACGCCCGCAAACGCCAAAGCGATTGTGCGTTCGCGCTCCACCGCGATTGCAGCGGTGATGCTAGATCGCGGCGAAGCAGATGCAATGATTTGCGGCGTGGTGGGGCGCTATTTGAGCAAACTGAAATATGTGCAAGAAATTATTGGCCTAGAACCGGGCTGCGAGGGCTATGCGGCTTTAAGCGCAGTTGCCTGCGATAAGGGCGTGTATTTCTTTACCGATACTTACGTCCGCAATGAACCGAGTGCTGCGCACATTTGCGATGCCACGTTGATGGCGGCGGCGCGTTTGCGGGTTTTTGGGGTAAAGCCTAAAGTAGCGCTGCTCTCGCACAGCAATTTCGGCACGCATGAAAACGCCAGTGCGCGCAAAATGCGTGAAGCTTTGGTGTTGCTCAACGCGCGTGCGCCGGAGCTGGAAGTGGAGGGTGAAATGCATGGGGACGCAGCGCTGGACGAAGCCTTACGCAATCGCATATTCCCGGATTCCAAGCTGCGCGGTGCAGCCAATTTATTTATTTTCCCGAATATCGACGCGGCCAATATCACCTTTAATTTAGTGCGCGTGTTGACCGATGGTGTCGAGATCGGCCCAATTCTTATGGGCGCTGCAAAGCCTGCGTACGTATTAACGCCGTCTGCTACAGTTCGGCGCGTGGTGAATATGGCAGCACTTGCGGTAGTCGAAGCACAGCTGCGCGCGGATGGTTCTTCGTTGGTGGCTTAGCCAGTTTTTTTAGCGTGCCAGCGCACTTAAGTGCGCGAGGCATTGACCCATAATTGTTAGGTTGATTTTTTAGCGGACTAAAATTCGATGAGCATACCCAATCTTGCCAACTTGCCCAGCTATGCAAAGCCAGCGCGTGATTTAGTCGCAAGCCATACCCGTGGCGTCATGGCCGCGATCTCGGATCAAATGTTTCCTTACAGCTCCATGGCCGACTATGCGCCCCTGGATAATGGTGACGTGCTGTTTTTGCTGTCGAATTTGGCCGAGCACTCGCGCTTTTTGCAGGTCAATCCAAAATGCAGCCTGTTTATTGCGCCGAATTTGAACGATGCGGACGCCTTCCAGAAGCCGCGTTTAACCTTGGTCGGGGAGGTAGAGGAACTTGGCCGCAGTGAAGAAAATATTCGCGCATTTATGAAATATCACCCACGCGCAAGCGCCTACATGGTCATGAATGATTTTCGCTTTTGGCGCTTCCACACCGAAAGCGCGCGCTATATCGGTGGCTTTGGACGCATGGCTTGGCTGGAACAGGCGGAATATCGTGCGGGGTAGACGACCTTTACGGGCACGCCAACTGAGTGAATGTAAAACCTTAGGCGGGTGGCGTTATTTGATTCAGCCTCAACGACGCAAATGCGAAATCCTAATAAATTCGCATTTACTTCTGAGCTGTCAAACTAGACAATTGTTTTCTTCAAATCTTGCGGCAAATGTGAATGAATGAGTTATCGAGTAGCGAGCATAAGGCGACGCCTGAAGCGATCACCTCCGGTCAGCAAGCTTCCGTTTTGCGCCAGCTATGCGCAAAATACGCTAAGCCGCACCTTGGTAAAGCGATTTGGCAGCTCTCCAACACTCTCCCTTTGTTTGTTGGGCTTTGGGTATTGATGGCGTTTTCGGTGGTACGCGATTGGCCGTACTGGATCACCCTGCTGTTAACGTTGCCAGCGGCAGGTTTGTACGTCCGAATATTCATTTTTCAACACGACTGCGGGCATGGCTCGTATTTTAAAAACAAAATTGCAAATGACGCCGTGGGTGCGATGCTTGGCTTAATCACGCTATTCCCCTATGGCTATTGGAAAAAAACGCACGCCATACACCATGGCACCTCTGGGAATTTAGATCGCCGTGAATTAGGCGACGTGGACACCATGACCGTGGCCGAATATCAAGCATCAAGCTGGCAAAAGCGCCTCGCGTATCGGTTGTATCGCTCGACACCGGTGTTGTTAGGGCTTGGGCCGGTCTGGCAGTTTGTGATTAAGCACCGCTTGCCGTTTGATATGCCCTTGAGCTGGAAAAAAGAATGGGCGAGCGTGTTGTGGAACAACGTCATGATCGTGTTGATTGCGGCTGGGCTAGGCTATTTTATCGGTTGGCAGACGGTGCTTTGGGTGCATATTCCAGTCGTGTTGATTGCCGGTGCGCTCGGCGTTTGGTTGTTTTATGTGCAACACCAGTTTGAAACAACGTACTGGGTGCGCGGCGAAGAATGGGACGTTGGGAAAGCAGCGGTCGAAGGCAGCTCGTTTTATGATTTGCCGCTGGTCTTGCATTGGTTTACCGGCAATATTGGCTATCATCATATTCACCACCTGGCCAGCCGCATACCGAACTACAATTTGCGCGCCTGCTTTGAATCTAATCCGCTGTTGCGCAAAGCACCGACTTTGTCGATTTGGCAGAGCTTGCGCTGCGTCAATTACAAACTTTGGGACGAGAAACTGCAGCGCATGGTCGGATTTCCAAAGCGCACCCCGGCGCGCTGAGCGGTGAGTCAAGCAGAAAATTTGGACTCAGCACCGTTGGAAGAACCCAAAACACAAGCGGTGCAGGAAGCTAAGCTCTGGTCGCAAAGCGGCTGGACTGCACGCGTCATCAAAAACGAAGAAGACGATGGCTGGGCGGTCGCGATGACCTTGGACGGCGAATCGGAGCCGAGCTTGGTTGGCCCATGGACGATGGGGCGCGATAAGAAAAGTCCGAAACCACTCGATATTTCAGCGTTCACGACGCTCGTCAAAACGGCCACTGAAGTTATGCGTCGGCACGAACATCAGGCGCACGCAGCCTTGCATAAAAGTACCAAAGTTGCCACGCCTTCCGGGCGCGTGCGTGTGTTACTGGATATTGTGGCGGATGAAGATAATCCTTATGCGCTGCTCAGCGCCTATAATGATTCTGGCGAGCAGGTAGCCGAAGTCCGCGTTGCCGCGAACTTTCGGTTTAACCACGATGTTGCTAGTGCGTGGGTGGCTTCAGGGTATGCGCGGTTTGCAAATGCCGAAAATTAGAATTCATCTCGCGAGTTTTCAGCTTCAAAATAGCTGAGTGACCATGAACTTAAAATTCGTCTTTGCGAGCGAAGCGAAGCAATCTCGTTTTTAAGTCGAGGCGTATTGAGATTGCTTCACTGCGTTCGCAATGACGATGAGTTATTCGGAGATATTCATAAGAGGAAATCTGGCATGTGTTTGACAGCCAATTAGTATTAAGCCCCCTCCAAACCCTCCCAGCGTGCATAAGCCACACTCAAGCGCCCAGCCAAATCCGCTAGCTCGGCATTCGCCGCAAGTACCGCACTTTGCGGTTGCTTGAAAAATTCCGGCCCATTCATCGCCTCGCTTAAAGTTTTTTGACGCGCTTCCATCGTTTCTATTTGTTTAGGTAGCTCGCTTAACTCTTTGATTTCTTTAAAGCTAAGCTTGCGCTTTGGTGCAGTAGCAGCCGGTTGCACAATCGCGCTGCTGGAAGAATTGCTTGGACGCACATTTTGAGTGCGCGGACGTTCGCGCAGCCAGTCCGCATAGCCACCAGCAACTTCCACAACTCGGCCATCGCCTTCCAGAACGAGCGAGCTGGTCACAACATTGTCCAAAAATGCGCGGTCGTGGCTGACTAAAATCACAGTGCCGGGATAGTCAGCAAGCAGTTCTTCCAAAAGATCCAACGTTTCCAAGTCCAAATCGTTCGTGGGTTCATCCAATACCAGTACGTTCGATGGTTTGAGGAATAATTTTGCCAGCAATAAACGATGCCGTTCACCGCCGCTCAGGCGCGTAATCGGTGCGCGTGCGCGTTCGGGGGAAAACAGAAAGTCTTGCAAATAGCCCAAAATATGCTTGCGTATGCCATTAATTTCGACAAATTCTTGCCCGTCCGCCACGTTGTCTAAGGCGTTTAGCTTATCGTCGAGCTGCCCGCGCAGCTGGTCAAAATAGGCAATTTGCATATTGCTGCCCTGCGTGACCGTACCGCTAGTAGGTTTAATTTCCCCCAAAATGAGTTTGAGTAGCGTGGTTTTGCCCGCGCCATTCGGGCCAATAAGTCCGATGCGGTCGCCGCGCTGAATTGCGGCAGTCAAATTGCGCACGATGACGCGGTCGCCAAAGGCAAATGACATCTCTTTAATATCGATTACCCGCTTGCCGGAATTTTCCGCAAGCGCCGAAGCAAGCCGCACTTGCCCGGTTTGCTCACGCCGCTCGGAGCGTTCTTTACGCATGTTTTTCAGCGCGGTAACCCGGCCTTCGTTGCGCACGCGCCGCGCTTTAATGCCTTGGCGAATCCAGATTTCTTCTTGCGCTAATTTCTTATCAAACAGCGCGTTTTCCTGCGCTTCTGCGTGCAGACGCTCTTCTTTGCGGCGCAAGAAATTGTCGTAATCCCCCGGCCAACTGGTGAGCTTGCCGCGATCAATTTCTAAAATACGGGTCGCCAGCGTGCGTAAAAAACTGCGATCGTGGGTAATAAACACGACGCTGCCGCTAAAATCTTTTAAGAACGTTTCCAGCCAAGCAATCGCTTCGATATCCAAATGGTTCGTCGGTTCGTCCAATAGCAGCACATCAGGCGCGGTGACTAAAGCTTGCGCTAGCAACACACGCCGCTTCATACCGCCCGAGAGGCCAGCAAAAGCTAAGTCGCCATCTAGCTGTAGGCGCGTTAACACCTGCGAAATGCGCGACTCCAGCTGCCAACCATCGTGGGTGTCTATGTAATTTTGCGCCTCGTGCATACGTTCCAAATCGGGATCGCTGCTGTGGCTGAGCTCGTGAAATTCTTCTACCGCGCGCCCCAGTTCGCCTAGGCCCGAGGCAATAATATGTTCGATGCTGCCTTCGGTATCGGGCGGCACTTCTTGCGCTAACGTCGCGACCCGGCAGTTGCTGCGCGCTTCGCCGTCATCAGGCTTGAGCAAGCCCTGCATTAAGCGCAGCAGAGTCGATTTCCCGGCGCCGTTGCGCCCAATAATCGCAACTCGCTCGCGTGGTTCTAAGCTGAAATTGACTTTGTCCAGCAGCAGTGGCCCACCCACGCTGAAGTCCAGATTAACTAATTCTATCAGTGCCATAAAGTTTTCCTCTTTTAGCGGATTCTGGCTTAGAGTCTGTGAACGCGCACTTGGCGCGGAAATTTGGAGCAATTTGATGAACGTCAGCTTGAAATTTTTTTCCGCTGCAGTGTTTGCCATGGCGCTCAGCGCACCCGTTTTTGCGCAAGGCATGTCCGGCAAAGTAGGCGGCGGTGATGATGAGGCAGTAACTCAAGAACATGCAGACGCGGCACAAGCAGAGGCGGATGCAGCGCAAGCGGAGTCCGAAGCTGCAGAGGCTGAAGCCGAATCGGCCCAGGCTGACGCAGACTCGGCGCAAGCGGATGCAGAC
Source organism: Rhodanobacteraceae bacterium (assembly GCA_043754435.1). Classification (GTDB taxonomy): domain Bacteria; phylum Pseudomonadota; class Gammaproteobacteria; order Xanthomonadales; family SZUA-5; genus JANNYA01. Next base: position 13,323 of record JAYUUS010000208.1, read on the forward strand.
TTAGCAGACGCGGAAGCGGCTGAAGCGGATGCGAACGCAGAGGCAGCCGATGCTAAAGCTGACGATGAAGGCAGTGAGGAAGAGGCCGAATAATTTTGATCTGCACGTGCTCAGCACTAGAATTCGATTTTAAGGGCAGGTGCGGCGGTTAGCCAAACCCGTTTTTTTTCGCCGCGTGATAAATTCAGGGATTATCTGACACTGTAGTTTTAAATGACCCTCTGCGCCAACCCGCATCACCATCACAACGCACCCGCATTGATCGAGGAGGTGCGTGAAAAGTGCGTAGCCCTCGGCCTGCGTTTCACGCCATTGCGCGAAAAAATTCTTGAATTGATTGCCAACGCGAGTGGGCCATCAAAGGCATACACGCTGCTTGAGCAGTTGCGCACCGAGCACGACAGTGCAGCGCCACCCACGGTTTATCGGGCGCTGGAATTCTTGCTTGAGCATGGGTTCGTGCATAAAGTGGAAAGCATTAACGCATTCGTGGCCTGCCCACATCCCAGCGGCACGCATTTGGCGCAATTTTTGGTATGCGATCAATGTGGCTCAGCTATTGAGCTTGAAGGGGAAATATTGCCTAAATTGTTGACTGATCTTGCGGTTGCCCAGCAGTTTTCCGCCGAACGCATCGTGGTGGAAGTACACGGCCGCTGTATTAATTGCACCCGTCCGCCGCAGCTGCTGACGCCGCCGCTGCCCAATCAACGCAAGTCAATCACCAAACGCGCACGCAAACCCGAAGCCCCGCTTTCCGAGACAAGCACGCGTGGCTAAGCGCGCTGATTTATTGGCCTTGCTCGAACGCACCGCGATCCGCTCAGCCTCAGGCGAGCTCAGTTTGGGCGATGTGGTCAGTGATTTAAAAGACGCCAGCTTTTGCTTTGTCGGCATCCTCGTCTGCCTGCCATTTCTAGTGCCGCTGTCGGTGTTAGGGCCGCTGACGATTCCGGGTGGTTTAGCAATCGCGGCACTAGGTTGGCAAATGTTGCGCGGTGCCAGCGAAATTCGCCTGCCCAAAAAATTTGCCTCAATTCGATTGGGGCAATCTGCTTGGCGCGGGCTGCTGAAAGCGTGCCAAAAAGTGCTGGGCGTTTGTGATCGCTTCGCCAAGCCGCGATTACAGCATTGGGTTGACGGTAAGCGGGGTGAATGGATCGCCGGCGCATTCGTCTGTATCGGCGGCGTTTTACTGGCTATTCCGATGGGCGGGGTGGTGCCGTTTAACAATACGCTGCCCGCACTATCGGCTATGTGTGCCTGTGTCGCATTGCTTGAGCGCGATGGGCTGTGGTTCGTGTTTGCCGGCTTTTGGTTGCTCGCAACGCTGATTTACTTTGCACTGGTGGCGTATTTGCTGATTTATTTTGGCGCAGAGTTCAAAGTTTGGCTGGCTTTGCATATGCCGAGCTGGCTTTAGAATCGGGCTTATTCCAAATCTAGTTTGAGAAGGTGAAAAAAGCTGTGCCAGATTGGACAGCTTTTGTCCAAGCCGTGCCGTAGCTTCGGCAATGCGCTCAAACATCGCTGAAAGCAGCAATCAGATTTTGAGTGGCGCCCCATTCAAACTGGATTATTGCCATGCCTACAAGCTTGCGTCATCTTATTGTCACCATCGTTGCCCTTGTCACCCTGCTTTGGGCGAGTCTTAGCCATGCCCTCACGCCAGAGTCCGGTTGGTGGTGGAATGAGTCGGAGTCTGGACGCGGCTTTTCTATCGAGCTGCAAAACAACACGATCTTTATGTCCGGCTTTTTGTACGACGCCAGCGGCGCGCCACTGTGGTTTGTCGCCAGCGGGCCGTATTCGCAAACCGCCAATAGCTTTGAAGGCGATATGCTCAACCTGCGCGGTGGTCAGTGCATCACCTGTAGCTATCGCGCCGCCACGATCCAGCCCAGCCTCGGGCGCATTCAACTGCGTTTTGTCAGCCCCAGCACCGCCAGCATCACCTGGCCGGGTGGTAATTTAGCGATCAAGCGCCAAATTTACGGCGTTGCGCCGGATATTGAAAAATTATTCGGCACTTTTGCTTTTAGCACTGCGGGCACCAGTAACCGCGTGCACTTTGGCAACTGGCTGACGTTCACTCAAACCATTAATGATGCCAACTTGGGCAAAGTTGCCGTTGGCACCACTGAAGGCGGTCGAACCGTTGTGGCAGCCTTTACCAGCGCTGAGCGCACCGCGATTTTAGTGCTCGTCGATGCCTCAACAAGCTACTACGAAAGCTATTTGATCCCGGTCAGTTTCTTTGGCAGCCGCGAGGGCAGTGGGCTTTGGACAACTTATTTAAAGACCCAGACCGCGCCGCTGCCAAACGCGTTTGCCCACATGGCGCGCATCTTTGCGGCCAGCCCCAGCCCAACGCTTGCCCCTAGCGCTGCACCCATGGCAACGCCAACAATCAGCGCCAAAGCACAAACCAGCGCCCTGCAAAGTGCCGACGCCACGGTTACAAACGCCGATGCCCAACGTCAACTAGAAGCTAAATCCAACACCGTCACGCAGCAATCCAATCCCGATGCCACCGTGTATGAAGCTTTAGCAACCCTAATTAACGCGAAGCAATAATTGAACAAGCGCTGCACACTCATCACATCTGTCCAGCCGCAGGGTTGTAAGAAATGAGCCACAGCAACTATTCGAAAATGGTGACGATTTTTAATAATCATCGTCGTTCTTGGCTAAGCAAGGCTGACCTTGCGGCCCGCTTAGAGGTCAGCGAGCGCACCGTCAGCCGGTTACTCATCGAGATGGAAAACCAGGGCGCAGATTTTAAAAACGCCACAGCCGAAAATAATAAAAAGGCGTATCAATTGCAGGGCAGTTTTGATTTGCCAGGAAACTGGTTCGACGCCAGCAGTATCCGGGCGTTTAGCCTCATGTTAGAACTGCTCGACGAGATCGGTGCCACCAGCGGCAGCAGTGATTTCAATGCCTTACGCAAAAAATTAACCGAGCTGACCCAAAAAGTCGTTGGCGTTAGCGACTGGAAAGGCAAAATCCTGATCAAAAAAGCTGCCCAACGCGGCGTCACGGCAGCGGCGATCAGCGATTTGACTCTGGCGGTCATGCAGCAGAAGCGCGTGCATTTCCACTATCGCGCGCGCAGCGCTGCAATCACTATCAATAGCGCTGGCACTATAAACAGCACGGGCACCGCAGCCGATTCCCAATTGCGCCTGATATCGCCGGGGCAGATGGAACTGTATCGCGGCAATTGGTATTTGCTAGGCTGGTGCCACGCACGCGATGGCTGGCGCTATTTTGCACTGGAGCGCATCACCGACGTTCGCCTAGTCGATGCACCCGCAACCCCGGGTGCGCCGCTGCCCAGTCAACGCGGTTACGGCATTTTTGATCTGAGCTGCGAACACACCGCCATTTTGAAATTCAGCGCCTTTCGCGCCGAATGGGTCGCCGATGAAAGCTGGCACCCCGATCAAGTTGACACCCGCCACCCCGATGGCAGCCTGACACGCAGCTTTCGCTATGGCGACGCCACGGAATTAGTCCGCGATTTGCTGCGTGAAGGCCGCCATGTCGAAATTATTGCGCCAACGGAGTTGCGCGAGGCGGTCAGGGCAGGGCACTTGGCGTGCATTTGAAGGCTCATATACATTTATAAGGGAATGGCATGAACACAACACCTAGCGTTTCCAGACGCAACATTTTGATCGGCGTTGCTGGTATTGCAGCGGTTGGCAGCGGCATAAGCGCCGCAGGGATTACGCCGGTGCTTGCCCCTGCACAACCAATCAACAACGTGCCCGTCGAATTGCTTGAGTGCTTTATCGCCGGCACCCAATACCATGCATTTGATGCACTAAAACTGCAAATGCGCCTTGGGATGAAGCTAGCAATAGTGCGTGAACTCCAAAACCCCCACGACGCTAACGCGATTGCGATCCACGCGTTTGACCAGCGCATTGATTATGTACCCAGACAAGCGAATCGGGCCTTAGCCAAGCGCTTGGACAGCGGGTTGCCGACTTCTATGGTGTTGACTGATTTACCGATGGGCCTGCCCTGGGAACAGGCATTGGTGCGGGTTTGGGGTGGGTAATTATTTATTTTTGAAATTGCTTGACACGATTTTTGTCGCGATGACGTTCAAGGTAGTTGGAAGACAGTGAATTTTAAATTGGCGATGTAAATGGGGATTTTGATGGCTATAGGTGGTTTTAAGAGGGTGGATACAGACGACCAGAACCCGAGTACCGGGCGTTTTGAACGTGGGGTTTGATTTTGACTACCGAACAACGCACAACAAAGGATGAGCATGAATTTTACCGATCAATTTAGGAATTTGACGCAGCTGCCCCAGCCACTGGCATGGCAGCGCCGCTTATATGACGAATTTTTGAGTAAAGGCGAATTGCCCTCGGCATTGGATTTGCCCACTGGTTTAGGTAAAACCTCGGTCATGGTGTTGTGGCTGATGGCGCTAGCTAATGGCGCGAAACTGCCGCGTCGCTTGGTGTATGTCGTTGATCGCCGCGCTGTTGTAGATCAGGCGACGAACATTGCTCAGGAACTACGTGAGGCGCTCGAACAACCGATCAATGCCGCACTCAAGCTTCAACTTTATCTGGCAGATAAAAAGCTGTCCATTTCGACCTTGCGCGGGCAGTTCGTCGATAACCGTGAATGGCTGGACGATCCAAGTGTGCCGGCCATCATTGTCGGCACGGTGGATATGGTGGGTTCACGTCTGTTGTTCGCTGGCTATGATGTATCGCCCAAAATGCGTTCTTATCAAGCCGGTTTATTGGGCTGCGATAGTCTAATCGTCTTGGACGAAGCGCATTTAGTGCCGCCGTTTGAAGCGCTATTGGACAAAATCGAAGCAGATCGCGCCAGTTTTGCCGGAAAAAGTAGTGAGCACATACCGCCATTTCGCCTGCTATCGCTCAGTGCAACCGGCCGAATGCGAGGCGGCACTGCCTTTGCACTGCAAGATTCCGACATTTCCAGCTGTGAAATTACCAAGCGGCGTCTGGGCGCAACAAAAATACTTTCCATCGTCGAGTTAAAAGCGGAAGAAAAACTTGAAGACATTCTTGTGCGCGAGGCCAAAACAATTGCGGAGCGCAAACCTGCACGATGCATTGTGTTTTGTAACAGTCGGGAAATAGCTGAAAAAGTGGCGAAAGAACTGCAAAAGAGTGTTGACGAGGTAGAGCTATTGGTCGGGGCGCGTCGCGTGTTTGAGCGGCAAGCTGCCTACGAACGTTTGAAATCTCTCGGCTTTATTGCCGGTGAAAAGGCCTCAAACCCAAACCAATCCGTGTTTCTAGTTGCAACGTCCGCCGGTGAAGTTGGCGTTGATCTTGATGCATTTGATCTGGTTTGTGATTGCGTGACATGGGAACGCATGGTCCAGCGGCTAGGCCGCGTGAATCGGCGTGGCGAGCGCGACGCGAAGGTGGTCGTGCTGTTAGAAGCCATCAAAGCACCGGATAAAGACGTGACGGGCGCTCGTCAGGAAAAAGTGCGGCTTGAACACAAGGCTTCACGGACCAAGGATGAAGAAAAATCACTACTCAAACACATCAAAACAGTTGAGAAGTACGAACAATCGACAGCGCAAGTCAACGCTAAGCAAGCGCCATTCCGAAAGCTGCTTGCTGAAGGTGCAAATCTTAGTCCCGGCGAATTGCGCAAACTCAAATCAAGAACTTTGAGCGACCAAGCCATTTTGGAGGCGGCGACAGAAAAACCACCGCTTCGCGCCGAACTTTCGCGTGCATTAGTGGATGCGTGGTCGATGACTTCGCTGAAGAATCATACCGGGCGGCCCGAGGTTGCGCCCTGGCTGCGCGGCTGGGTGGTTGATGAGCCTCAAACAAAAGTCATTTGGCGCACGCACTTGCCTTTGCTGAATGGCAAGTTGCCCAGTGCAAAAATCCTGGAGGATTTTTTCGAAGCAGCGCCGCCGCATGTAAGCGAAGTGCTCGAAACCGAAACGTATCGTGTCAAAAACTGGTTGCTCAAGCTGGCTGAGGGCGTAAAGTCAAAGAAAGCGACTGATAGCTTCGTGCCCCCCATTCGGGAATCACTTCTCCCGAGCCAGCCTGTGCTGTTTTTTCTGGCATCCGACAATTCAATCAAGCAAGTTCTTACCTGGGGCGAGGTTACGGCGTTAGCGCGCAAGGCAGACACCGACAGGGCAAAGAAAGATCAAGACAAGGGCAAGGATGCGTTGGAAACCAGCTTGATTGGCGCCACCATCATCGTGAACGCTAAGCTGGGCGGCCTTTCTAAGCTTGGGCTGCTAGACGATAAAGACGATAACGGTGAAGCGAAACCAACCATTGACGACGAAAGCGTCACCTGGATAGGCGGCATCCACAAAGACCAGTTCGGCTTTCATGTGTTTTCATCGCAACAGCCTACAGAAGGCAAGCGAAAAGGCGCGCTAGAATCTTTTCGCATGGTGACGCAGGCCACCGAAGAAGGTGAGGCAACGCACTGGCTGGTGGTTTTAAATGCGCAAACTCAAGAAGCGCGCTCAAGTGGGCCACCGCAAGAATTGCATGAACATCAGGATTGGGCCGCACAGTGGATGGACAAAATTGCACGGCGATTGCAGTTGCCCGCACGCTTGCACAGATTGATTGTTCTTGCGGCGCGCTTTCACGACGAAGGCAAACAGGTTGAACGTTGGCAACGCGCGTTCAATGCCCCGCGCGATGGCAAGATTTACGCCAAGGTCAACGCCCAAATTAACCAAACCTTGCTTGCCGGCTATCGCCATGAATTTGGCTCGTTGGATTTCGTCAAACAAGACGCTGATTTCCTTTTGTTGCCAGCCGATGAGCAATGCCTCGTTTTACATCTCATTGCCGCACATCACGGTCATGCCCGGCCACTGATCTCAACGAACGGCATGGACAAGCCGCCTAGCGCCTTGGAAGCCGACGCAACCGACGTGGCGTTGCGCTTTGCAAGCTTACAAAAGCAATTTGGGCCTTGGGGTTTGGCCTGGTTGGAAGCCTTGCTCAAAGCTGCTGATGCCCGCGCATCCAATCAAAATCAATATTCAAAGGAGCAACGCGAATGAGGGCAAGTATTCCGGTTGATGTTTTGAACCCAGGTCAGGTGTTTGCGTGCCTGGGATTTATGGAAGCTGCTGAGGTTTTGCTGGGTGATGTGGAATGCGGCTTTGATTGGTGCGACAGGTCAAAGCCACTTTTTCACATGAGTGCAAATGGGGATCGAAACCCATTTGAGGTGGTTTTGGAGTTTTTGGCGAATGCAGATATCAGAGCAATCGCGCCAAAAGGAATCAAGGTTGACATTAAAAAGGAAGCTGGGGATGACGACGAAGACGATGGTGATGAAGAAAAATTGGACGGCCCTGATGAAGACGAAGACGCAGTCCAAAGCGCCAGCGGGATCATCGAGTCCGAGGTTGTCGCTTCACTCGAAAATAAATTGTCAGGGCTGGCTATTCGCATCATGGGAGCGAGCCAATCGCTTTCGGTTTCACACTGGACTGACGGTAGCACACGCGAAACATTCAAGCTCTACGCCGGAAATCGCTCAGGCTTGAGCATTGCAAAGGCGATGCAGGCTGGCAAAAGCAAAACCTCTAAAGGCGGAAAGGTAACTTATGACACATGTGGCTTACGCCAACTCTGGCAATCGGATCCGCCAGGGCTTACGCAGGATCCGTTTAACGGCAATGCTGTCGCTGGCAACTTTGGATTTGACGCACGCGCGACGTGGACGTCAATCGACGCCGGTTATTCGCCGGACACACATGCTAATCGCGTGTTGGGTTCATCGGTCGTTGAATTGCTTTGCGCGATCGGTTTAGAAAATGCCCGTCCAGATGAGTTTGAGACGCGACGCGTGCGTTTTTCAATTTGGTGCCTTTCGCTGCCACCACTTCTAGCCCGCGCAGCGATAGTTGGCGCTTTACCCAGTATTGAACAAAGAACGTTCAAATTTGAGTTAGCTCTAGCGGGCAAAGTCAAAAAAATCACCCACGCTAAAGAGGAGTTACAAAATGAATAAATTAACAATAACAAACGAAAGTCTAAAAACCTGGGCTAGTGACCCCAAAGGCCCAGTCGCCTTACATCTCAAGCAACGATTAATTTCCGTTGAAGGAAACAATTCCGTAGTGTTCCCACCGACCTACCCGATTAATGATCGTAATGCTTACAACATCGACACGCTAGCTGACGGCACTAAAGTTGCCACTATCGATAGTGTTGGTTCGCAAGCTAATCGCATGGAACCTATATTCAAGTCGCCAGAATTCAGATCTTTAGTTCCACAGATTGAGTTTGATTATGCGGGTGGACGAAAGGTTTCTATTTTTGATGTTGGGCACCGCATCGGTGATGCCTTGGTCAGATGTTCGACAATCGCTGATCAAGTTGTTAAAGCATTCGCAGATTTTCAAAATAACAACGATGCCACTGCCATTGCCAAACTTGCGCCTACATCCTTAGTTTTCGGTGTATGGGATTCACGCGGCTCGGCGGCAAAGCTACCTCGCATCGTGCAGTCAATTATTCGCGCGTGGGACGTTTCTGAATTGACGCGCTCAGCTCAGTACAGCACGCCAATTGATTACTCCGCCGCTGCTGTTTTCAGCGAAGAAGACAAAGCCAAAGACGAAGGAGACCCCAAAAGTCCGCTTGCGAAAAGAGGATTTGTGCATGTGCCGAGCACAGGTGCGCATGGCGGCGTTGTTGCCCGTGGTGGCATTATTAGGGACGTTACGATTAACCTGATCGCATTACGACGCTTGCAGGGTGCAAAGGCCCAATTGGGCGAAGGTAAAGACGAAGGCGCGAGTCTTCGCCAGTACATATTGGGTCTCGCTTTAGTTACCGGCGCGGAACCCCTAGATGGCTTTTTACGTCAAGGCTGTCAATTGACACCTGATCCAGAAACGCCGTTTGATTGGGAGTTGGTGAATCGAGACGGTAGCCGCACGCCTGTCAACTTGACAGCGGAGATAGCATTAGCTTTGGCAAGGGTCGCTAGCGTGCAATTTGGTGTTGCCCAGCCTGTAGAACCTGCCAAATTTTTAGCCGAGAAAGCAAAGAGCGACATCGCCAAAAATAAGGAAGACAAAAAAGTCACGGCAGCAGCAAAAAAGGCCGCGAGTCAGGCGAAGAAGCCTGCAAATGAAATTAATGCGCCAGATGAGGGTAATGCCGCATGAAAAGGGTGCTTTTGCTGACCTTGCGCTTTTATCACGGGCGCTTCCATGGAACTGGGGATTGGCCGCCAGCGCCAGCGCGGCTGTTTCAAGGCTTGATTGCGGGTTGTTCGCCCGCTAAAACGCTCAGCTTAGGTGATGCCTTTCGTTGGCTTGAGACTTTGAGCCCACCGGATATTCTTGCACCAAGTGTCAGAGTCGGTCAGCGAACAACTAACTATCTGCCAAATAATGATCTTGATGCGTTTCAATTCGATATTGCGCGCTGGTCGAAGACGAAGGGGGCGAAAAGATTTGCTCAACCAAACCTTTTTGACGTTGATATTCCGCTGTTATACGCGTGGGCTTTGGCCGACGACTCCCCACACGCCGCCACCCTCTGCCAAATCGCTAACCAGCTCTATCAACTCGGTCGCGGCGTCGATATGGCTTACGCACGCGGTGAAATTCTAGACCAGGCTGCTTATCACGCTTTGATTGCAAACTATCCTGGGGTTCACTATCGCCCGGGTGTGCCTGCCACATCAGGCGGTTTAGACTGCCCGGTGCCGGGTTCTTTCGATAGTCTCGAAAATCGATTCCAACAGCAGTCAAAACGCTTTAGAGTTTCTGACGACGGCAAAACCACGATCTTTGTGCAGCCGCCCAAGGCATTGTTTTCGGCTTACAACTATAACTCAGCGCCCGAGCGCTTCTTGTTTGAGCTAATCGAATCATTTGAAGCGGGTGAATTTGCGCCATGGCAACAAACTGCCGCGCCGCGCTTGGTTGAACGCGTTCGCGATTTAGCCAGTGATCGCTTTGTTAAGGCAATGCCCGCTAAGCGCGCGCTGATTGAACGTGTTTTTATCGGGCGGGATGCCAAGCCCGCTGATATTGCTACGCGTATTCGTATTTTTGCATTGCCCTCGATTGGGCATCAACATGCGGATCGCGCGATACGACGCATTTTGATCGAAATACCACCCAACTGCCCATTGCGCCCGGATGACATTGAATGGGCGTTTTCCGGTTTGCAGCTCTCACAAAGTGCGGATCAGGCCAGCGGTGCCGTGATTTCGGAAGTACGGTTACTTCGAGCGCAAGCTAATGACATGCTCAGGCATTACGGCATAAACGCGCATGCTAGCCGCGTTTGGCGCAGCGTGACGCCAGTGGCATTGCCCTTTGTTCCTGTTGCTCAATCACAGTCAGGGACGCAGCGATTTGCAAAAAATCAGGCACTCTCAGTGTTGGTACTGAATGCACTTCGTCACGCGGATGTGTCCGCAAAAGTTGTGGGCATACGCGTGCAAAAGGAGCCGTTTGAGAGCAAGGGAGCTATGGCGCAGGCTTTTACCTATGGCGACCGATTTACGGCGCTAAATCTTTGGCACCTCGAAATTGAATTTGCCACGCCTATTAACGGACCATTAGTTTTAGGCGATGGACGCTACTTGGGATTGGGCCTACTGGCACCGTTGCGCTGTGCGACGGGTGCTATTGGATTCAGTATTTTGAGCGGCACTGAAGTCGGGGCAAATCCAATCGAAATGGCGACAGCATTGCGTCGTGCAGTGATGAGTCGAGCGCAGGCGGAGTTAGGTCGAGTCAAAAATTTGAGTTCTTATTTCACTGGTCATAGCGAAGATGGCACTGCAATGGGAGATGGTCGTCAACGGCATCTGGCTTTCGTTTGCGACTTCCCGCGCAAACGGCTGTTGATTATTGCGCCACATTTATTGGAATCAAGGCTTGAGACGAGATTCGAGTCGAATGCGTGGGCGGATCTCGAACGTGCAATTGCGGGTATGACTGAGCTGCGCGCTGGCGCATCAGGCTTGCTGAAACTACAGCCAGAATTTATTGATTTAGCAACAGACCCACTGTTTGCGCCAGCCATCACATGGAATAGTGTCAACAATTATTTGCCGACCCGACACACCAAAAAGATTAGTCCAGAAGACGCTTTGATGCTGGATGTACAACTCGAATTAAAACGTCGGGGCTTACCACGGGCAGAGGTCAATGTGTTGAAAGCAGAGATTGGTCCGCGCAAAGGCTTGGTTGGCCGCCTCAGTTTACAGTTCGAATGCGCGCAAAAAGGCCCGCTGTTATTGGGAAAAAGCACGCACTTTGGCGGCGGGCTATTTATCGCTGACTCATCAACCCACCATGCCTACCAGCCTCCTATCAAGTAAACGATGACCCAACTCGCCCTACCTTTAAGCTTCCCCGAGCTGTCGCACGAACAGCCGATGCTGCCGGTGCGCATGGTGAATGAGTTTGTTTATTGCAATCGTTTGGCTTATCTAGAATGGGTGCAGGGCGAATGGGCGGCCAGTGTAGACACCGTCGAAGGTACGCATGCGCATCGACGGGTGGACCGTGCAAATAGTGGCGCACAGGGCAATTTGCCGGACAGCTTTACAACCGCAGCGGACGCTGGTTCCGAGGCACCCAGTAATTTGCATACGCGCTCGGTTGAGCTGTCCAGCGCGCGGTTGGGGCTGATCGGTAAGCTTGATTTGGTCGAGTTAGCGGGCAATGTAGCGACCCCAATCGAGTACAAAAAGGGCCGCCGTAAACACGCCACGCGGGAATTATTGGCACCCGAACGCGTGCAGCTTGCGGCGCAGGCGATGCTGTTGCGCGAACATGGTTTTCAGTGCGACTCGGGCTATTTGTTTTATACCCGCAGCCGGGAAAAGTTTGCCGTGCAGTTCGATCAAGAGTTGATCGATCAAACGCAGGCCGCCATTGACGGCCTGCGCGCGATGGCGGCGGGTGGCAAAATCCCGGTGCCGTTGGAGAATTCCCCCAAATGCCCAAAGTGTTCGCTGCTGCATTTATGTATGCCGCACGAGGTCAACCTTTTGGCGCGCGGTACGGAGTCGATGCGCCCGTTAGGCATTCCCGCCGATGAAGCGCTGCCGGTAGTGGTGCAGGCGCCGTTCGCCTATGTCCGCAAGGCGGGCGACACGCTGGAGGTGGAGATCGACGGTAAAGTAGTGACCACTGCGCGTTTAGGGGAAATGAGCCAGCTGGTGCTGATGGGCAACGTCAGTATTTCGACCCCAGCGCTGCACGAACTGATGACGCGCGCCATTCCCGTGACCTGGGCGACTTATTCCGGCTGGTTTTACGGCCACACCGTGGGGCACGGCCATAAAAACGTCGAGTTGCGCACCGCGCAGTACAAAACCAGCTTTGACGAGCAGGCCTGCCTACAAATTGCGCGCGGTTTGGTGGCGTCCAAAATTGCGAATTGCCGCACCTTTATGCGGCGCAACTATAAGGGCGATGCGGAAAACGGTGCGACCGCCGTCGAGATGCTGAAGCGCGATCAAGAAAATTCCAAGCGTGCCGAGAATTTAGCCAGCTTGCTGGGCTATGAAGGCAACGCGGCGGCGCGCTATTTTGGCGAATTTCGTGAACTGATTCGCCCACCCGGCGATGGCGTAACGGACGCCTTCGATTTCACCCACCGCAACCGCCGACCACCGCCGGACCCGGTCAATGCGCTGTTGAGTTTTGCCTACAGCCTGTTGATGCGCACCATTGCGGTCAGCTTAGGCGCGGTGGGCTTTGATCCGTTTCGCGGCTTTTACCACCAGCCGCGCTATGGCCGTATGGCGCTGGCGTTAGACGTGATGGAGCCTTTTCGGCCGATTTTGGCGGACTCGGTGGTGATTCAAGTGATTAACACCGGCGAAGTCAAAGCCAGCGACTTCGAGCGCGCGGGCAATGTGTGCGCCTTGAAAGACGATGGCCGCAAACGCTTTATTGGCGCATTTGAGCGGCGCTTAAGCACCGAAATCGTGCATCCGTTATTTGGCTATAAACTTAGCTACCGGCGTTTGATCGAATTGCAGTGCCGGCTATTGGGGCGGCATTTATTGGGCGAAATCCCGGAATACCCCAACTTTGTGGTGCGCTAAAGGTGAGCACGGAGCGCTTGTTTATCGTGACCTATGACATCCGCTGCCCGAAACGCTGGCGCAAAGTATTCAAATTAATGAATGGCTATGGCGAGTGGCTGCAATTGAGCGTATTTCAATGCCGCTTAAGCGCACGTAGGCGCGCCGAGCTGCAATTTGCCCTTGAAGGCCTCATTCGCCGCAGCGAGGACCACGTCGTTATGATGGATTTGGGCGACGCCGATAAAGTAAGCCCGAAAGTGACCAGTTTAGGGCTAGGTTTTGCGCCGATTGTGCGCGAGGCGATTATTGTCTAGCGAATGACACCCCAAAAATCCCAGCCCGCCGTCGACGCGCGAGAGGCCCGTCGATGCCCGCAACCCCGCACCCCGCTCGCAATGCGATAGCTCATTGAAAATACAGAACTTTTTGACCACCGGCGGCGCAATCGTGGTCAAACCACAAGCCCATGCTACCTATTTTTACGAGGCGCTCGCAAATGCCCGAAAAATTCGTTATGTTTCAAGGCACTGGCAAGCGCCAGTTTTCCGAGGTGATGAGCCTCGGCTTCGTTGAAGCGGTGTAACACAGCAGGTTCTAGCAATGGCTTTGGGCAGTTTTCCGAGGTGATGAGCCTCGGCTTCGTTGAAGCTGATCGAGCGCCAAGGCAATAGCTAGCTTTTCACTAGTTTTCCGAGGTGATGAGCCTCGGCTTCGTTGAAGCTGGCGATCCGCTTGCGATCGGTGTATTGGTGAGGCTGTTTTCCGAGGTGATGAGCCTCGGCTTCGTTGAAGCTTTCATTTTGGCCCTTTGAGGCAATAAAAAAGCCCGGTTTTCCGAGGTGATGAGCCTCGGCTTCGTTGAAGCTATAAGGCGACGGTATGAGCGATCGCATTGGACAACGTTTTCCGAGGTGATGAGCCTCGGCTTCGTTGAAGCCCACGGTGCGCTTGCACCTTGCTAAACCTGGAATCGGTTTTCCGAGGTGATGAGCCTCGGCTTCGTTGAAGCCGCCCGTTGTGCCTGCGGTTGTTGCTTGATACAAATAGCGTTTTCCGAGGTGATGAGCCTCGGCTTCGTTGAAGCTTTCCAGCTGCATATTCTGCGGCTATCTGCTCGACTTCGTTTTCCGAGGTGATGAGCCTCGGCTTCGTTGAAGCTTGGCGGCGGCTGTTTGCCGTCAATAACTTGTCCATCGTTTTCCGAGGTGATGAGCCTCGGCTTCGTTGAAGCGAGCGATGGCGACCTTAGCGGCGTTGTTAGATTGCACGTTTTCCGAGGTGATGAGCCTCGGCTTCGTTGAAGCGCGATCCTATTCGCGCCCCATATTGCCGGAGCCACAGTTTTCCGAGGTGATGAGCCTCGGCTTCGTTGAAGCAAGAGCTAGAGAGTTTTGAAGCGCGTTACATGACGCGTTTTCCGAGGTGATGAGCCTCGGCTTCGTTGAAGCATCTGCTCAGCTGCCCAATGGCGCATGCGACGCCAGGTTTTCCGAGGTGATGAGCCTCGGCTTCGTTGAAGCGCTTCGCTCACCCTCCCTTACCCCGCTGCGCGGGGAGTTTTCCGAGGTGATGAGCCTCGGCTTCGTTGAAGCTGTAGTAAGTGTCAAGAAGGCGACGAAAAGCCGCAGTTTTCCGAGGTGATGAGCCTCGGCTTCGTTGAAGCTGCCCGGCGGTCAAAGGCATTGACCCGATGCAGCTGGTTTTCCGAGGTGATGAGCCTCGGCTTCGTTGAAGCCGATATCGCTTGCGAAAGGATAAGCCGCGCTCAGGCGTTTTCCGAGGTGATGAGCCTCGGCTTCGTTGAAGCTGCATGCTGGCAAAGCTGCTTTTGCCCTTGATTGCCGGTTTTCCGAGGTGATGAGCCTCGGCTTCGTTGAAGCTGGGTTACAAAAAAGGTAACTTCGCAATCATCCACCGTTTTCCGAGGTGATGAGCCTCGGCTTCGTTGAAGCGCTTTTGCTCCGATTGTTAAGGTTGCTATAGACGCTGTTTTCCGAGGTGATGAGCCTCGGCTTCGTTGAAGCGTTCAATGGGAATTTTCGAATCCCAGCCGATGCTAGTTTTCCGAGGTGATGAGCCTCGGCTTCGTTGAAGCACGACGGCGTGGTGTTCACCGGCGTGACTCCGACCGGTTTTCCGAGGTGATGAGCCTCGGCTTCGTTGAAGCTTTCGGTCGGCATACTCAGGCCCCAACATCGTCATGCGTTTTCCGAGGTGATGAGCCTCGGCTTCGTTGAAGCGAGCGCAACGCGCTTGGCTTCCAGCGTTGTGCGCAGTTTTCCGAGGTGATGAGCCTCGGCTTCGTTGAAGCGGTCGACAGGGGGTAATGTCGCGCCAACGGTCGCGCAGTTTTCCGAGGTGATGAGCCTCGGCTTCGTTGAAGCGCCGCCAATTTGTCGCGCACTGTGCGCATGCACACCCCGTTTTCCGAGGTGATGAGCCTCGGCTTCGTTGAAGCAAAATGGGAGCGGCAATCGGTACAGCGGCACGTTAGTTTTCCGAGGTGATGAGCCTCGGCTTCGTTGAAGCTCCAGGCTAGCGTTTTTGCCAAGATCGGTCAGATACCGTTTTCCGAGGTGATGAGCCTCGGCTTCGTTGAAGCGCTAAAGATCTTGAGCGGAACGACAGCCCGATGACCTGTTTTCCGAGGTGATGAGCCTCGGCTTCGTTGAAGCGTTTTTAATGGTGCCGGTGAGAGGAATCGAACCTCGTTTTCCGAGGTGATGAGCCTCGGCTTCGTTGAAGCGCTACTGGACTGAGCGGCTGGTGCAAGACGCGTCGGTTTTCCGAGGTGATGAGCCTCGGCTTCGTTGAAGCAGCGCCGCCGTTATATTTGCGCCCAAGCCAAATCACGTTTTCCGAGGTGATGAGCCTCGGCTTCGTTGAAGCGATTTGCGTCGTTCATACCGCCACCTGCGCATTGCTCTGTTTTCCGAGGTGATGAGCCTCGGCTTCGTTGAAGCTGAGCATCGCTCTTTGTGTTGTCAGCGATGATCGCGTTTTCCGAGGTGATGAGCCTCGGCTTCGTTGAAGCTCAAGCGCTGCAAACGCGGATCGATCAAGCTCTATGGTTTTCCGAGGTGATGAGCCTCGGCTTCGTTGAAGCGACAAGGGCCTTGAGTGCTTCCGTTGGACGACTCGCTGGTTTTCCGAGGTGATGAGCCTCGGCTTCGTTGAAGCGCTGTGTTCGCCTGGATAACAGCCCATTTAACAGCGTTTTCCGAGGTGATGAGCCTCGGCTTCGTTGAAGCTTCCGGCTCCAACACCATCATGTGCGCCAGCGTGCCAAGTTTTCCGAGGTGATGAGCCTCGGCTTCGTTGAAGCGCAATTGCGCCCAATGGGTGTAATATCTATCACATGGTTTTCCGAGGTGATGAGCCTCGGCTTCGTTGAAGCTGACGCATCTAAGCCGCGCGCTTTTACGACCGCGCCCGTTTTCCGAGGTGATGAGCCTCGGCTTCGTTGAAGCGATTCAAACCCCTTCGCTACTTCAAGCACTCATTCAGTTTTCCGAGGTGATGAGCCTCGGCTTCGTTGAAGCTGTACGAATTTGGCCGCTTCCGGTGAAAAACGCGCCGTTTTCCGAGGTGATGAGCCTCGGCTTCGTTGAAGCTAGTAAATCAGCAAACTTTTCAAGTCTCGATGCCCGTTTTCCGAGGTGATGAGCCTCGGCTTCGTTGAAGCGCTGATGATTGAGCCGCAGCCGGTCAGCATTGCGCAGAGTTTTCCGAGGTGATGAGCCTCGGCTTCGTTGAAGCAGTATTGGTAGATCCGAACTCGCGGATGTTTTGCAGTTTTCCGAGGTGATGAGCCTCGGCTTCGTTGAAGCCGCAGGGATGGCCATACAGCCATCCCGTCCAAGACGGTTTTCCGAGGTGATGAGCCTCGGCTTCGTTGAAGCTGCGCGCGTTGCAAGTCGTCGCCACAAAAATTATGCAGCGTTTTCCGAGGTGATGA
>JAYUUS010000209.1:0-3303 GCA_043754435.1 Rhodanobacteraceae bacterium
CATGCGACCAAAACTAAGTAGGCTTTGGTTTTCTACACTATGCCTAACTGCAGTGGCGGTGATCGGCATGACGCTTTTTGGCATTTGGCGTTCTGGTCAAGAGCAGAATTTGTGGGCGCTCAAAACCTTGCAAATTCAAAGTCGATTTGAGCATTTAAGCGCCGAGCAAATTCGCGCCGCAATAAAAACTGAACTAACCGCTGGCTTTTTTGGGCTGGATCTTGTGGCGATCCGCATGCAGCTAAAAGCACTGCCGTGGGTCGCGCAAGTTGAAGTGCGTAAACACTGGCCCGATAAGGTGATGATTCGCTTAATCGAGCGCGTCGCGATCGCCCGCTGGGGCAAAACCAGCCTGTTAGATGCCAACGGTGAAGTTTTTCACGTCAGCAGCGCTGGCGCGATGCACGGGCTCGTACACTTAACAGGGCCAGACACCCGACGTCAGGAGTTAGTGCAATTTTACCGTAGCAGCGAGCCGGTGCTGCGCAATTTGAGCCTGCACTTGACGAAAGCGCGTTTTAGTAAACGCGGTGCGTTAACCCTACAGCTAAGCGACGCCAGCAAAATCATTCTAGGGCGAGAACAACAAATGCCACGTTGGCAGCGCTTCGTCGAGAATTTGCCCACGCTGCGCGCGAAAAACCAAGGACTACGTTTGCTCGAAATAGATTTACGCTACACCAATGGGTTAGCAGCGCGCTTTGCGCCTACTGGTGCGAATGATGCCGAGGCAACCCGTATACCCGTGACACCGCTACCACCGGCACCGACCCCATCAACCCAACCAGCTGCGCGCATTCCTAAAGGCCCTGCACTGCTAGCCAATTTTGGTGCTGGAGCCCCTCGATGAGACCCTTAATGGGCGGGCGTGAGCGTCAGTTGGTCGTTAGTCTAGACGTGGGCACGTCCAAGGTCAGCGTGATTGTAGGCGAGTTGACAGCGGGCGAACCCATTGAAGTGATTGGTGTCGGTACGCAAATCTCACGCGGCATAAAGCGTGGTGTTGTTGTCGATATTGAGTCCACCGTGCAGGCGATTCAACGCGCCATTAGTGAGGCGGAATTGATGTCGGGCTGCGAAATTCGATCGGTGTCTGCCGGTATTGGCGGCAATCACATCCGCAGCTTGAACTCCTCTGGCGTCGTCGCTGTGAAAGAGCGCGAAATCCAGCCCTCAGACGTTGACCGCGTGCTGGATGCGGCCAAAGCCCTGCCGATCCCTGCGGATCAAAAAATTATTCACGTGCTTGCGCAAGAATATTTGATTGACGATCAAGACGGCATCCGCATGCCGGTTGGCATGTCGGGTACGCGTTTGGAGGCCAAGGTGCATATTGTGACCGCCGCCAATAGCGCGGTGCAAAATATGACCAAGTGCGTGCAGCGCTGCGGTTTGCAGGTGGACAATCTCATTTTGCAGCCGCTGGCATCCAGCATTTCGGTGTTGACGGAAGACGAAAAAGATCTGGGCGTGATGTTGGTCGATTTAGGTGCAGGTACCACCAATATCGCGATTTGGCGCAGCGGTGCGCTGCACCATAGTTCTGTGATTCCGCTGGGTGGGGATCAAGTCACGGGCGATATTGCGCAAGCGCTGCGCACCACCACCACAAGTGCTGAAGAATTAAAAATAAAGTATGCCTGCGCGCTGGCGAAATTAGCAGCACCGGAAGAAACCATTCAAGTGCCCGGCGTTGGCGAGCGCGAGTCTAGAAGGCTGTCCCGGCAGCTTTTGGCAAGCGTAGTGCAGCCGCGCTACGATGAAATTTTAGGCTTAGCACACTCCGAACTGCGTCGCTCTGGCTTAGAAGATTTGGTTCCCGCTGGCATTGTCATTACCGGCGGCGGTGCTAAAATTGAAGGCGCGGTTGAGCATGCCGAAGAAGTATTTGGCATGCCGGTACGCTTGGGCCTGCCAACTGGGGTCACTGGGCTATCGGATGTGATCGCCAACCCAGCACACGCCGCCGGGATTGGATTTTTGCTGTTCGGGGCAGAGCTTTATTTGCGTGAAAACAGTCGTGTAAGAGTGCCGAAAACCAAAGCTGGGGCATTTTTTTCGCGCATGCGTCAGTGGTTTGGCGGAGAATTTTAGGTAGCGGCGTTTGTGGTGCGGTAGAAAAATCCATCTACTGAATAATTTTAGAAAAATATTTCGTTTCGATGTTAGGAAACTCTCGAAAAGTGATGAAAAGTTTTGTAAGATTCTTTTAATCTCGCTAACACGGATGTTGGCGTTAGAAAAATCACGCAAATTCAGGCATAAATGATTATTTGTGTCGAAAATGCGCCTCATTAAGCTAGGTCCACAACGCTAGGCCCCTAACAAGGCCAATGGAGAACAATATGCTGCAACTGATCGAAAACGACTTGCCAAGCGCCGTTATCAAGGTTATTGGTGTGGGCGGCGGCGGCGGCAACGCCGTGGCGGCGATGATGCAATCAACGCTAGAAGGCGTGGAATTCATCGTCGCCAATACCGACGCGCAAGCGCTTAAAAAAACCGGCGTACCCAATGTGCTGCAATTAGGGAGCGGCGTCACCAAAGGTTTGGGCGCAGGTTCAAACCCTGAAGTGGGCCGCCAAGCCGCGCTGGAAGACCGCGAGCGCCTGACGGAAATGCTTAAAGGTGCGGATATGGTCTTTATCACCGCAGGCATGGGCGGCGGTACGGGCACGGGTGCGGCACCCGTTGTGGCACAAATCGCAAAAGATTTAGGCATTTTGACTGTTGCAGTCGTGACGCGTCCTTTTGTATTTGAAGGTGCCAAACGTCAAACAATGGCGCAAAAAGGTATTGAAGAGCTAGCTCAAAATGTCGACTCGTTAATCACCATTCCCAACGAAAAACTGCTTGCGGTCATGGGCCGTGATGTCAGTTTAATTAATGCTTTTAAAGAAGCGAATAAAGTTTTATTAGGTGCCGTACAGGGCATTGCAGAGCTAATCACTCGCCCAGGTCTAGTGAATGTGGACTTTGCCGACGTGCGCACGGTGATGAGCGAAATGGGCCTAGCCATGATGGGCACCGGTCAAGCCAAAGGGGATGACCGCGCGGTTGCGGCAACGGAAATCGCGATTGGCAACCCGCTGCTGGAAGACGTCAACCTCAAGGGCGCATGCGGTATTTTGGTCAATATCACCGCAGGCCACACCTTAAGCCTGCGCGAATTTAACGATGTCGGCCGCATTATCGGCGAATTTGCATCAGAAGACGCCACCATTAAAATTGGCACCGCGCTTGATCCTGATTTAGCCGACGAAGTGCGCGTCACCGTAGTTGCCACCGGTTTGAATCGATTAC
>JAYUUS010000210.1:0-9951 GCA_043754435.1 Rhodanobacteraceae bacterium
GGCACGTTCTACTTAACCGTTGCCAGCGAAGCGTTTGAAGCAGGCTCGGGCCGTAGCGTGACGAGCTTTGTGCAAACTTTAGTGTCGACCGCAGACTCGCTGATTGGCCTAAAAAGCGCAGACAGCCTGAGCTATATCAGCAAAGATGCGGCCCGCAATATCGAAGTGGTAGCCGTCAATGCCACTGGCGATGCAGTCGCGCAAACGGGGCTGCGGATCGTGATCGAAGAGAAAAAATACGTTTCCGTGCTGACCAAGCAAAACTCCGGCGTGTACAAATACATCTCCCAAGAGCGTACCGATCGCATTAGCGATACGCCGCTGACGCTAAAAGCGGCGATTAACACGATTAAGCTCAACACCGCAAAGCCCGGCCGCTTTGAGCTAAAACTGCTGACCGCGGACGATATTGAAGTCAACGCGATTCAGTACAGCGTGGCCGGTGCGGCGAATTTAAGCCGCTCGTTGGAGCGCAACGCCGAACTGGAGCTGGCACTTTCCAAGCCGGAATACCGCGCCGGTGAAGAGCTGGAAGTCAATATTCGAGCGCCCTATGCCGGAACCGGGCTTTTGACGATTGAACGCGACAAAGTGTATGCCCACGTTTGGTTTAAAGCCGATACCGAATCTTCGGTGCAGCACATTCACATTCCTGAAAATTTAGAAGGGGGCGCGTATTTGAGCGTGCAATTTGTGCGCAGCCCGGATTCACCTGAGATTTTCATGAGCCCCTTAAGCTACGGCGCGATTCCTTTTACCCTGGATCGCGGCCCGCGCACACAGCCAATCACTGTGACGAATCCGAAGCGCGTCAAGCCGGGCGAGGAGTTGAAGTTTGATGTGACCACCGATGGCGCAGCGGACGTGGTGGTATTTGCAGTCGATGAAGGCATTTTGCAGGTAGCCCGCTATCAACTTGAAAACCCACTGAATACTTTTTTTCCGAAGCGGCGTCTGCAGGTGGATACCGCGCAAATTCTCGATTTAATCCTGCCAGAATTTTCGCGCCTGCTGCAATCCAGTGCGCCGGGCGGTGGCGGAGAGGAACTGCTGGGCTCGAATTTGAACCCGTTTAAGCGTAAGTCTGACAAGCCTGCAGTGTTTTGGTCTGGAATTCAACGGGTGAACGGTGCGGCGCAGTTTAGCTACACGCCGCCGGAATACTTCAATGGCACCCTAAAAGTGTTCGCGGTCGCGGTAAGCGCCGCGCGGATTGGGACGTATCGGGGCGAGGCGCAGGTGCGGGGTGATTTTGTCTTACAGGCGAACGTGCCGACGACGCTCAGCCCGGGCGATCAATTTAGCGCCAGCGTCAATGTCAGCTATCCAAAAACACCGGAAATGCAGGCCAGTGGTTTGGCAAGTGATTTAGCCGAAAAATCCATTGAAGTACGAATGAATGTCGCGCCGGGTTTGAGCGTCAGTAATCCGATGCAAACGATCAAGTTGGCACCTGGCGGGGAGGGCGTATTGCGCTTTGCCGTGGCGGCCAATACCGGCGACAAACAAAAATTCGGCAGTGCCAGAATCGGCGTTGTAGCCACGTCTGGCGCATTAACTGCCAAGCGTACGGTCGAATTATCGGTGCGGCCAGCAAATCCATTCATCAGTTCTTTGCGCGTTGGGCGAATCGACGCCGCAAGCGCTGAATTGAAAGACTTGCGGGTGCTTTG
The DNA here is from genome assembly GCA_043754435.1 of Rhodanobacteraceae bacterium. GTDB lineage: Bacteria > Pseudomonadota > Gammaproteobacteria > Xanthomonadales > SZUA-5 > JANNYA01. The sequence goes on from JAYUUS010000210.1 coordinate 1,674, forward strand.
GCCGGAATTTAGCCGCCGCGAATTAGTCGCGGGTGCTACGCCTTTGGTGCTGGCGCGCGGTTTGGCCGGTTATTTGGATGACTTTCCCTATGCGTGCAGCGAACAGCTCACCAGTCAGGCGTTCGCCCGGCTGGTGGTCAGTACGCACCCGGAATTGACGCCGCTTGCCGCAACCGGAGAAGTGCCTGCTGAATTTGACGAAATCGTCAGCCAGCTTGCCAGCCGCCAAAATGCTGAAGGCGGGTTCGGACTGTGGAATCAATCACCGAACTCAGACGCGTTTGTGTCCGCCTACATCGGCCTGCTGATTCAAGAAGCAAAAACGCGCCATGTGGAACGCGCCGCCGCCCTTTGGCCGGCCACTGAGCGCTATCTAAAAACGCTGGTGAACGATGCTTCGCTCAATGATCTAGCTGGCCTGCGCACCCGCGCCTTGGCGGTTTATGTGCGCACCCGCGCGGGCATAACCACGACGGCTGAAATTGCCGGGATTCAGGAGATGCTGGATAAAAACGTGCCGGAAAGCCAGCGCACGGACGTCACCTCCTTGCTATTGGCGGCGAGCCTGAAATTGCTGAAAGTCAGTGGCCCAGCAGATACCCGCGCGCAAGCTGCAGTCAAGGCACTCAATGCCCAGACGACGCAGGAATATAGTTACGCCAATTATTATGACCCGGCGGTAGCAGATGCGCTGAACGTGTATTTGCTACATCAGCAGTTCCCGCAAATTGCAAAAGCGATTTCGCCCAAAACTTACGAACGCCTAATCGCGCCGATTGTGGAAGGCACCAACAATACGCTGTCTTCGGCGTTGACCATGCTGGCGCTGGAAGCGGCGGCGCAAAATACCCCCGAGAGCACGATTGCGTTTAAGCAAAAAATTGCTAGCGGGGCATCAATGGATTTTGGTGCGGCGCAAGGTTGGCTGCATGCGGGCAGCTTCACGGCGCAAGCGAAGTCCTTGAATATCGCCAAAGCCGGAAGCGGTGCGGTTTGGTATGCCATGACCGAGGCGGGCTTCGATCAAAGGCTGGATGTGAAAACGCAAAATAACGGTATTGAAGTCAGCAAAGTCTATCTAGATGCGCAAGGCAATGCGTTGACGCGACCGCTAAAAATTGGCGAGGAGCTGACCGTTTCGGTCAAATTGCGCAGCATCGATCACGCCAACCACGCGGATATTGCGCTCGTTGATTTATTGCCGGGTGGCTTTGAAGCAATCACTGACGGCGGCGTGGCCAGCGCGATTTCCACATCCGGCAATTCGCCTGTGCACCAAGAAGTGCGGGAAGATCGCGTGGTGATCTATACCAGCGCAAGCGATTCCATAAGCGAATACCGCTATCGCATTAAAGCCACCAACGCCGGTAAATTTGCCCGCCCACGCAGTTTTGCCAGCAGCATGTATGAGCGCAAAGTGCAGGCGCGCGAGGCGCAGGTGGATGCGGCGGCGATTGAGGTGAGGGAGTAGTTTGCGTGAAGCAAAAGCGACTTTTTGGGTAACGACACTGCGGCCTGGTATAGACGCTGCGATTCTAGGTGATTATCATTGGTAGATACTTTTACGGTAGCTACTTTTAGGGGGTCAACATGGACACTGCGCGTCTTTTCCAATCCGGTCGTAGCCAAGCTGTTCGGCTACCTAAGCAGTACCGCTTTGCTGGCACTGAAGTGGTTGTAAAGCACTTTGGCAACGGTGTGCTCTTGTTGCCGGTCGATGCACCCTGGGAAATGTTGGAGGCTGGCCTTGCTGCGTTTGAACCCGGCTTTGTATTGACACGCCAGCAGCCTGACGAACAGATTCGTGCACAGATTACAGCCCCATGATCCTGCTCGATACCAATATCTGTATTTACATTATCAACGCAAAGCCGCCAGCGGTATTGGCGCGCTTTAAAAAGTACGGGTTCGGTGGGTTAGGCTTAAGCAGCGTCGTTGCCGCAGAGTTGGCATTTGGCACGGCGAAAAGCGGTTCAGCGCGCAACCGCCAGGCGCTGGAAATGTTTCTAGCACCGCTCACTATTTTGCCATTTGATGCCGCTGCTGTGTGGGTTTACGGCGATTTACGTGCAGATCTTGAGCGGCGTGGTACGCCAATCGGTGCGCTCGACACGATGATTGCCGCCCACGCGATCAGCCTACAGTCAGTGTTAGTCACCAACAACACCCGTGAATTTGCCAAAGTGCTAGGTTTGCAACTGGAAAACTGGGCTGCTGCTGGGTAAATCGGTAACCTTAAAAAGCGCAGCAACTAGTTCTCAAAACCATTCGCAAAGATCAAATTCGGCAACACCGCTTCAAGCAAACAGGCTGACGAACAGCCGTCGCCATTGGTCATATTGCCGTCATCGCACTCTTCCAACCCTTCGATAATCATATTCGGGCAGGTATTTGCGGGGATAGTGCCGTTGACACCAGCGTTGTTACGGGGCGTTGGCGCCCGCAGAAGGAAATCATTCGCGCAATTATCGGTATCGTCAGTGGCTTCCAAGGTGGTGGCACCACCGGAAATATCTAAGCGTCTGGTCGCCGCTTTAGTCAGAACTAATCCGGTGCCGACATTAAAAGGCGTTCCAATGCCGGTCAAACTGCCGCTGTAATTCCCCCAAGCTAGGCAATCCACGGGCGAGGAATCAAAACAGACTTTGCCGCCGGCAATCGGGATCACCGCACTTGCCATTGTTAAATCGGCCGTCAGATTAAAAAACGTCGCGGCCTGGGGGGTGGCAATCAATATCTTGCTTTGCGAAGTGCCTACCGCAACAGCATTGGTAAAGCTAAAGTTTTGAATTAAGGTGCCCGTCGGGCCAAACACGGAAATCATGTGCCCGGCGACTTGAGTTTGCCCGCCCGCAAACATTTGAATGACGACGTATTGCGCATCCGGCGCAGCTTGGGTGCCGCCAAAGACTTCCACCACTTTCATCAGGTGAAAACTGGCGTTCGCTTGCGCCGCAAACAGGGACGCTGCCAGCGCTGCCAGCATCGGTACGGCACGCAACGGAAATGATTTGGTTTGCATAATGGTCAGCCTTGGGTGTGTGAATTTCGCGCAAAGCCATTAGCTTAGCAATCCCGTGCCCTTTACACGCTCACAAACTTAGGGTTGTTTTGAAGACTCATTAGATGGGGTTAAAAACTCAGTGCTTCACGCCGCCATCGCCATGCGCATGGCCGTGTTTGATTTCATCTTCAGTCGCCGCACGTACGTCTTTGATATCAATAGCAAATTTCAAGGCTTTGCCAGCCAGCGGGTGATTAAGATCGAGATCGGCGACCGTCATACCGATTTTTTTCACCACCGCTACTTGCGTGCCTTCATCGGTTTGCACCTGTACCCATTGGCCGACCGTTAACTTACCGGCCTTTGCCAAACGCTTGAGCGGCACGCGCTGGACGCGGCCTTCGACACGCGGGCCATACGCTAGCTCCATCGCTACCGTGACCTCAAACTGATCGCCCGCCGATTTCCCTTCCATCGCCGTTTCAAGCCCTGGAATTAGGCCTTTGTGGCCGTGCAGATAAAGCTGGGGCTGTGGCCGGGTGTGGCTGGTTTCAATTTCCTTGCCGTCCAAATCACTTAAGGTGTAGTGGAAAGCCACAACCGCATTGGTTTCAATTTTCATGGTGCAACATTTTCAGTTAAAAAAGGCTGCGCAGTCTAACGCCTACTGTTAGCCTTTGCAGAATTTCGCACGCGCGGGCCGCTTGCCTAGCGAATACAACCTTCTACTCTTTTCGCCCACACGTGACGCCATGAGCGATCCTGCAATTTACGATAAAACAGTGCGTCAACTGAGGCTTTTGAGTCAAGCGCTCGACAGCGGCAAGTTGGCGGCGGTCAAGCGCATGCTGAATACGCTCAGCCCGGGTGAAATTGCCAATGTTTTGGAATCGTTGCCAATCACCAAACGTTTGGTCGCCTGGGGCTTGGTCGACCCGGAAGACGATGGTGAGGTGCTGGTTCACGTTGCCGACGAAGTTAGGCTGTCGCTGATTCGCGATATGGATCATGAAGAGCTACTTGCCGCCGCCGATTCGCTGGATTTAGACGATCTAGCCGGGTTATTGGAAGATTTACCCGTCGCGCTGACCGAAGTCGTGCTTAAAGGCATGGATCGGGAAGACCGTGAGCGCTTGGAACGCGTGCTGAGCTACCCGGAGGACACCGCCGGCCGCTTAATGAACCCGGATGTGGTGACAGTGCGCGCGGATGTTTCCGTGGACGTGGTGCTGCGCTATTTGCGCATGCGCGCAGAATTGCCGGAGCACACCGACTATCTCTATGTGGTCAACCGGCGCGGCCAATACACCGGGCGCTTAGCCGTTACCCAGCTGATTACGCAGGAGCCGGAGCGCTCGGTTGCCGAGCTGATCGACGATTCCCAGCCCGCGATCCGCGCGGGCACCAGCATCGGTGAAGTCGCCGCTGAGTTTGAAAACCACCGCTATGTTTCAGCACCGGTCGTTGATGATGAAAATGTGCTGGTCGGGCGCATTACCGTCGATGACGTGCTGGACGTCGTGCGCGACGAAGCCGAGCACTCGGTCATGTCGATGGCCGGTTTGCATGAAGAAGACGATATGTTCGCGCCCATTTGGGCCGCGTCCCGGCGTCGGGCGCTGTGGTTAGGCATCAATCTACTCACCGCGTTTTTGGCGTCCTGGGTGATTGGCAACTTTGAAGCCACGCTGGAAAAAGTCGTAGCACTTGCCGTGCTGATGCCCGTGGTTGCCAGCATGGGCGGCATTGCCGGCACGCAGACCTTGACGTTGATTGTGCGCGGCTTGGCGCTCGGGCAAGTCAGCTGGGATAACGCCAAACCGCTGCTGCTGCGTGAAGTGCTGATTAGCCTTATAAACGGCGCACTTTGGGCGGCGGTGGTGGCCGGCGTGGCGCAGCTGTGGTTTGGCGATGTGCGTTTGTCGCTGGTCATTGCCGCCGCCATCGCGATTAATTTGGTGATGGCCGCGTTCTGCGGCGTGATGATTCCGCTGACGCTGAAACGCTTTGCGATTGATCCAGCACTTGCAGGCGGCGTAGTGTTGACCACTGTGACCGATTGCGTCGGGTTCTTGGCGTTTTTGGGGTTGGCAAGTTTGGTGTTGCGGTGAAAGGGGTTGCCAAGGGTGCGATTTAAACTGACGGGTCGGCAATTTGGTTACGGGTACTTGATGTTGTTCTCGGGTTCGGAGCTTTCCTAGAAAGAACCGTTCGCCCTGAGAGGGCGAACGGTTCTTTTAACTAAAACTGCAAACCTTCAGTTTGAATTGCACCCGTTTGCCAAGTTGCCAAACTCGAAAATTCCAGCTACCGCTGTGCGCCACCCAACACAATTCGCGAATGCCGCTGATACGTCCAATAGGCCCAGGCCCAATTGGTCATAACTACCAAGCGGTTGCGAAAGCCGATTAGGAAAAACACGTGCGCGGCGAGCCAAAACAGCCATGCAAGCACGCCTGAAAAACGTATACCGCGCAGATCCACCACCGCCGCTAGTCGGCCAATCGTTGCCAGATTGCCGTAGTCGCGATAAACATAGGCCGCTTTGGGCCGCGTGCGGCCGCGCACTTCGGCGGCGATTTGCTGCGCGACAAAACGCCCCATTTGCTTGGCTGCAGGTGCCACGCCCGGCACTGGCGCGCCGTTTTTCTGCTTAAGGCTGGCAAGATCACCGGCGACGAACACGTTGTCATGGCCGGGAATGCGCAGATCAGGTTCCACTAAAACCCGCCCGGCGCGATCACAGGGCGCGCCCAGCATCTTGCCCAGCTCAGAAGCCGCAACACCGGCCGCCCATAATACGGTGCGCGCCGCAACTTTTTTATCGCTGCGGGTATAGCCGTTCGCATCAATGTCTTGCACAGGTGCATTGAGCTGCACGTCCACGCCCAGCCGTTCCAGCTGCGCTTGCGCGCGCCGGGACAGCGATTCGGGGAAACTTGCCAACACGCGCGGCCCGGCTTCAATCAGCCGAATTTTCGCGCGTGCTGGGTCGATTGCGCGAAACTCATGGCGCAAAGTATGGCGCGCAATTTCCGCGAGCGTACCGGCCAACTCCACACCTGTGGGACCGGCACCCACCACCGCAAAGCTTAGCCATGCCTCTTGTTCGGCCGGGTCGGTCGCTTTTTCGGCGTTCTCGAACGCCAAAAGCAAACGTCGACGAATGGCGAGCGCATCGTCCAAGGTTTTCAAGCCCGGCGCGTGTATGGCCCACTGCGGGTTGCCGAAATACGCGTGGCTGGCACCGCTGGCAACCACTAAATAGTCATAGTTAATGGACTTGCCTGAGCTAAATCCGACCTGCTGTTGCGCAGTGTCGATGCTAGAAACCTCGTCCATACGCACGCTGACATTCGCTTGGTTGCGCAAAATGGTGCGCAGCGGCGCTGCGATATCGCCCGCCGACAGCCCGGCGGTCGCGACTTGGTACAGTAAAGGCTGAAACAAATGGTGGTTCGCGCGGTCAATCAGCGTGATTTGCACATCCGCCTTCGCCAAGCCGCGCACGCACCAAAGCCCGGCAAAACCACCGCCAATGACCACCACATGCTTACGTATTTTTTGCGCCGATTTCATGGCTTATTTCCGTTGCTGCAAATGCAGGACTTTGCCAAAAGGGCGCTGAGCAAGCTAACTAAGTGGGGATCTTCGTGCAAGCGAGCTTTTAGGTTTTAACTGTGAGGGACTAAGCCCGGTAGATTACGTCACTGCAAAGATTGGAACCCAACTTACGATCTCGGGCCGCAATGCCGCCAAACCTCGATCAAAACTGGCAAGTTGCGCGTTTTTTGATTTCGCTAACGCTACTAAATAGGCATCGGTCACTTGTTTGTGGCCAATGACGCCGCGCCAATCAATTTCGGTATAGCTCAGGCTGTCGCGCCAAAATTGGCAGCCCGGCCAAGCTTTCACTGCATTTAAGATGGCGATTGCGTTATTAATGCCTGCGCGCGGATTTTCCCTAAGCGCTTGGCGTACCAGCGCACCTTCAGTGATGGCGCAAAGCGCTAAAGCGGATTTACCGATGCTCGTTAGCCAGCGCATTGAATCATCATGATGCAAATGCTCCGGCATACACATCGCGATCAACAGATTGGAATCAAGCAAAAACACTATTCGTCATCCTGCATTTCTCGCACCATCGCCATCGTGATTGGACCGCCACCGAGTCGAATAGTAGGAAATCCAGTCACTGAGTGATAAATGATTTTACCAATAGGCTGTGGGTCAGGTTGGGCGGCGAGCGCACGGCGCATGAGATCCGCCACTATGGCGCTCATGCTGACGCGTTGACTGTGCGCTAAGTGCCCGGCAATAGTATGTAAATCCTCTGGTAAATCGATTGTGGTGCGCATAATTGCATCTTGATGCGGTTGTGAGCAGTGCATCATATTGGCTTATCAGGTTGCGCGCAAGTTAGATTCCCGCTAAAAGCATGCGGGAATGACGATGCTTTTTGTGGTTGGCGATCCTAATTCGGCTTACTTCCCGCCATTGAGCCAGCTCTTACCGGAGCAGGCGCATCTTCTAGCTTATCCGTCACGCGCCACAGGCTGCCATCTGGGTTCATATACATTTTGCGCATCTGCTCCAGATTAAACGGCCTTGAGCCTAAGCGCCCCAACACCGCGATTTGGCCGCCGGTTTCATCCACCGCGCGATCGCGCTCAAGTGGGCGCGACAGTGCGATTGCGGGCTTAGCGGTTTGATAAGTCGCGATCAGTTCGGGCTTGGGCTGTGGGCTAAAGCCGTAGAACTTGGGCTGGCTGCGCGGGCTGGTCAGCTGGATGACCTTGAGGCCGTTTTTACCATCTGCCACATACGCAAATAGGCTGGCGTTTGTGGTGGCTACCGTGACGTCGCGCGCATCGTTCAATGCACCTTTGGCGGTGAACATTTGATACATCACCGGCATTTCAGGATTCGTGACATTGATAATCGCCAAGCCCTCAGCTCCGGCAGCCACGTAGGCATAGGTGCGCGCGACATGCAGTTTGTGCGCGTCTTTCAGAGGAATGACCGCAGAGGTGAGCACTGGCTTAGCAAAGTCAGTGATATCAACAACTTGCAGGCCCTTCGCGGTGGTCACAAACAGGTAGCGGAACTGCACTTGGGCGGCGCGCGGGTCGGGCACATTGATGGTGGTGATGTATTTTGGCGTGAGCGGCATGCGCATATCCAGCACCACTACACCTTTCGGCGTGCTGATGTAGAAGTAATAGCCCGCATTGGTCAGGTGACGTGCGCCGTTCAGCACGCCGTTTTCGTTCC
>JAYUUS010000211.1:0-3298 GCA_043754435.1 Rhodanobacteraceae bacterium
AAATCCGAGCGGCGTCGGAAACCTGAGCCGTCCGAACAACGCGCAAAGCCATCGAGTACTCGATCAGGTCAGTGGCTAATAGTTGACGACTACGGTTGGTGGCGGCACGGTGTCGGAAAGCTGAACGGTTCATGAAACATGAAAGGGCATGATGACGAAACGAATCCAAATTATTGACATATTGCGCGCCGTCGCGGTTTTAGGCGTCGTGATCGACCACGCGTTTTTGGAGCCGTCTGTGCGCGACTGGAGTGGACGCGCGGGCGCGTGGGTCACCCAAATTGGCTCATGGGGCGTGCCGCTGTTTTTCGTTCTGTCGGGGTTCTGTATTCACCTCAAAGCCGCGCGGAGTAACGTTGAAAACAGCAGCGCAAAAACCTACCATGTCGCCTTTTGGCCGTTCTGGAAACGCCGGATGTGGCGGCTATATCCCGCCTATGTCGTCGCGCTGATTATCGCGTTTGCCGTTGAAATAGGACTCGGCAACCATCTCTGGGATCCGACGTTTGCCGCCAATCCGCGCTACTGGATGTCGCTTAATTTCATGGCGCATTTATTGATGTTGCACGGATTGATTCCGGCGTTTGACTGTCGAGGGTTTTATGCGGCGTTTTGGAGTTTGGCGCGTGAAGAGTATCTGTATTTGATGTATTTCCTGTTTCTCTTTTTGCTGCGCCGCACCACGTTACTCAAAACGTTGCTCTGGGTTTGCGTCATTTCCGCGCTGCTGACGACGCTTTCTAATGTTTATGTGACGCTTTCACCGCTCGCCGATTCCAAATGGCTTATGACCTTCGTGATCTCGTCAGCTTGGGCGCTGTGGCCGCAGTGGGTTCTGGGTGCTGTAGCCGCCGAGCTATTTGCCCTCAAACAAATTCCGCGATTTTTTACCAACGTCGGCTTGGCACTAACACTGTTCGTGTTTATTCTGACCGTTATGGTTTTTACAAACACGGCCTTAAACAACACAAAACCTGAATGGCAACAGTATCTCGCGTTACCTATCCCGCAAACGTTGCTGGGCATAGCGTTTTTTGTGCTTTTGCTATGCGCCCTGTCTCACAGCGAGTACTCGTCCCGTAGCTCAACAAACAAAATCCCCGAAATGTTGGAGAAAATCGGCGCGCGCTCCTACTCGATTTATCTTGTGCATTTGCCGTTGCAGGCTTTGTTGTGGAACCATAACCCTACGCATCCGATGCTGTGGGCGTTGGTCTTGGTCAGCGTTGCGATTGTCGGCGGATGCCTATTCTTTCAGCTTGTCGAGCGGTATTTCGTCAATAGCCCGAAGCCGTGTAAAGTTGCAACCTCTTGAGCTTTATACATATTGACTTCCTGAAAGGATTGTTGAGCCGCCGCCAGGTATGCCAAAGTTTCCATAAGTGTTGATGCACGACAAGGCCGAGCCGTAAACATTTCCGACCGCTGTTACTGCGCCCGAAAAGGTCACTAAGTACAGGTCAAATAATCCCGCCGCATAACCAACTATGAATCGGTCTGAGAACGCAGGTGTTCCTGTAATCGTTACTGTTATGTTTGACATAACGATAGCCCCGCCCGCTTGCGCTTTGGCATGATTCGTACCGCCGCCAGTGATTTTATAGGCGGCGCAATTAACCAATGCACCGTTTAAAACCCAAATGTGCGTCGCCGCGCTAACGCCAAACTCAACGGCACCCACAGTTAAAACGGCGAGGTCGGAAGCAACAATCACATTCCCACCGGTGTTATTTGCCTTGAACGATTGAAGTTTGTAATTGACGCCGATTCCGACCGCGGTCATCGTGTTCCCCGAAGATGCAGTTAGCACCACGTTAGCGGGCGTCGCGACATTGCCTTGAATTGTGACACTGCCGCCGACCAGAGCTTTCAACGTGATATTTGCCGTATATGTGCCGTCTGCAATCTGAACCGTCACCACGAAACTACCCAAGTCCAACGTGCCTGAAATCACGTCAATCGCTTTTTGAACCGTCAGAAACGGCGTGCCGACCGCGAGGCCGTTCGCACTGTCTGAACCCGTTGTAGACACATAATAGGTTCGTGCAGCCGTCAACAACACGCGCCCCGACGAACTGCCCGCTACAACCACGTTTACGCCGTCCGCTCCGAGCAAAACCGTTGCACCTTGCGCGACCGATACACCCGTTCCCGACGCGGTTTTGACGGTCAACGTAAACGCGCCCGTTGTCGAGTTTTTAACGTAAAACCCGTGCGGCGTTGTCGGCACGATGACGTTGATATTGGCGGTCAAGGCGCCGGTAAAGTCGATGTTGCCATTGACCGCTTCCGACGCCGATAATGTGACGTTTGCGCCGCCCGCTACTGACTTCGAGAGGTTGCCCGCGCCGTCGCCCGCGCCGTCAATACCGCGCGCCGCTGCCACGTCCCAATACGTCGCGTTTGGCGGCTCTTGGTTGGTGTGCGCTAATTTGGCGATATACGTTGAACCGTTATTGGTTACGCCATCCTGAATGATATAGGCCGTGACGTTTGACCACTGCCCCAGATAGCGCATTCCGTTCAGGCCGTTGGTGCCATTGGTTCCCGCTCCGCCTTTGTCCACGAACAATGTCCAGTTCGCGCCTTCAACCGGTGTGACGTTGGTGTTAGCCGCCAGCGCGCGCCACGCTGCGCCGTTAAACGTCACGACATCGTTGAGAACGTAAGCGGTTGCCACGTTGTGAGCGCCGCGCGGTGTGATGCCGTTTGCACCGGTGTCGCCCGCTTGTGCGTAGCGCGTCCAAAATGTCGCCCAGGTCGCGCCGACACCAGGTTCGGTGGTTGCGCTTGAAGTGTGCGCGGCGTAGCATTTATACGAACTGACGCGAACACCGTTTTGCACGTCGTCATTGATGGCATACGCCGTTGCTGTCGCCCATTGCCCGCGCGGGTTAAGTGATGCGCCCGCGATGCCGTTTGCGCCGACGTTTCCCGCGATATTGAACGCCCACGTCGCAACCGTGCCGCTACCCGCAATCGTATCGACGTTGATGGTCAAAGTCGTTGTGCTGTAAGCCGTAACGACGCCTTCCATATACTGAGCGGTGTTGGCAGTGTTGATAGCACGAACGCGCGCACCGGCCTGATAAGCGAAACCGGCTTGCGTCGTAAAAGTGCTGGAGCCGGTTTGAATGACAAGCGACGTTGTCGAAGTGCCGCCATAACCGCCGCCTGAACCGCCGCCGCCAGTTCCCGTGAAATCAAAGCCGACGCGCGCGTCAGTGCTGCTGACAATGCCCGTCGCGTTGGTTACGAGTACTCGAATCGGTTTGCGCCCCGCTGTAAACGTCGTCGT
>JAYUUS010000212.1:0-9906 GCA_043754435.1 Rhodanobacteraceae bacterium
GAAAGAGCGTTTGATTCAATCTGGCGCGCGCCACTACAGCGAAATGCTTGGTGTAGAACGCCAGCCTAGTGCGGAATACATCGCTATGTTTCAGCAAGCAGTGCGAAACAATTGCGCCATTATGGCGCGCGATGTCTGGCGATTGGCCGCGCACATTCATGCTGCGCGGCCGAGTGGCGCAACCTTGGTTTCCTTAGCTCGGGCCGGAACGCCGATTGGCGTACTGCTGCGTCATGTATTGCGTGAATTTTTCGGCTTTGAGGCGGCTCACTACTCCATATCAATTATCCGGGATCGCGGTATTGACGCGGTCGCGCTTGATTACATTTGTGCACGCCATGCGCCGGAGTCGGTGGTTTTTGTTGATGGCTGGACCGGGAAGGGCGCGATTGCGCATGAATTGAGCCGCTCAGTGCGCGCCTACCGCGCTCACACTGGCGTCAATTTGGCGGACGAGCTCTATGTGCTGTGTGATCTAGCCGGCCTAGCCAGTGCGGCGGGTTCAACACAAGATTATCTGATTCCATCGGCGATTCTTAATGCCACAATTTCAGGCCTTGTTAGCCGCTCGGTCTTAAATGAGCAAATTGGCCCGAATGATTTTCACGGCTGCCGCTATTACCGTGAATTTGCCGCACAGGACCGATCCGTCTGGTTTATTGAGCAAACTATGACCGCCGTGCGCGAACTGCCGGAGCATGAGCGGGCGCTGTTGCCGCCGCCAGCGCACGATCGTTTAGAACTGCAGGCACGCAGCCGTGCTTTGTTAACAAGGCTGATGCGTGAATTTGAGATCGATAATCCCAATTACATTAAGCCCGGCATTGGCGAGGCGACCCGTTCTTTATTGCGGCGAACGCCGCGCGTGCTGTTGCTGTCTGATTTTGACGCACCCGAAGTGCAGCACTTAAGGCTGCTTGCCCAAGAAAGCGGCGTGCCGATACAATTTGATCCCGAGTTGCGTTTACACGCTACCGCTATAATCCAAAGGTTAGCTGATGCGTGACGCGCTCAATGCCCATAGTCTCGATCCACATCAGCTGGGCGCTTCGCTCTACGTGCCAGCGACGCACGCGAAGTTGGATTCCGTATTCGCAGGCCAGACCTATCCTGACGTGCGATCTTTAATTGCGTGTACGGAAGACGCGATTGCACAACATCAGCTAGACACCGCACTCGCACGTTTAAAAGCGGTGTTACCCACGCTGCCGGCGCGTAATCGCGGGCCGCTGCGCTTTATTCGCCCGCGCAATGTGGAAGTTTTGCAGGCAATGCTTGCGTTAGCGGGCATTGAGCGCGTACACGGGTTTGTGCTGCCAAAAATTGATCATGTCAGCCTGCCTGGCTATCTTAAGGCCCTGGGTGAGCGCAACTTTGCGATCATGCCAACCTTGGAAACCGCCGCCGCGTTTGAGCCGGATGCGATGCGTAAACTTCGCAAACTACTGTTGCTGCCAGCGCATAAAGCGCGCTGCCTAGCGCTACGCATTGGCGGCAACGATCTGCTGGCGTTACTGGGTATTCGCCGGGCGCGCAATACCTCGATTTATCAAACCCCGATTGGCGCACTGATTCCGCAGTTAGTCATGTGTTTTCGCCCGCACGGTTTTCAACTGACCGGCCCGGTTTTTGATGGACTGGAGGGCATGGACACTCTGCGCGCGGAAGCGCTGCAAGATCGGCATATGGGCCTGATTGGTAAAACCGCGATTCACCCTAGCCAAACCAGCGTTATCGAGGCGGTGTTTCGAGTATCCGAGTGCGAGCTTGCCGCAGCCAATGCTTTGCTGAGTAGCGAAGCCGCAGTCTTGAAGTTTGACGGCAGCATGCTAGAGCGTACGGTGCATGCTGAGTGGGCGCGTACTATTTTGCAGCGTAGTCTTTGAAGCAAGCGATTTCTCCATTCAAGATTGCGCCTCAACCAGCAACTGATTCCAGTCATCGGGTGGATGCCCACTTTCCAGCATCTTGCGGAATACCCTGTAGGCATCGTCGCTGCTTTCATACGCGCGTTTGTTGCCCTCGTCGTTGACCCAGGCAAATACGATCACCTTGCTTGGCGCGTGATAGCGGAAAAATAGTCGGTATTGCTGAAAGAACTTGGCTCGGAACCAGTGCTTATGGTCATCGCCCAGAGTATTGCCTTGACGGTACTCTGGCCGGGTCGGATCTTGGGGAATTACTTCAAACGCGAGCTTGGTGATCGCCGTCAGACGTTTGCTGGCGTTCTTCTTTGTATATCCAGCCGGGTCTTTCTGCTTGAGTGCTTCGACCTGTCGTGTCAGGGCTGCAAGTTGGGCAAGAAATAACGGGTGAGCAAAAATCGTCCAGCCATTAACAACCAAGGGCGCTGGTTTTCTACCGGTCATTCATCCTCTGCCGACAGGGCAGCAGCAAGATCAACTTCAACGCCACCAACCAGTGATCGAATGTGCTGTAAGAATTGGGCATCGACGGCTTGGAGGCGTTCTGGATGGGTAGAAATGTCGCGCGTCAAGAAATCCAAAAACTGTCCAAGCACGGGATCATCGACAACGGATACCTCAGCTCGCGTGAGCACAACTTCGCCGCTAGCGCGAATGGTATAGTGAATTTTGTCCCGCTTACCCAAGCTGAGGGCGCGGCGAACAGTTTCTGGCACCGTGGTCTGGTAACGGTCAGTTAGGGTGGATTCGACTTCAAGGATGGCAGGCATGGTGCGTTCCAATCAAAAATGTGGCTTCATTTATGGTAATGCAATCGCCTTGCCTTATCTAGCGTGTTGCCCATCTAGCCCATCAACGCTGGCATTTGCCACAATAAAGGCTCTGTCTTGGCCCTAACTTAGCGGCTTTTATCAGTTGGCCGCAGACTTTGCAGGCCAGCCCTTCGCGGCCATAAACAAACAGTTCTTGCTCAAAATAGCCCGGTGCGCCATCCGGGTTGATGAAATCCCGCAGTGTGGTGCCGCCGCGCGCAATGGCATGGCGCAAAATACCTTGAATGGCATTGACTAGCCTGACGCACTCGCTGAGCTTAAGTGAACCTGCGGCCCGCTGCGGCTTTACCCGGGCTTGAAACAGGCTTTCCGCGACATAAATATTGCCCACGCCCACGACTGTCGCTTGATCCATCAAAAAGCTTTTGACGACTTGGCTGCGCCCCCGGCTGCGCGCATACAGATAATCTGCGGTGAATGCGGGCAAATCGGGGCTTGCATGCTCGCTCAGGGGTTCTGGCCCCAGCGCTGCCAACAGCGGGTGGATCGTGCCCGGCGCTTGAAACATCAGGCAGCCAAAACGCCGTGGATCATAAAAGCGCAAAATTTTGCCACTGTCCATCTGCCAGTCTACGTGGTCATGCTCCCTGGGTTCCACGGCGGCATCAAGTACCCGCAAGCTGCCCGACATCCCCAAATGCCAAAGCGCGCTGCCCGCGTCCGTGTGCATCAGCAGGTACTTGGCCCGGCGCGTGATCGCGGTGACGGTTTGCCCGTTCAGCGTTTGAATTTCCACGGGAATCGGCCAACGCAGGTTGGGCCTGCGCAAGAGGATGTTGTTGATGCGTGCGCCGATCAAATGCGGCGCAAGGCCATTGCGGGTGGTTTCTACTTCTGGAAGTTCGGGCATTAGCAGGTTTTGCTTTTCAGGTAATCTTTTTAAATAACAGATCCCAAACGCCGTGGCCCAAGCGTTCGCCGCGTCGTTCAAAATGGGTGCTGGGCCGCCAGCTTGGTTTGGGCATAAAACCGCCCGGTTCTGCGCAGTTTGCTAGTCCGGCGCATTCCTCAAGTACCGCCAGCATGTGCTCGGCGTAGGGCTGCCAGTCCGTTGCCAAATGCAGCAAACCACCCGTTTCCAATTTTTGCACCACCGCGTCCACAAATGCAGGCTGGATCAGGCGGCGCTTGTTGTGTCTGGCTTTGTGCCAGGGGTCGGGAAACCAAATATTGACTTGGTTGAGGCTGGCGTCAGCGATTTGCTCGGCTAAAAGAGTGACCGCGTCGCCGTGGTAAATGCGCGCGTTGGTTAAATGCGCCGCCTCGATGGCAAGTAGCGCGTGACCGACGCCCGGCGCATGTACTTCAGCACCGATGTAGTTGCGGTTTGGGTCGCTAAGCGCACAATGTGCCAGCGCGTCGCCATTGCCGATACCTATTTCAAGCACGATTGGCGCGCTATTGCCAAACACGGCACTGGTGACTTTCGCGCCGCTCGCAAGCCCAAATTTCGGCAGCAGTTCCAGCATCGCGCGCGCTTGGCCGCCGGTCAGGCGGCCCTGGCGCAGCACAAACGAGCGAATGCGGCGCTGATCCTCGGTCGGCGTTTGCTGATTATTTTCGGTCGAGTTTGTTTCATTCATAGGCTAAGCTTAATCAATAAAAAGATGGGCGAGTGCGGCGGTTGCGGCTTGCATGTCTGCTTGACCGAAAATGCCGTTAACGACGGCAATATAGTCAACGCCAGCCGCAATGAGCGGTTTGGCATTGCTGATATCAATACCGCCAATCGCCACGCACGGCGCATTTAATACCGCAGCTTTGCTTAACAGTGCGATATCAGCGCGACGCGGCACCGTTTTGGTCGTGGAGGGAAAAAAACTGCCAAACGCGACATAGCTTGCGCCGTTATCCAAAGCGCGCTGCGCCAGTACCACGCTGTTGTAGCACGAGGCACCAATGATCGCATCCGCACCCAGTTCTTGGCGCGCCAGTGCGATTCCCGCGTCGCTTTCGCCCAAATGCACGCCGCAGCCAAGCTCGGTTGCGATGGCAAGATCGTCGTTAATAATCAGCGGCGCACGGAATTGTTCGCAAAGTGCTTTTAGCGCCCATGCGTCGGCAATGTTTGCTGGCTTGGCGCGGTATTGCAGCATCACCGCACCACCGCCAAGCGCGGCGCGCGCGGCATCGACGAGTGCTGTGCCACTGAGGTTTGTGGGCGTGATCGCATACACGCCTTTTTTGGGCATTTGCAATAAGCTTTGCGCGGCGCTGCCTAGCTCAGGCTTCATATTCATGCCCAGCGAACTGCGCTGAGTTCTAAACTTAGGCCAATCAGGTTGGGAATTACTCTGTGCTGCACTGTGAACTCCAAAAGTGGCTCGATCGTGAGCCAATCTCAAATAATGGGCGATTTTGATGGCGATTAACAGCCATGTTTCGCCGCGCTTACCGCCGCGCAAATCCTATGGCGTGGCGATTAATGCATCGCGCTGGTGGTTGGAACTGCTGCATGGGCGTATTTGCTTGCGCGATAAGCGCCGGGGCAATCGGGTTGTTGCGCGCTGGCAGGGAAAAGTGGGGCTTGCGGACGCGGAATTATTCGCGATGCTAGTGCGCCGCTTGCGCTTGCGTGCGCCGCAGCCTGCCTCGACCACAATCATGCAGCAATTGCGCGAGCTTGACATTGCATTGGACTACGGTAAAAAGCGCGAATTGCCGGTGGTGCCGGAGCCACAGCGATTAATCAGCGCCGGTACGGATCGATTCAAACGCACCATTTGGTTGCATCCAGATGCACGAACTGCGTGGTTGGCAATGCAGGCCGCAGCACTCAAAGCGGGCGTTCACTTTGAGATTGTTTCCGCGTTTCGATCGCAGCGCTATCAGGCGGATTTGCTCAGGCGTAAGCTCAAACGCGGTGAGCAAATTGCTGACATTCTGACCGTGTCAGCAGCACCGGGCTTCAGTGAACACCATAGCGGCTATGCGATTGACTTGGCAGAGCCGGGCACGGTGCCATTGGTGGAAGCGTTTGCCGATAGTGCCGCGTTTTTGTGGCTGCAGGAAAATGCACGGCGATTTGGATTTATCATGAGCTTCCCACCGGAAAATCGACACGGTGTGCTGTACGAACCCTGGCATTGGTGCTATCACCCACGCAATACTAGACGCTAGTCAGTGCCACACGCTTGAATGCGAGGTTTAATAATGAGTGATCCACTTTTCCAAATTATTTTTCGCGGCAAATTGCTTAGTGGCTTCACGCTAGAACAAGCGCGCGCCAATTTGGCGCAGCTATTTCGCACGGACGAGTCGCGTATTGGCACCCTGCTCGCGCAGCCAAAATGGGTTATTAAAGCCGGTGTAAGCAAAGAAATGGCGCAAAAAATTCAGGAGGCAATGCGCAACGCTGGGCTCATGGTGGCGGTCATGGTGGATGAGGTCACTGCTGCTGCACCCGTTGCCGCGAGCGCTGTAGCCGCTCCCGTTATTGCTCCAGTTGCAGTCCCGCCCGCGCAAACTGCCACCGTTAAAGTAGCGTCAGTTACACCGATCAATGCCGTCATTGATACCCCGAGCGCAGATGCGCCCTTGGCGAGCAAGCCCAAAGTTGCGGCTTTTGAGCCGGACTTGTCCAGCTTTAGCCTAGCCGCAGTGGGTGCGGTTATCGACTCCAGCGGGCCTAAGAAAGCCGAACGCAGTTTCGCTGTGGAGCAATTTTCGCTGGCAAGTCCGGGCGTGCAATTGATCGAAAAGAAGCCGGTCGCGGCCAAACCTATCGACACCAGTGGCTTATCCTTAGTTGCCGCAGAAATTCCAAAGGAACCCAAACTGACCGCGTTGCATCGCGAATTAGGGGGCTAGCGTATGGCCTTGCCTTTTGTTACCGACTCCCGCCGCTTGACCGGAGCCTCGCTGGTGTTGCCGGTGCCCGGCGCAATTTTGGAAGTTACCGCACCTACTGAACTTAAAACCAAGTTGCGCGTGTACTGGCGCCACTTAGTTAAAAAGCTGCTCGTGCGGGTTGGCTGGGGTGATTCCCTGGTGATTTCGCGCGATCAAGGGCCAAGCCAGATCTTGGCGATTAGCGCGCCGATTGACGGTTTACTCAGCGCCACCCATATTACTGAATGGGCCTGGGAGGCCGCATTAACCAAGCTCAAACTTGCCAATGCGACCAGCTTGAGCGAAGCCACGGACGATATGCTCGGGTGCATTGCGCGCGAAGCTCGCCCTGGACTTGCGGCGCTTTATCGTGCCGCGAATCTGCGCCGTATTCCGGTACTGCTCAGCGAAAACGAACTATCGTTGGGCGAGGGTGCGAACGCCCGCGTTTATCCTTTTGATGATTTACCCGAACCGAGCGAAATTGCGTGGCGGCCGAAACGGCATCAGGTGCCGACCGTTTTAGTAACCGGCACCAACGGCAAAACCACGACCGTGCGATTGCTGGCGCGCATGCTGGGTGGCGGTGGTCAAGCGGTAGGGTTTTGCTCCACCGATTTTGTCCAAATTGGCACCGAAATACTGAAGCGCGACGACTATTCCGGCCCCACTGGCGCGCGCATGGTGCTGCGCCATCCAAATACTGAAATCGCGGTGCTGGAAGTGGCGCGTGGCGGTATGTTGCGCCGGGGTTTACAAGTGATCGACGCGGATGTGGGCGTCGTCACCAATGTCGCGAATGATCATTTGGGCGAAAACGGCATCCACACTTTGATGCAGTTAGCCGAGGCCAAATTTACCATTGTGCGTGGCTTAGCGCCTAGCGCGCCGGTGGTGGTGAACGCCGATGACGAGCACTGCCGCACCCATGCGCGCAAGCTCAGCCATCCAATTTGCTGGTTTGGCTTTGAGCGCCCAAGCAGCAGCATTACGCGCGGTCGCGCACCGCGTGCCGGGCTGGTATATCTGGAGCAAAACCATATTTGCGTCGAGCTTGCCGGCGAAGAACGCTATGTTTTGAACGATGTGCGGGATTGCCCGTTAAGCTTTCGCGGCGGCGCGCGCTACAACGTCGCCAATATTTTGGCCGCAACCGCAGCTGCGGTGATGCTGGGAACCCCGGTTGAGTCAATTACCACAGCGCTTGCGCAGTTTGGTAAGCACCCGCTAGACAACCCTGGCCGGGCAAATTTGTATCAAATTAATGGCGCAAAAGTGTTGCTTGACTACGGGCATAACCCAGATGGTATCGCCGCAATTTTGGATGCCGCCGCTGCATTGCCGCACAAGCGCCTGTTGATTGGCGTGGGCTTACCCGGTGATCGCAGCGATGAAGCCGCACTAGAAGTCGGCGCACGGGTGGCCGCTGCCAACGCGACGCTGGTGATCGTCAAAGAATTAAGCGATTACTTGCGTGGGCGGCCCGAAGGTCAGCTCAGCGGCATTCTGCGCGCCAGCTTAAAAAGTAACGGTTATCCAGAGAAAAAAACCCAGTACCTGCGCACCGACGCTGAATTAGTTGAGCGGGCGTTGGCATGGCTTAAGCCCGGTGATTTAGCGGTGTTGTTTTTGCACGAAAATGTCGCTCAGCTGTCGGAGTTGTTGCTTGCGAAGGCGGGGTTGTAGGGGCAAATTAAGCCGCAAACACCCCCAACCAGAGCAAAAGCAGCATAAGTACGGCGCTCCAAACGCCTGCGAATACGTCATCCAGCATGACACCAAAGCCGCCGTGCAATTGGCTATCGGCCCAACTGGCAGGCCAGGGTTTAGCAATGTCGGTGGCGCGAAAGCTTAAGAACGCTGCGACTAACGCGAGCCAGAAATTTTGTGCGTGCGGCCAGTACGCTACCGGTAGCCAAGTAATCGCCATGCCGGCCCATTCATCAATCACGATCACGCCCGGATCTTGAATTTTATAGGTGCGCACCACCCACGCCGCCGCCCACCAGCCGATACCAAACAGCATCAAGGTGGCTAGCAAATAGCCCCACAAGGGCAAATAAAACCCAAGCGCCCAACACAGGGGCAGCGCGGCAAGCGTGCCGAAGGTTCCGGGTGCAATAGGTGCCAAACCGCTGCCCAAGCCAGTGGCAATCCAGCCGCGCGGATCACGCATCATTTCAATTCGATTTATCATCCCATGAGCTTAGCAAACGCCTCCGGCGGTTACACTCATCAGCCGGGCTGCTCAAGCAAAGCAAATAAAGCAAAGTCATGTCGCAAGCGTTATTTCAAATTTCCGACCAAGCATTTGCCCCCGCGACGCTCAGGCAGGAATTGCTGGCGGCAAGCTCTGGTGCTTTTGTCAGTTTTGAGGGCTGGGTGCGCGATTACCACGCCGGAAAAGCGGTAAGCAGTCTGAGCTATCACGCACATCCGCGCTTGGCGCTCAGCGAAGGCGAGCGTGTCATGCAAGATGCCTTGCGGAAATTTGCCATAAAAGGCGCGCTCTGTGTGCATCGTGTCGGCACCTTGCAGCTGTCAGAACTAGCGGTTTGGGTAGGCGTTAGTGCTGGCCATCGGGACGCTGCATTTGCCGCCACACGCTTTATCATTGATGAAATTAAGGCGCGCGTGCCGATTTGGAAACGCGAATACTACGTTGCAGCGTTGCCGCAATGGCTGCATCAAAGTGATGCACCCCAAAACCCTGCGTCCAGCTGAATGCGTGTGCCAAAAACCGTGCCAGTCGAGTTTGAGCGCTTGACAAAAAACGAGTCAAGCTCTTAAATCGTCGGCTCTTTGTCGGAGGAATACCCAAGCGGCCAAAGGGGACTGACTGTAAATCAGTTGTTTCGACTTCCGTGGTTCGAATCCACGTTCCTCCACCAGAATTAAAATAAAGAAAACGTAAGAGAGCTTCAAAGTTTTAACGATGTATCTCGCGGGATTAGTTCAATGGTAGAACTCTAGCCTTCCAAGCTAATAGCGCGGGTTCGATTCCCGCATCCCGCTCCAGCTGCCGCACGGTTGAATTGGAAGATGCGTTAAAACTTTAAGTAATTCAAACGTTAGAAATCAATACAAAAAGTTTAATGCCCCCGTAGCTCAGTCGGTAGAGCACCTCCTTGGTAAGGAGGAGGTCGTTGGTTCGATTCCAATCGTGGGCACCATTTTAGCCACATCGCACTATCTAACTCATTCATCGTACGGATTACCGCCATGAGCAAAGCAAAGTTTGAACGCAACAAGCCGCACGTCAACGTCGGCACAATCGGTCACGTCGATCACGGTAAGACCACGTTAACCGCGGCTTT
>JAYUUS010000213.1:0-3284 GCA_043754435.1 Rhodanobacteraceae bacterium
CAGTGCTGCAAACTTGCCCGCGCGATTTCCGCGCGCCCCAGCGCTTCAAGCTGCCGGTCAAGTGCGGCGCGCACCTGGGTGATGAGTTCGCTACTGTCGCTTAATAAAACCACCTGCGAATCCGGCCCGTGCTCAGCTTGACTGAGTAAGTCCGCAGCGACGATTTCACTGTTTGCATTCACATCTGCGATCACCAAGACTTCACTTGGCCCGGCAGGCATATCAATCGCGGCCCCGTCTGGCGTCAAGCTGACCTGCTGTTTCGCCTCCGTTACCCAAGCGTTGCCGGGGCCAAATAATTTGTCGCATTTCGGCACGCTGGTCGTGCCAAAAGCCATCGCCGCAATGGCCTGCACGCCGCCAAGCTTGAACACCTTGCTGATGCCGCACAGCTTGGCCGCATACAGCACCGTTGGATGCACGTTGCCGTTAGTATCAGCCGGTGAACACAGTACGATCTCAAGGCAGCCCGCCAGCATCGCAGGCACGCCCAACATCAACGCCGTTGACGGCAGCGGCGCACTGCCCGCCGGTACATATAAACCGACGCGATCAATGCCAACAACGATACGTTCGCACAACACGCCCGGCGCGGTTTCTACCGCCACAGCGTGCGGCGCACAGGCGCTATGAAAGCGTTTGATGCGCGCAAACGCTGCCTGCATGGCGGCTTTTAGCTCGGCGCTTAAAAGCGCCTCGCAGGCGTCGAATTCCGCCGCACTTACTTTTAGCTCGCCCAGTTCGACGCCATCAAAGCGCCGGGTGAGCGCGCGTGCGCTGGCATCGCCATCAGCGCGAATTTGCGCGATGTAGCGGGCAACATCCACCGCGCGGTCTGCGTTCCCCGTCATGGCGGGGCGCTTTAATACTTGCGTCTGCGCCGCAGCGGTTAATTCATTCCAAACAATCATTTTTTCTTAGACTCGTTCAGTTCAGATCAATTAATTCCGGGGTTTCGTCATTGCGAACGCAGTGAAGCAATCTCAATGCGACTGAAATACGAGATTGCTTTGCTGCGCTCGCAATGACGAGCTAAGGTCAAGAAAGCATTTTTTCGACCGGCAACACTAATAAATTATGCGCACCCGCCGCCTTGAGCTCTTCTAGATGCTTCCAACTGATGCTGTCGTGGCATACCGCTTGTACCGCAACGTCATGCGACAGGCCGTTTACGCTGGCGCCTTCGACGCTCATAATCGTAGGGCGATCGGCCTTGGGCAGCGCCTTCAGCACCATCGGCAACTGCGCGCGCGATACTTGCAGCATCACCAGCTTGCTTTCCCGCACGCGAATCACGCCATCAATGCGGCGCAATAACAGCTCGGTCAGCTCGGCGCGCTCATCGGCATACGTCAAGCCAGAGCCGATCAACACCGCCTGTGATTCCAAAATCACGGCGGCTTCTTTCAGCTGATTCGCTACCAGCGTTGCCCCCGAAGAAACCAAGTCACAAATGAGATCGGCGGTGCCTAGCTTGGGCGCAATTTCGACCGAGCCACTGAGCACCACGGTTTTCGCGCTCACGCCATTTTCCAGCAAATATTTGTTTAGTAATGCTGGATAGCTAGTGGCAATGCGTTTGCCTTCAAGCGCTTTTGCCGAGCTGAATTCTTGTTCTTGCGGCAAAGCAATGGACAAGCGGCAATGGCCAAAACCCAACTCGCGCAGCTCTAAAAAGCCGGGATCGCGGGCGTTGCTGAGCGCCTCGGTCGATTGTTCGCGCGCCACATTTTGGCCGACAAAGCCCAGTTCGCACACACCTTGCGCGATCATTCCGGGAATGTCGTCATCACGCACCAGTAGCAAATCAATCGGCATGGATTCGCCATAACAAAACAGCTTATCGCGGCTGGAACGAAATTTTAGGCCGCATTTGGCCAGTAAATCTTGCGAGGATTCCGACAAACGCCCGGATTTCTGCACCGCAATTCTTAAGCGATCACGCGGCATCATAATGTTGATCCATCATCGGCGGTGGTTTCCGGCCACTGTCTGCGCCGCTTGAGCTTTCGAATTGCAGTTTGATAACCATCGCTGCCATCGGACAGAAAACGCGACACGCGCCCAATCGTGGTCACACTGACCGAGGTGCGGTCGTGAATTTCCCGATACGCCACGCCGTCCAGCAAATACGGCACCACGCGCCAGCGGTCGCTCAGCGCTTCCAATTCTGCCGGTGTGCACAGATCCCGCAAAAACGCCTGCACTTCCTCAATGGTATCCAGCACCGCAATCGCGCGGGAAAGCGCCACAATGGGCTCTTCACTTAATACTTCTGCTTCTACAAACCGCTTTTTCATGTGTTAGCGCATTGTTACGTTAATGCAATGATGTGCGATCGGGGGGCGATGTTGCAAGGGGTTTACGCTACCGGGCGTAAAAGACGTTCAGGAATCAACTCAACCTTGGCTTAACTTACCGGCCAAAATTGTATCAGCGCCCAAAGTGCCGCCGCGCTGAGCGCAAGCAAAACAAGCGCTAACCAAAGCGGCTTTTGCTTGGCATCCTCAGCTTGGATCGAACGTTTCACCCCAGTAATCATTGGGCCAATTAAATTTTGCTTTTTAATCAGCAAATACAGCAGTGCTGCAACAATGTGAATACCAATAATAATCAGCAGCACATTGGAAAAATTATCGTGAAACCACGACATTTTCTCGACTAGATCACTGGACGCTTTGTCACTCAAAGGGCCAAACCATTCAATCTCGTCATTATTAAATAAACCGCTGATGCCCTGCGCCAAGGTCGCCGCTAGCAGTACCAATACGGCCCAGCCGCCCAATGCGCTATGGCCGGTAGTCTCGATGCTATTTTTGTCGCTCAAACTTTTTAGATAGCGCCAGACCGCGCCGGGGCCGCGCACAAAATTGCGAAAGCGCGCATGTTCGCTGCCAAAAAAACCCCACAGCACCCGGAAAAGTGCCAGCGTAATCGCCGCGTAGCCAAAGTAAAAATGCCACTGCATCGAAAACCAGCCGTATTCTGCGGTGCCATAGCTGCCCAAAATGCTTAACGCCAGCGCCCAGTGCGCCATGCGCGACGGCAAATCCCAGACTTTGACGCCTTTCATAAAATGCCCAATCCTACAATTTCGACTTCGGAAATATCCCCAAACCCAGCAAAATCAGCAAAGGCGCGGCCACGTTCGGCATAGCTTGAGAACGCATCGAAGCTTGGCGCGCCAGGGGATAGCAGCACCACGCCGCCACGCGGGGTGATGTGCGCGGCCAAGGCCGTGGCTTCGTTTAAGCTTTCGGTAACGGCCAGCGCCAACGTGCCCG
>JAYUUS010000214.1:0-30292 GCA_043754435.1 Rhodanobacteraceae bacterium
CAAAAACGGTTTTTGGTGAAATACGCTTTGCCGGATGAAAAGCTGCCACCACGTCTAGCACTTGGTCTGCTGAAGTCATTCCAATACTTGCAATCAAACATCATCACCCAATCCGCCCTGCCTGTGCCGAGCGCGCCGACAAATATCCCCGGCCACGCTCCATAAGCGCCACAAAACCGATCTCATCGCCCTCGCGTACACAGCGTGCGACTTGCGCAACGGCATTTTCCAGCGCCTTTAAACCTTGCTCGCGCGCGTCGTTGAGGTGCTGTATTTCAAAATACAGACGCGGATTTTCTTCCGCGACGTTTGCGGCAATCGCCAGCTGGCGATCAAAAGTGGTGCTGGACAGCTTTGCCAACTTAGGCGCGCTTTTGCCAGAATTCGCCAGCGCCGTGAAAAACGCGATATTCAGTGCGTGGCTCAAACCTAATACATAAGCGATCAGTTCGTCATGCTCGTTTAATTCCATCTCGACGAGTTCCGCACTTGTGGCTGCGAACAGCGCTTTCGCTTCGCGAACTGCGCCGATGCCAGCGCCAACGTTGCCCAAGTCAATAAAAATAATATGGCGATCCGACAGCAACACCGTATCGGGGCCAAACATCGGATGCACCGAGCACACTTTTAAACCGGCGCTGGCGGCGGCCAGCAAGCTTTGCTTGAGCGGGGACTTGAGTGAGCCTAAATCAAACATCAGCGCATTCGGTTTCAACGCGGTTAGCTCAGCAATCAATAAGCTGCTGGCGCGCAATTGTGCCGCGATCACGATCACATCGACTTCCATCGCGCTCTGCTGCCAATTGATGCTTGCGCTAAATTCCTCCGGGCAGCCCGAGGGGTCGGCAATTTCGACCGCGAAGCCTTGCGCATCCAAAAATTGCGCAAACCAACGCCCCATTTTGCCGTTGCCGCCCAAAATCAGCGCGCGTTTGTCGGTGCCTTCGGTGGAATGGCGCACACGCCTCTGCTCTTGATTGACCAAAGACGCCTCAATCAATTGCTTCATCACGTTTTCTGCCAAGCCCGGATTTAAGCCAGCGCTTTGCGCTTTGGCGCGCACATTGGCGAGCACTTGCGCTTCACGGCGATAGTCACGCAGCTGCTGACCACTGCCTTCTTTGACGCGACCAATCTCGGCAACGATGGCTTGGCGTTTGGCAATCGCCCCGATCAAATCGGCATCAACGGCATCCAATTCACTGCGCAATGCGGCTAAATCTTTCATTTTTTATCCCCTGAAGCGCCCACAGCATCGGCCAACAAAGAAAACTGACGATCTTTCAATTCGCGCGGCCAATCGCGCTCCAAACTTTCAATCTCCTCGCGAAACGCCTGGACGTCCTCAAAACGTCGATAGACCGACGCAAAACGCACATACGCAACTTGGTCGATTTCCTTGAGCTCCGCCATCAGCCAAGCGCCCAACTGGCTGGACGGCACTTCGCGTTCGCCCGCAGTGCGCAGCTTTTTAATCACTGCATCAATCAGGTTGTCGATCTCGTTTAAGCCAATTTTGCGCTTCTCGAACGCGCGCTCAACGCCACCACGCAGCTTAGGCTCATGAAAAGGTTCACGCCTGCCATCGCGCTTGATGATCACCGGCAGCTTTAAGTCTGCGGTTTCAAACGTCGAAAAGCGCGCACTGCAATTCGGGCACTCGCGCCGGCGCCTAACCTGTAGGCCATCTTCAGTTAATCGGGAGTCCACCACGCGGGTATCTAGGTGGCCACAAAAAGCACAGCGCATACAATAGGTTCACTTTTACAACAAGGCCCGAGGGTAGCGGGTTCGGGGGCAAAAAGTCGATGTAATATCGGAGCAATCTTGGGAGTGTGTACGCGCTATTTTTATAATTGTGAATAGATTTAGTAGTAGCTTAAGTGGTAAACGAAACGCTAACTTAGCGCTCAAACCACCGCGCCATTGCAAACACATCAACATACAGCCCTGCGCGAAAACATTCGCCTACCATTCGGCCTTCTTCGACAAAACCAAACTTCTTGTACAGCGCAATCGCCGCTAAATTGTCGACATTCGCCCGCAGCTCAATGCGTTTTACCTGCGCCCATTGATCGGCCCAATTTAGCAAACCTTGCATGAGCGCATTGCCTACGCCACAGCCCTGTGCCGCCTGTGCCACAGTAATGCCCAAGGCGCGCACGTGGCTTTGGCGTAGGCTGTCGTTGAGTGGATGTAAACTGGCGACGCCGATGACTTTATCGTCAATCTCAGCGACCAAAATTAGTGCGTTAGACTTCGCCGCAGTAAAGCGATCACGCCAAAGCGTGGCATCGGCGAACGGCATTTGTAGAGTGTTGTAAACGCTCATTGGCTCGGCCGCAAACTCCGCGACTGCTGCGTTATCGTCAGGTCTTGCGCGGCGTAGTTTGATCGCGGCAAGGGTTTTGCGGGTATTTGGCTCAGTCATGTGGTGCAGTCATAGAATGCCGTTATAGCGTGCTTTTTTGCTTGCGAGCATGGATTAATTTTGCCAGCACATCGGGAGCAAAATCGAAGGAATCGTAATACAGCCGATCTTCCGGCAAGCCAGTCGCCAGAAATGCGCTGCGGCATGCGCTAATCATCGCGGGCGGGCCGCTCATGTAGACGTCGAAATCGCTCAAATTTGGATAGTCTTCCAGCACCGCTTCATGCAGCGTGCCATAGCGCGTATCAAAACTCGCCTGTTCGCTCAACACAGGCGTGTAGCGCAAGTGCGGCATGCGCGATTTAAATTCGCTAATGTGTTCGGCCAAATAAAAATCTATCGCTACCCGCGCACCCCAATACAGGTGCGCCGCGCGCTGCGGATTGATCGTTGAAAAATGCTCAAGCAAGGCTTTAATCGGCGCAAAACCCGTGCCGCCCGCGACGAATAATAACGGCCGATCTGAATCAGCGCGGGGCACAAAGGTGCCGTGCGGTAGGTCAATTAAGAATACTGCGCCGACCTCAGTGTCATCAAACAATGTTTGCGTAAAACCACCACCAGCGACTTTGCGCACATGCAGCTCAAGGATGCCATCAGCGCGCGGCGCGTTCGCAATCGAAAACGGCCGCCGCTTACCGTCGCTCAGCAAAAACTCCAAATATTGCCCTGCCAAATAGCGCACGGGTTGCTCGGGCAGCAATTCCAGTGCCAGTACATCGGCCGACAGCGCGCTTTTGCGCAATAATCGCGCGCGCGTTTGCACGATTGCAAGTTCAGCAACTTCCGCCACTTCTTTAAGCGCTAAACTCAAGTCTGAATCCGCCAAAGCTTGACAGAGCAGCGCGTGATCCAGCCGTTCGGTGGCGCTCAACGCACTGGGTGTACTGGCGTAGTGCCAACGCCCTTTAAGCACACGCGCCGCACATGAACCACAGCGCCCGCTCAAGCAGCTGTAGGGCAAAGCCAAGCCAGCGCGTCGGCTAGCACTGAGCACCGTTTCAGCGGGTGCGACTTGAAATGATTTTTCGCTGCCTGCCAAAGTCACTGTGAAATCCGCACTTGTGGAAGGGCCAGCGTATTCGCTATTAGCGTTGGTAATGTCTTCAGTCATGGGTGGAGCGTAGCAAGTCCGCTGTATACCTGCGGTGTTTGCTAGGTTTATTGTTCGTAACCGTTACGAGTACAAATCATTTCACAAGGACATTCAATGAGCGATGTACCCAACCAGACCGCACCAACAACCGCTTTTATACCACGTCGCAGCGTTACCTTACGTTTTCTAGCCGAGCCGCAGCACGTTAATTTTGGTGGCAAAGTGCACGGTGGTCAGGTGATGAAGTGGATCGACCAAGCCGCATACGCCTGCGCTAGCGGCTGGTGTGGGCGCTACTGCGTGACGGCTTATGTCGGCGGCATCCAGTTTAAAGAGTCCATTAAAATTGGCGATGTCGTAGACGTTGCGGCATTAGTGATTATGACCGGCCGCACCAGTATGCATATTGCAGTGGACGTTTCCGCGCGTGACCCTAAGCTTTCACTGGTGCGCGACACCACGCACTGCGTACTGGTATTTGTAGCGATTGATGACAATGCCAAGCCGATGTTAGTGCCCGAATGGCAGCCGTCCAGCGCGCGCGATATCGCGCTAAAACATTATGCTGCGCGACTTAAAGAGTTAGAGACAACTGCCATGGCGGAGCGCAATATCGTTGGGAATGCGGTATCCGATCATAGCGTTTAACGCCGCTGCGCTTGCTCGCGTTAGCCACACGAGTAAGCATAGTGTTTACCAGCACGCACCATTCGTAGCCGCACCCGTAAAGGCCTTGACTCCAGTTCCGGTAAGCGTAAGTGAGCCACACACATCACTCGCCTGACTGTCTTGGGGAATCGCTATCAGCGTGTATTGAAGTCCGGCATTTTGTGCTGTTAACCTCACAAGATAAAGGCAGTTTTCTGAACCCACACTGCCGGCACAATCTGCAGTCATTCCCAGACCTGCGGTGCCCGTGCCGGTAAGACTGCCTGAGTAAACATTATAAGTACTATTAAAACGCTCTTGTCGTTGTGCAATCTGATTCAACAGGGTCTTTCCCTCTACCCGCTGCGATCGCAACACATAGCGACCGTAAGCCGGCAGCGCAATTGCAGTCAAAATTGCAACAATCGCCACAACCATCATGATCTCAATAAGCGTGAAGCCATAATTTAAGCGTTTCATAGTTCTAATTCCAAAGGGTATGAAAGGGCATTAAAGATCATTGTTGTCCCACGCTGGAAGTTCACGCGCCGTCGTTCGACGCCAGATAAACGTGGGCAAACCAGTCGCGGGGCAGTTTCCAGCCGTTAGGCATACACACTGAGCACTTGTAGGGTCTAAAGCACACGCAACACATTTAGCCGCAGTGGGGTTTGTTGTGCAATAAGGGATTACTGGTGTCGGCGGTACGTCAACAGGAGGAGGTACAAGCAATCCAAGATTGCCTCCGCCCGCATAGGTAACCGGGGTTACCGCGCCTACATAGCCGGGAGTGGTGTAGCCCGAAATCGTAGCATCATCCCCGCTGTCAACAAAACCGTCGCCATTAGTATCAATCGAGGCCGAAGAGGGACCGCCGGTGTCAGGGTTAAAGATGTACAGGGTGCTTTCGGAATTTTCAACACAAGGGTCGTTTGCAAGTGCTGCGTCCTTAGTCGGGGTAAAACTAGAAATAATCATGCGATTTGATGCACTCAATAGGCCAGCGGTTGCAATGACACGTTCGCCTGCAAAAGGCAAATTGAACCACCAGCCCACTTTGTTAATGGGAATTGTGGCATTGCTGACTCTGACTAGTCTGATACCGTTGACCCCAGCGACCGCCGTTACCGGCTTTTGTTCAAGATTTGCTTGGGTGATCGGGGTCGCGTATGCGTTCGGGCCAGCATCATAAATGCCGTACACCGCTTGTTGGTTCGAATTTGTTCTGTCACCGGTAGTAATAAAGCGGCCAGTTCCAAAAATGACTTTTGCCAAACCGTTGTTTTTTGGATCGACTACTCTAGGCTGTGCGGTAATGCGCTGATTCGCGGGTGCCTGAAACATTTTGACGGCCGTCCAGTTGGCTGAATTATTGTCTTCCAAATTAAAGCGCCAAATCGCACCGTTATCATCACCGGCGAAAGCAACATCGGTGACTTCGTCGTTGTAATAGCTAACTTTAGTATTAGTTGATGCCGCGCCCGTAAGGTATTTGTTACGAGTGCCAGCAAGGACGATTGAATCATCAAAAATATAATCCCCCGCCACAATAGACGACAGCCCTTCCGTACCCGAACCCAAATCGATTTTTCTAATTAACGCGCCGTTCGTGGCGTCAAGCACAAATAACACGGCGTTCCCAGATCCGATCGCAGTATCAGTGATAAGCGGCAGAGAGCCTGGTATCGAAGTTTCCGCAGAATTATAGCCACCTGGCAGTAACACGACCCATTTTTTATTCGCCTTCAAGCGGGTAATCGCGGGGCGGCCGTAGGTGTAGCCTAAGTCGGCGCCACCCGTTGAAGTGTCCCTAAATTCCCAAAGGAACTTTGAAGCCGGAGTACCTGCACTTGGGCTGGTAATATCAAGCGCAAATATCCCTTGGCCACCGAGCCGCATGGCACCGACAAGCATCGTGCGCCAAGCGCTGTTGGTAAAAACCTCACGCGCGACCGGCGTGCTGTCAACCGAGCTTTGCGTGAATAACTTACCCTTGGAAGTTAAACGCGAAAGTTCTTTATAACCAGTGTAGGGGACGTAAGCCCAAACTTCTGCCCCCGTTGTCGCATCAAAGGCGTGCAGCATGCCATCGTTGGCACCCGCGTAAATCATTGGGGTACGGTTTGCAATCGCGTCGTAATGCGCACGGAAGTTAGTTTTTGTTTCCGGGCCCGAAGTTAAATCTGATGGCGGATAGTTTGGGAATTTCGGGTGCGCTGGGTCATCTTCCACTTCGTCTCTAGCCCAATATTCATCTAGCGCGCCGCTCACATAGACGGCATTGGAGTTAACCACCGCGCCCAGCACCGATTCGCGCGATCTAAAGGTTGCACCTTCAAGGCTGCGGTCGCCCCGCAAAAACGCGACTCGCTCAAGGCCTTTTGCATCAGGTGCGGCATTATCCCAATTAAAATTCAATGCAGTCTGCTGTGCAGCACTCAACGCTGTGTAGGTGAAATTTATGCCTGCAGAGCCATTCGACGAATAAATGTTACGGCCGGAAACGGGGTTAGGTTTTGCAAACGTTGGGTTGCCAGTCATGCTCAAGCAAGGGCCGCCATCTAAACGGCAGGCTGCATCCCAGGCAATTTCCTTAGTACCATTGGCCAAAAAGCGCTCGGCCTGTACGCTGCCGCTCCACGAGCTTGCTTTAAAAAATGTTCTGAACGACAGCGTGCCAGCGGTCAAAAAACTAGATGAAATTGAAATCGCCGAGACCGAACTGGTGCGGGCTGAAATCGCTTGAAAGACCGAATTCATTTGCGCTACCAGCTCTTGCGGATTACTTGCACCCAGCAGCTCGCCTCGGCTGTTCAGAGTGGCATGCCAAGTATCGTCAACTTTTACGTTAGGGTCACTGCCTTCGACATTGTCCCAGCGCGTCCATTGATAATCGAAAGGGGCAACAGCGGGGGTCGGAACCCGTAGATCGCCTCGGCGTAATTTATCTAAATCGCTTGGAAAGTTTAGCGAGCTCGTCAAACCGAAAGCAACAACGTATTGCACCACATGCTGCCACGTCGCGGGATCATTTTTGGGGTTCCAATAAATTTCCGGCACATTAAGTAGGTTAGAAGGCAGTGTCGCCACTACTGAACCCGTAATACCGGTGGTTTTATCGTCAATAAAAGGCTGCACGTTATTATTGAGACTTGCTTTTAGATCGCGCCGCCAACCGTCGAAGGCCACATCCGCGTAACCGCCAATATTCGCTTGGTTTGGGCCATTGGTATAAATATTGGTGTCCGTTTCAGGCGGAGTAACCAAACCCGGATATACCTTGTTGTCGGGCAAGGTATAGGATGTTTGGTCAAAATTCTGATTGTTATAGGAGCCGACATTATCCTTCCAACCGCCGTCGGTAAATATCATATGGTAGTTTTGGCGACAGCTTACCAAAGACGCTGGAGCGCTCAAATTTCCTATACTATTTGCGATCGTAATATCATAATAAGGATTAGCTTCATTAAAACCACTATTGCCAGCGTCACTAAAGTAGTTGATTACCCGAGTAGTGGCGGCGCGCGTTGGCGTGCCGTAAGGCGAGAGCACATTGTTTAAGTACGAATAGAAATTTGTTCTTTGAGTAGGGTCTTCGATTTTTCGAATAATTGTACCGGTTACCGCGTTATCCGTAAGTCCTTGCCAAGCAATTCGAACATTGCGCGGCAGCTGCGCGAATGCCACCGTCGCAGCGGTACGCCCCATTAGCACGCGCACACGATAATAAGAGTACCAATTGGCAAAATTGGTTTCTTGTGCGGGGGTTACTAAAAATGGTTGGTACTGCGCGCTTTGATAGTTGTTAATACCAACAGGATTTGCTCCGGTGCCGTTGTGTCCGTAAAGCTCAAAAAATGTTGGCTTTCCGTTCGGACCCGTGCGCGGCCCAGTGTAACTGTAGTAAAAAGCGCGCTGGAAAGTGGGGTCTGGATCCCCTACATTCGCCTTCACCCACGGACGAGTTTGCGTAGTTGCGGGGATTAGATTGCCCGACGCACAGCCCGTGGTTGTTGCAGCGTTTGCGAATTTAATTACGCGATTGGTACCGCCCGTGCCAGTTGCGGGCACGTAAGACATCGTTGGCTGATAGGCAGTGGCTAAATTCATTGTTGGCGCAGCCAAGCTTCCACCCGCGCGATAGGCTGCAAAGCCATCTAAATACGCAGCGGTAAAAACTGCGTCTGGGAAAGAAGTGCCATCTGCGCGCACTGGCGGCACATACGTTACCAGCGGATCAAAATATTGCGTATTTGAATCGGCGGCATACAGTTGCGGGAAATCGCGCCAATTACACTGACCGGCTGCACTTCCACGTGGCAGATAAGTATCCCATGCTTCGTTTGGTGTAGCCGCATAAGACATTGAGCCGGAGTCATCAAAGCTCAAGACAATATTCGGGTCAACCGGCGGGCGCACAAACAACGGCGAACGCTCAAGTGTAACCAGCGCATTCGCAAAGCCGCAAAGCGTAAGCAGCGCAAAACCCGTAAATTTAATGTTCATAGCATGTCTCCTGTTACCGTACGATCAAGTAAGTTGCTTCCATTGCGCGCACAAAATCGGCGCTTCCGCCCGTTGCGCGTGCAGTTATTCGATAGCCATACAGGCGCTCGGCATCGCCACTGTTAGTACCGCCACCGGAACCGCCGCCACTACCGCTAGATCCGCCGCCCACGGTGGTATGGCTTTCA
This sequence comes from Rhodanobacteraceae bacterium, assembly GCA_043754435.1. Taxonomy (GTDB): domain Bacteria; phylum Pseudomonadota; class Gammaproteobacteria; order Xanthomonadales; family SZUA-5; genus JANNYA01. The sequence continues at coordinate 8,870 of JAYUUS010000214.1, forward strand.
AGGGAGGGGTTGCCACCAAAACCGCCGCCGCCTGAAATGCCGTTATCGGCTTCGATGGGAATGGGCCCTTCAATCACATAGCCACCGGGCTGAGCAAGCGCACTGGTAGTATCGGTAGGTACAAAGCTGTTGAGCGGCGCTAGCCCACCACTGACATACCCGGCACCGGTTCTAAAAGAGCGTACAACGGGATCAAAAACCGCACTTTCTTTGTCAAGCGCGCGATAATTAGTACTTGTGGTTGCCCCGGCATTAGCTAAAATATTGGTGAAAATCCGTGCTTGAGCATCACGAACCAATGACTCTGAGGCAGAAAGCGCTAAGGATTGATTGCGATAGGCACCAGACATACGTTCCTGAAGAAGCACATCGCGCAGCCCACCCAGTACAAAGAGCGTCAATACAATCAAGAAAATAATGCCAATGATTAGCGCAACGCCGCGCTGTTTGGATGGAGCGCCAAGCTTGTAGGGCTTCCCGCCCATCTTGCATATACCTGTCTGGAATATAGAATTAGATTTCATGGGAATCACTCAACTTATTGTTGCCAAGCCCGAATCGGGACGCTGAATTTGAATTCACGGCGCAAGGTGCTGCCAGTAGCCGCCGCACCGTTTACTTGGTTCATTGTGTAGGTTACGGTGGTATCTGGGATTTGTACGTCGTCTACGGTATTTACTAAGAACCCAACTTCTACCACCGAAACATCCCGCCAACCGCAGGCACCTTCTGCGGTATCGAGTGCTTGGGGTGGGCATGCCGATACTGGAAGATTGGACACTTCATCAGCAGTTAGCCAGCCTGAGCGCCGTGTGAATTCACCCACCTTATAACGAAAATCCAAACGCTCAACGCCGCGCGCGATTTCTTCAACATTGCGCCCATTTTCCTGTCGCATCAGCGCCGCAATAATTCTGCCTGGAACATTCGGGTCTGCGACGTTTTGCAGAAAATAAGTCACGGTCAAAAACTGATTCTCCATATCAAATATTCTGGAGTTTCTATCCGCGATAAAGCCGAGTGCGCCGGTATCTGTCGTTAGCGCACCAGTGATGGTAAAAGTTGTTCCCGCTGCGTTGAAATCACCTCGGTAAATCGCAGCATGATCTGTATCCGCCATCATGACTAAACGATCTGTCAGCCGACTCGGATAAGCCGTTAAACCCAAACGCGCCAAAGCGCCAGGCTGCAAGGTATAAACCGGCGTGGTACCTGGGGTAAGCGAGGCGATTGATGCGCCATTGCCAACGAGATGGCGAATTGTCAAAACGTCCGCACCCAGGACGCGCTGCCCTACAGCAGCCCCCGCTACTAGCGTTGCCGCCGTTGCGCCAGCGTAGTTACGGGCCGCACCATCTGAGGTCAGCGCAGGCACACAGCTAGATACGGTTGTACATTCATGCCCCTGAATAAAATAGCGCGCACTAATTCGATACGCATTGGGCAGGAGTTCAACCGGTCCTCTAGCGACAGGCGCTGCAGCCGCAAGGGTAACGGTGTCGCTCGCCGTCGGCAGGCCATAAAACAAGCCGCTGTTGTTAATGGACGATGCAGCGAGCGTATTGGTTCTTGCGTTCTCATCATTACCTTGATAAGTCAACCCAGGTGTGACAAAAAAACTGGTTACCGGACGCTGTGGCATCTGCCCGTCTTGTGCAATTTGTATGTTGATGGACGAGCCATATAGTGCCCCCGCGTCGGCAATATCATTCTTTAAAAAATCATAAGAAATTCGGCCCGCATCTTGAATATTGGCGATACCGCGCTGCAGCCTTATATTATTCGTGGTGTTTGAAAATATAGTCGCTATTCCCAGCATTAAAATAAGACCAATGACCATGGCGATCATTAACTCAATCAGCGTAAAACCCAGATTCTTTTTCATGGCTGGAAAACCCAAGTTCGTGTGGTCATGGTTCCAATTCGGTCTTGTGCCCAACTGATAGCAAGAGTGCAGCGGCCCGTATAGGGAAAACGAATGCCAATCGGGGTAAAACTGGTGACATTGGCAAAAGCAGCTTGCGCAGTGCAGGCCACTACCGCATTCGCCGCACCCGGCAAATGCTGGCCCATCATAAGCCTTGACTGCATTAAGTCGTCCGCCGCCTGCGCCGAAGGAATACACCGAGTAGCCAATACACAAGTGTGAGCTAAACTAGGGGAACCCGTGTAAATGGGAATCGCCGCATACGTGCCGTTGTAGAGGCCAGCCATAACCGCCACGCGATTCTCACGCATGGCACCCATAAGCTGCTGGGCGATATTAACCACTTGGGTGGTTGTGTAGGCGTCTTGGTTGGTTCGAATGGAAAGAGTGGCTGCCGATAAGAGCCCGAGCAAACCCAGGCTAAAGACGATAATTGCGATCAAAATTTCCAAAATTGTTGTACCGCTTTGGCGATCACCCATAGGGTGACGCGGCAATTGATGCAATTGATGAGCTACACGCACGCGCCACCTCCAATTACAGTCGAAATTCGCCCGTTCCGTGCAACGCAAACTCGACGCACCAAGTCTGTAGGGCCGCCTGCTTTGGAAACTTCAAAATCCAAAAATGCTGCTGTGTTGTTCGTTCTACGGCCATTCTGATCAAATGCCGCCGCCGTGAAGGAGCTAGTGATGTCTATACCAGTGATTGCGTTACCCTGGCGCAGCACCACGTCGGTGCCATCAAACACAGCATTTCGATTAGTGTCCAAAAATGCCTGCCAACCGTTGATCCAGGCACCGCCATTCGCAGCGATTGCAACCGCACGTTGACGATTAATAGCTTCATTACGTGCGTAATTAAAGCCGGTGACCAACTCATTTCCCGCCGATGTGTACTGCGATTGACGAATAAAACGCGTGAGATTCGGTATCGCAAGTGCCAGCAATATAGTCGCAATAGCAATGGTTATCATCAATTCAATCATGGTGAACCCAAGCATTTTTCGCTTTTGCGGTGCTTTTGAATCCATTTTTATATATGCGGTCATTTGGTACCCATTTGGCCAATAGAGCTGCTTTCAGGGTATCAAACCACACCGGCAAAGGCGCTACAACAAAGCACCGCTCGCCGGTTTGAAGCTGCAGACGAACGGCTAGCGGCCTAGACCCAGTTCACGCGCAAAAAACGCCTCTATCCCACGATAAATATGCAGCTTGGTTTTTGGATTCGCCGGCCCGTGGCGCATGCCCGGATACGTCATTAAATCAAAAGCCACGCCGCGCGTTTGCAGCTCGCTCATTAAGGTGGTGCTATTGGTGAATAAAACATTGTCGTCCGCCATGCCGTGAATCAACAGCAGACGCGCGCGCAGTCCATCCAAATGCGTGGCAACCCTCGCGGCTTTGTAGCCAGGGGCGTTATCGCTGGGTGTGGCCATATAGCGTTCAGTGTAATGCGTGTCGTAAAGCGCCCAATCGGTCACTGGTGCACCCGCAGCACCGGCTTTCACTAGATCACCGCCTTGCGTCAAAATTTGCAGCGTCATATAGCCACCATAGCTCCAGCCGTAGACACCGATGCGAGCTTTATCGACATAGCTTTGCGTGCCCAGCCAGCGGATACCGGCCAGTTGGTCGGCCACATCTGGGCCACCCATTTGCCGATAAATCGCCGCTTCAAATTTCGCCCCGCGTCGAGCGCTGCCGCGATTGTCCAGGCTAAAAACCACATAGCCCTGCTGCGCGAACACTTGCGGCAATAAATCACCGAATTTGCGCTGCAAAACTTGCACATGCGGGCCGCCATAGGTGTAGACCAAAGCCGGATAGCGCTTCTTGGGATCGAAATTGCTGGGTTTATAGATGCGGTAGCTCAGCGCCTGTTCGCCGTTATTCAAGCTGCCGTATTCAGGCGCAATCAAGTTCTTCTGATATGGGAATAGCGCATGCCCAACCTTCACGGCATTGGCATCCAGCACCGCTTGCACGCTGCCGTCCGCTTTATGCAGGCGGACTTGCGGCGGCGTCAGAATGTCAGAATAGGTGTCTAAAAACTGTTTCGCGTCTTCACTAAACGTGCTGACGTGGGTGCCCGCGCCCTTCGTCAGTTGGCGCGGCGGGCTTTTGCCGTCTAGCGCCACAGCAAAGGTCTGCATTTGTATCGGATCGTTCAAGTTGCCGGAAAAATACGCGGTACTCAAACCTTCATCGACGCGTAAAAGCGTATCGACCAGCCAATCGCCCTGCGTTACCGCACCTAACAATTTGCCGGTTAAATCGTAGCGATACAGATGGTTAAAGCCCGAGCGCTCAGAGGCCCAGATGAACTCTGGCGCTGATTTTAGGAAAGTCAGCGCGTGGTTGAGATTGACGAAAGCGTTGCTGTGTTCAGTCAAAACTTTGCTTGCAGCACCGGTTTTGGCATCACAAAACAGTAAATCCAGCGTTTTTTGATCCCGGCTTTGCCTTTGCACAGCAATGCGCGCGCTGTCCGGTAGCCAGTTTACGCGCGCTAGATAGATATCTGAATTGCTGCCCAGCTCGATTTTTACTGGTTTTTCGGGCGCGGCAATGGGCACCACGAATAACTCGACGAGCGCGTTTGGTTGCCCGGCTGCAGGGTAGCGTTGTTCAACCACTTCCGTGCGGTCTGGATAGATTTCAAAGCGTTTTGCCAACGGCACTTTTGCCTCGTCATAGCGCTGCATTGCCACGGATCGCTCATCAGGCGCCCACCAATAGCCGGTAAAGCGATCCATTTCTTCTTGCGCGACAAATTCGGCGGTGCCGTAGACAACGCTGCCGCCGCCGTCCGTGCTTAATGCGATCAGGTGCTTAGTCGTCAGTTCCAGCGCGTACAGATTGCCCGCCCGCACGAAGCTCACAAAATGTCCTTTGGGCGAAAATTTCGGGTCGCTTACCGGCCCGTCTTTAACATCCGTCAGCGTTTGCACGCGCGTGGTTTTTAGATCGTATAAATACAGCGAGCCACTGAGCGGAAACAGCAGTTGCTGGCCGTCGGTAGAAAAATAATATTCGACAATGCCGCTCAATGAAGCGATGCGCATGCGTTCGCGGCGCGATTTTTCCTCTTCCGACACAGTTTCCGGCGCACCCGTGATTTTGGTGGAATCCACCAAGAGTGCGGTTTTTTTGCTGCGAATATCGTAGCTCCAAAGATCGAGCGCGAATGAGTTTTCCAACTTGCCCCGCAAAAACGTGACGCGCGAGCCGTCCGGGCTGAGCTTCATACTCAACGGCGGCTGACCGCCCAGCGCTGGCTCCGCGTATAGGCGTTCGAGAGTGAGCTGAGCGGGGTCGATATTCGCAGCGGGGGCGCTACTGGCTTGCGCGGCAGGCATGATGTGGCTCCAAGACAGGCAGGTTAAAACAAGCGTGGAAACAAGCGTGGCACGCACGATTGAGGGCATTAGCATCGCAAAATCAACCCAGGCAAATAAAACTCGGATTTAAGCACGCTCTGGCCGCGCGTGACACTGAATCGCGCTGCCAGAATGCCGCTTGGACGCTGGAACTTGCAGCCTGTTACTGATACTGTATAACATCTATATTGACTCAATTTATCCCTGGAGCCTCAAGTGTCAGCAATTGCAGCATCCGGAATACGCGCCCATACCGTTCATATCAGCCGTAAGGAAGACGCCACGTCCACCTTGAAGTCTCAATCAAGTCTCGGCGGCTACTTCGAACGCGCGTGGCTAATCCTAAGCGGCGGCTTGTCACTCGCCTGCGCAATCCACTGCGCGCTTGTGCCTTTGCTATTTGTGCTGCTGCCGACCTTAAAAATGGCACTTTATTCCGTGCGTGATCCGCAACACCACACCGCTATTTTCTTGCTGCAAAGCGTGCGTTTTGAGCAGCCACTGGTGTTTGCTGGCCTCATTTTGACTGCCTTGACGTTTATCCAGGCGCGCCTGCGCGGCAAAATCAGCGGTACCGCCCAGATGCGCGTTTGGCTGCTGTATGGTTTTGGTGCAGCACTCACGCTCACCGGGGCATTTAGCCCAGCGCGCGCCGTGATTCAGCACGCCGCTTTAATGATGGTCGGCGGCTTATTGCTGGTTTCCGCCAGCATTTTGAATGCACGTCGTTTGAAGGCGGCTGGCGGCTGTTAGCGATTAGCGCTACAGTTGCCACTTAAGGCTAGAGACTGATGAATACATTGAACATATGCCTGAAGAGCTTCTTGCTAGCCACTTTGCTAGGTCTAGCGCCAACCCTGAGTGCTGCACCCGCTGCAAAAACGAATTTCAGCGCTACTTACACCACCTACATCATTGTGCGGCACGCAGAAAAGGCCACGGAAGCTGGCGCGGATGGGCTTTTTGACGCCAAAGATCCGCCTTTGAGCGCTTTAGGGCAAACCCATGCGGCAGCGCTTGCAACGGCACTGCGCGATGCGCCGCTGTATGCAGTATATGCCACGCCGTTTAAGCGTACGCAAAGTACCGCACAACCCAGTGCCAGTCAGCATGGCTTGCAAGTAAAAACCTATACGCCAGACCTGTCGGTTGCGACGTTTGTAGCGCAGCTGAGCGCCACTGCAAAACCGGGAGCAGTGCTGGTGGTTGCGCACAGCAATACAGTGCCCGAAATTGTGGCGGCGCTGTGCCATTGCCAAACCCCGAGTATTGGCGATGCAGATTATGGGGATCGTTTTGATGTGCGCGTTGATAAAAATGGCGAAGCAACGCTGACGCATTTGCACTACTAACAGCAATTTGTACCTGCTTATTTCAAATCTAATTCAAACAGACTTAAAAACTGAGCAAAGTTGTCGGCATTATTGAGGCAAGAGGGGCATTTCATTTCGCGTCGGCCAGCTCTTGCGATTGGCTGAGCGGTGAATTTCAAGAGGGCGTAATTTCAGATTTACCGTGGTTTCTGAATGATTTAAGACCGCAGGGTTTTCTCGGGCGCGCATTTGCCAGGGTTGTTGCAAACGTCTTGATGTGTCCAGAAGTTCCCAGGCAATCAATCAAAGTTAAAAGCTTGAACGATGCGCCACGGCGCAATTTCAAGCCAGCTACTAAGACATTGGTATCTAAAATGACTCTTAAAGTTTGCATATTTGGTATCGTATTTGATACCAAATAATAAAAGCAATGGTTTAAAGCGAATGCCGAGGCGCAATCAACGTGCTAGCCAACAGCAACCCTGCCACCAGTGAAATCACTAAGAGCAGCATTGAAATTGCGGTATCCAGGCCTAGAAACACATCTTTTTGAAACACAAAAAACAGGCTTTTGAAGCCGACCGAACCGGGCACCAGCAAGATAATGCCGGGCAGGCGAATCAGTGCGCCAGGGCGGCGGGTGAGCCGGGCGTAGAGATTGGCGGTCAAGGCAACAATTAAGCCAGCAAAAAACACGCCGAACTCAGCGCCGTACAGATCGCCGCCCACGCGCGTGCTGGCATAGCCTAAAATGGCGGCACCGATGGCGAGTGGATAGTCTGTCAACAGGGCTTTAAACAATACCGCAAAGGATGTAGCGGAAAGCAATAGCCCGGTCCACGCAACCCATTCGGGTGTAGGGTGTGGCACGCTGGCAAGCGCGGTCATACCTAAAATTTTAGCGACTTCCGCGCCTACAAGTGCGCCAAAGGCAAGTTTTAATAAGGTTGCAAGTGCACCCGCCATGCGCGCGGTGCCGCTGACTAGATGCTGGGTGGCGATTTCTGCGGCAGCGCTGGTAATACCTAAGCCGGGAATCAAAACAATCACGCTTGCCAGCAGAGCGCGGCGATAATCAATGGCGAAAAAGTGCGCAGCGCAAGTCACTAAAAACGCCGCGACAATCGCGCAAAGGGTGTCCAAGCCATCCGCGAAACGGCGTCGAACCCCGAGCGTCAGGTGCAGCAGCCCCAAAACCGCGCCGATTGTGGCGGCCAGTAAAATTTCAATCCAAGCGGCGCGCAAGAGTGCGGCGACGCCCGCACTTGCCAAGGTAAATCCAAGCAAGGTTTCGAGCCGGAATCGGGCAGGCGTAACTGGGGCGCTGGCCAAGGTCAGCGCACGCGCACCACTTTCGGCATTCAATTCACCGGAAATCACCCGTTCGGCGATGTCGTCGACCGCACACAGTGTGCGCAGATTGATGTCGCCCGGCGTCAAGCGCAGCACCCGCACAAGATTTTGCGGCGCTACACCGTGACTGCGGGCGTTTGCGGTCAGGCTCAAAATAATGGCAGTTGGGCTTGACCACACAGCGGCCTCTAGCCCCAATTTGCGCCCCACGTTATCTAGGGCATTTTCCAGCCGCGCGGCAGTTGTGCCCGTTTCATGCAGCTGCACCGCCAGCAGAGCTAAAAAATTAGTTCTTGCCTCAAACGAATTTTCGAGCGCTGCTGCGGGCACTGAGCTAATGCTGAAACGCGAGGATGAGTGCAATAAATATGACTAACGCTGCAATCCAACCTAGATTGATTAGCCAAACCAGCACTGAGGGCATGCCGGCATCAGGCCTTTGCCGCAATACCACAGTGGCGCTGGCAAAATCATGGATCGCTTGGCGACGTGCGCTGAGCGGCTGGGTGGCATAGGTCAGTAAAAAAAACCACGTGCCAATGAGCTTGACAAATTCGCGCACAAACGATTGAGGGACGCTAATGCGCTGGGCTTGGGTGTTGACGACAACTAAACCAGCGGCCATTTTGCCCGGTGTTGCCATGTTGACACTCGCGTTCCAGAGCGCGAAATAGCAAATGGCTAGCAGCGCTGGAATTACCACTGTGGCAATAGCAATCGCGTTAATGGTCGCACTATTGGAGTTCAACCCAGTCATGCCTGACGCCCCCAGCCCGATACCGAAAATCAGTGCTAGTACGAACATTAAAAAATAAACCACGATGAACACGATAAAGGTGTCAATCATTAACGCTGCGGCGCGCCGCCAAAATCCGGCGTAATCGGATTGGCTGAAATCTTTGACTGCGCTTAAGCCGGGATGTTGAGGCAGCCCCAGGCTGTGCGGGCCTGGATAGCTTGGCGCGGCATAAGGTGCATAAACAGGGGGTGATGGCGTTATCGAGGGCGTCGCCCCATAGGCTAGCGCGCTCTGCGCTGGCTGAACCCCCGTTTGCAGCTGAGGAATTTGCGCCACTGAAAGCCATTCCTGCATACCATCAATCCAGCCTAAATCTTGCGCACCAAAGCGTCCCTCAAGAATGTAGCGCTTTGCCTCTTCAATACTAAAAGGGCCGAACTGTTGACCATCACGTTCCAGATAAACCACTGACATGCGAACCACCGAAGTTATTGAAACGATTAAAACATTTTGCGGATTTAGTTAAGCTTAAAAGCTCATCGCTGCCGCATTTAAAATACCGCACACGATACTAATTCCGGCCAGCAAAATGGCGGGGGCGGGGCGATCTGCACTGATGCTAGCGCCTAAGTGCGGCATGAGCAGGCGCAACAAAGCATAAACACCCAGCTGTAATACCATGGCAACTAAACTCCATTGGATCAGCGCCATCGTACTGACGCTGTGCAAAATTGCCGCTGTCACAGGCAACGCAAAACCCATCAGCGCGCCGACCAGGGCAATCGCCGCGCTGATATTTCCCTCGCGAATCAACCTCAATTCGTCGTGCGGCGTTAAAAAGGTATAAATTGACCAAAACACACACAGCAACAGCGCTGCCATCGTAAAGTAACTTAAAAAATGCGGTAGAGCGGATAAGTAATTCGGCAGCATGGGGTTCCAGCGTAGTTGAGATAGGTGGGGCGTTGACAGTCTAACAAGTCTCACTCTGTCAGGCGACACAGGCAAACATATACCGCCCAGCGCTTTTCATAACACCCATGCCATCAGGTAAACGCGCACGCAGTATGTGGAAAAGTTCATAAGTGATTAAGCTTTGCGGAGTAGCGTTTGCATGGTTCCGATTTGCGAACGCTCTTGAGCTTTCATTATGTCCACTTTTTTGCGTTACCCTTTGATTGCTGCTCTGGCGCTAAGTGCATTTGCAACAGACGCATCCGCACAAACTCCTATCCAGTATTCTGGAATAGTAGACCCTGAACCTCAAAATGCTGGCCCGCAAATTGCTGGGCGGCAAAATCCTGGCCCAGGCTATGACCTTGCCCGCGTGATTGACAGCCAGCCTATTTATGAAACGGTCGAAATTGAGGAAGGCCGCGACGTTTGCCGAAATGAGCAAGTGCGCATTCCGCAATATTCGCAATATTATGATGCACGCCCGCGCTCGGAAACCGCCTCGGTATTCGGTGCAATTTTGGGCGGCGTGATTGGTAATCAGTTTGGTAGTGGTCGGGGCCGCGCCGCCGCAACGGTGGCGGGCGTCGCTTTAGGCTCAGCGATTGCCAATGATAATCAACGTCAGGATCGCTATCGCAACCATTATGAGCGCAGCATCGTGAGCACCGAACGCGTATGCAGCTATGAACCCAGCATACGCACCGAGCGCCAGCTTGTCGGTTATAACGTGCGCTATGACTACAAAGGCCAAATTGGCGAAACCACCACGCGCAATCAACCTGGCAGCACCATTCGCGTCGCGATTGAGGTGACCGCAGTTGAAGATTGATTGCACGCTTCAAGAAGAGCTGCCGCCGTATTTGACTATGCGGCGTCAGCTTTGCATCAAGCCGCAGTGGCCGGCTAAACCCAGCCGAGCGCTATCTGCTCCGCCGCCATCAATAGCGCAACTTGCACCGCGACAAACACCGTGTCATCGCCCGCAATCGTACCGGCTTGCCCAGGCAAAGGATTCGCATCTAAACGCACGGCCAACGCCCCGGCAAAACCTGGTGCGGTACGCAGCACTAATAAATTCGGTGCAACCAACGTCACCGATACCAGCTTAAAACCCGGCACGCTAGGCTGCGTGTAACGGCCATCGTGCTTGTGATAGCCCAAGCTTTTAAGCTTACGCGATAGCGTCGATTGCGTCAGCGCATGCCCACGCGCTGCTAAAGCAGCAAGCAGCTCAGATTGATCCGCAATTAATTCGTTCGCGAGCAAAGTCTTTAAATCGGCATCAAGCGACATGGATAAACCTCAATTAGTGTGCATATTATGCAGCTAAATTGAATTTTAGGCGCTTGCAATTACTAAGCACCACAGCGCTTAATCGCGGCGCCCACGCCAGCCGCCCCGATAAGTGTTGTAACCCTGGCGATAATTAGGCGTTCGATAGCCGGGATAGATGGTGTATTGATTGCGGTGACGGTAGCTGCGATAGCGGGGCGCATAGTGACGACCATGACCGTAGCGGTTACCAGCATAATAATTTGACCTGTGATCGTAAGTGCTATGGGCGGCAACTTCGATTAACGCGCCTACTAGACGCCGCAACCCTATTGGAGTCATGGCAGTAAGAATCATGATACTGGTGGCGTTGGCGTTGGCGTTGGCGCTGGAAAACAGCGCGAGCGCGGCAAGTGCTGCAAGGATCAGGGTCCATTAAAACCGCTCCCGCCCTTCCAAATAGCGCCATTAACCATAGCGCCATTAACCAAGTGTATGCGGTGCTGTGTAAAGTCATTGTTTTATCGTTTGCTCAAAGCAACCCAATCGGCACGCTGCATCGCTATTCCACTGGCTCAAAAGGATCAATAAGCTGAAGCGCGCAGTTGAGGAAATCACGAGTATTGCGTGTTGCGACAACCAGCTGATGTTCTAGCGCCGTTGCGGCGATGAGCATATCGGGCGCGCTGCGAACAATCCCTTGCGCCTGCAGTTGCCCGCGCAGCTTGCCAGCGCGGGCGGCAATTGATTCGCTAATCGGATAAACCTTGTGCATCCGCTGCACCATGGCATTGAACAGCGCCAATTTGCGCGAGTTCGGCTGCCATGCGAGACCAAAATGCGCCTCTTCAATGGTGACGACCGATATCGCGATGTGCTCTACAGTTTGTAGCCAGCGCATTACATGCACATCGGGTAGGTTTTTGACCAACTCGCTAACAATGTTGGTATCGGCTAGAAAGATAGTTTGCGTCACATCAGCTATTTTGTTTGGTTTTTCGCGGCCCCAGGGCTTTTACAAAGCTGTTACTCCGCGACCAAGCGCTATTGGGTGAACTGCGTGGCCCCAACGCTGGAAGCCCGAGATCATCTTGCGGCTCATAGGTTTTGCGAAGCGCTAAAAGTTCGTTGTAAAAACTGGCCGCACGCTGTGCCGTCGACTCGGTTCGATTGAAATACTCCGTAGACACCAACACGGCAATTGGCGTGTTATGTTTGGTAATTACTTGAGGAGCACTTTGCGCCAAATCAATCATGGCGGACAGCTGTTGGCGCGTTTGAGCGATAGACATGGACATTTCTCGCATCCAATTTCAAATATTATGTACATAATAAATTCAAACTGACGTTTTGGCTAGGCCTAGCGCCTGCTTACCAGAATATGCTGCTTTGAATGAAAAGCCCAAGCGACTCTGGGTGGTCGCGCGTTCCACTGTCGTTGTCTAAAAGAGAAAAACGATGCTCTCCTGACCACCCTCAAAACCGCTCCCGCCCATCCAAATAGCGCCACTCCCCCAGCGCCATTTTCCCCAACGGAATTCGTCCGATACGGATGCGTTTGATCGCCAAGACTGCCAAATTCACAGCATTACACATCGACTCCAACTGCCCCGGCCGCACGCCTTTGAGCGCAAAGCGCAAGCGCACTTCATTTTGCCAGCTGACTTGGCTTGGGGCTATGGTGCGGCCGTTAAAACTGAGGCCGCTACGTAAACGCTGTAAGCCATAGGAATCGATTTCGCCTTCGGTTTCCACGATGTATTCCTGCTCAAAGCGATCACCATCTTCCTGCATATGGCCGGCAAAACGCCGGTCTTGCGTAAAAATAACTAATCCAGACGCCTGCGGCTCCAGCGCCATTACCTCGCTCAGCTTGGCAAAGTGGCGCGAATGCAGGCGGATGCCGGAATGATCTGCCGCCGAATGCGTCTGCGCGCTTGGCAGCATGTCGAGCGTAAGCGCCGGGCGGTGCATCAGCATACTGACCTGTTCAATCGCAACGAGCTGCGCATTCGGATCGATTTTGATTTGCTCAGAGCAGACCATATGCTGCGGCTGTTCCACCACCACGCCATCGACCTGCACCCAGCCGCCTTGAATAAAAAGCTCGGCATCGCGGCGCGAGCAGCGCTGGAGGTCGGCTATGCGTTTGGCGAGGCGAATGGATTCAGACATAGCGGTTGGCACCTTCAATACCTATTAATCGGATGTTTTGACTAAGAAAATTTGACTTGGGCAAAACAACTTTCCTGTTGACTCGTTTGCCAAGGCAAACAAGATCATCATTGTTGATCGTGCGGCAGCTTATTCGTCTTCGCCAAAATCTTCGTCGTCCTCACTCGTCTTCTGAGTCTTCTGCGTCCTCTGAATCTTCTGAGTCTTCTGGGTCTTCTACGTCAGACGAATCTTCTGAGTCAGATGAATCTTCGGCCTCGCTGGAATCGCTGTCATCACCCGTGGCTTCAGGCTCGGCTTCGTCTTCTGGCTTCGCTTCGTCTTCTGGCTTCGCCTCGTCTTCTGGTTTCGCCTCGTCTTCCCTTCCAAACGCGCCGCCATCTAGTTCTTTAGGGGTCATAGGGCTGCCATCACCAAGCCTAACCCCCCCGGAGTCCCCTGAGCATATGCGGCGTTCGCGCAGAGAAGTGCCGCAGCAGCGATGAGTACGATCCATTTGAGTCGGGAATTCATGGCAGTCCTTGATGAGCGTTTGAAAAAGGGGGTAAAGGCGATTGAGCATACGCGCATGGAACGCGCGAACCGTTTGGGCGTAACACTGCCCAGATTCTCGCATAGGCTACCGCTAAATCGGCAGCAGCTAAATCCCATATGCAGCAAGATAGCGACCGCTTTGAACAAGCGTTCACAGTCGAAACCCGGCTTACAGCAGCGGTTTAAGTTTTAACGGCCGTCCGACAGCACCGAGCCAAGTCAGCTGGCGAAACGAGAGTTTCAAGGAAAGTTTTGCCCGCTTGCGCCCATGCCCTACACTCGCGGCCATTGATTTAATGAGGCCAAACGCTATGCCCAACGCTGATACAACCGCATCCGATTTGATCGACATCCACGCCGATAGGCTGTTGATTCTTGATTTTGGCTCGCAATACACGCAGTTAATTGCGCGGCGCGTGCGCGAATTGGGCATTTACTGCGAAATTTACCCGTGGGATGTCGATCCAAAGCTGATTGCCAGCTTTGCACCCAAAGGCTTGATCCTTTCCGGCGGGCCAGAAAGCGTGAATGACGCCAACCCGCCACGCGCGCCGGAGCTGTGTTTTAGCCTAGGCGTGCCAGTGTTGGGCATTTGCTACGGCATGCAGACGATGGCCGCGCAATTGGGTGGCGCGGTATTGAGCGGCGAACACCGGGAGTTTGGCTATGCGCAAGTGCTGCTGAAAAACCATACGCCTTTATTGGATGGCCTAGCCGACGGCGAGCACGAAAGCCATCTAGACGTGTGGATGAGCCACGGGGACCGCGTGGAGTCGGTGCCGCCCGGTTTTGTCGTAACCGCGCTGACCGCAAGCGTGCCGATTATCGCGATGTCCGATCACGCACGGCAACTGTACGGCGTGCAGTTTCACCCGGAAGTGACCCACACCAAGCAGGGCGGCGAAATTTTGCGGCGTTTTGCCATCGATATTTGCCAGTGCCAGCCGCTTTGGACGGCGGAAAACATTATCAGCGACAGCCTACAGCGCCTGCACGCGCAAATTGGTAGCGACGAAGTATTGTTGGGTTTAAGCGGCGGCGTGGATTCGTCTGTGCTCGCAGCACTGCTGGATCGCGCAATTGGCAGCAAACTAACCTGCATTTTTGTCGATACCGGCTTGCTGCGCCTACGCGAGGGCGATGAAGTGATGGCGATGTTCGACGCGCTGGCGTTAGAACAAAACCGCACCCATGACCGGTTAAAAATCATCCGCATTGACGCCAAACAGCAGTTCCTCAGCGCGCTCGCGGGCTTAGATGACCCGGAAGCAAAGCGCAAAGCCATTGGCCGGGTGTTCGTGGAAATTTTTGAAGCCGCAGCAAAGCAGCACGGTGGCGCAAAATGGCTGGCGCAGGGCACCATCTATCCCGATGTGATCGAGTCCGCCGCCAGTAAAACCGGCAAATCGCACGTGATTAAAAGCCACCACAATGTCGGCGGCCTGCCTGAGCGCATGAATATGAAGTTGGTCGAGCCACTGCGCGAGCTGTTCAAAGACGAAGTGCGCCGCCTAGGCGTGGCGCTGGGCTTGCCGAAAACGATGGTCTATCGCCACCCGTTCCCTGGCCCCGGTTTGGCGGTGCGCATGCTCGGTGAAATCAAACCCGAATGCGTGGAGCTATTGCAGCAAGCCGACGCCATTTTCATCGCCGAACTGCGCCGCGCGAATCTATACGACCGCGTCAGCCAAGCGTTTGCGGTATTTTTGCCGATCAAGTCCGTCGGCGTCGTCGGCGATGCCCGCGCCTACGACTGGGTAATCGCCCTGCGCGCGGTCGAAACCATTGATTTTATGACCGCGCACTGGGCGCATTTGCCGTATGACTTTTTAGACTTGGTTAGCCGACGCATCATCAATGAAGTCAAAGGCATTTCGCGCGTGGTTTACGATATTTCGGGCAAGCCGCCGGCGACGATTGAATGGGAGTGAGCAAGAGTTGACGGTGTAGCAAAAGCGTGTGTGACTTTATCAATGAAAAGATCGGCATTTCGATAGATGCGCATGAAGATCGACTGAGTAGCGTTAACTATGAGGATGATCCTGCTGCGGTACTCGCTATCTATGAGGATTGGGGTACAGTGAAGCTTTTCTACCAACAACATAACAAGTATGGCTGCAATTCCCGAAGCTGGGGTGCGTCCAAGGGTGAAGATCGCTACGAAAACGTGTGCGTAGTTCTAAATGAAATCAATGTGAAATCTTGGCGGCCTGGAAGCTTCCGTGACATTAATGTGGGAACTCGCAACAAGCTCTACGTCGCATGCTCAAGGGCTAGAGGCAATCTTACTTTCGTGCCTGAATCCATGCTCAGGGCCTACGAGCAACCTTAGAAATTTAGTAATCATCGCGGAGGTGTTTTTATTTAGTCAGGCTATCTGCACATAAACCCGCCTCCCCAGCGCATGAGCCGCAGCCTCAATTTGATCAAACTTGGAATCATGGCGAAGATCAAACAGGCGATCAACTTGCGGCATGTGCCAGCCAAGGCGGCGGGCGAGTTCGGACTTTTTGATTCCTTCATCGGTCATCGCTTGATATACGCCTAACTTGGCACATTCCAGCGCCGACGGGCACACAGTCTTTTGTCCTTCCGCTGGCTGACTGGCGTTGGGTAGCGGTTTGCGGGTATCCACATAAAACGACAAGCCGGTTTCCAAAGCGTCTATTGCGTTCAATAGCGCCTCGTCCGCATCAGCACCGAAGGTAATGGCTTCGGGCACGTCAGCAAACGTGACTAGCACGCTGCCAGCGTCGGGCGTTAAAGTCACTGGGTAGTCAAACATTATTTTCTCCTTCACTCTAAACCAAGCTGCCGTTTGATGGCGGCTTCGAGGCCTTTACCCAGTTCGATGCATCGGCAAGCAAGACTGTTTGCCGTTCAAAAACACTTTTAGATGCGAACCTTTACCGGGCTGAAAGGTCGCGCCCAATTGCTCTAGCCATTTTTTCAGCTGCTTGGAGTTCATCGAAGAAACATAACACAAGTGTTGTTTTTTCTAAACACGATTGCCTTGCGCGCCGTGGAAACCATTGATTTTATGACCGCACACTGGGCGCACCTGCCCTATGACTTTTTAGACTTGGTCAGCCGAAGCATCATCAATGAAGTTAAAGGCATATCGCGGGTGGTTTACGATATTTCGGGTAAGCCAGCGACGATTGAGTGGGAGTGATGAGAGCGATTGATTCCGCAGTGTTGATGCTTGCAAGAGCATGGCTAAACCATTTTGCAATAACTCCCACCTCGGAAAACGTGTACTCAAACATTTGAAGTCCATCAGCAAGAACCTGCCGAATATATGGCACGCTTAATGGACTGCCAAGTTGCTGAATCTTCATGGTTACCGCTTGATGATGCTTGTGCCCCGGCATCATGAGCAAGCTATTGAGGACGTCGACCCTTACCTCTGGATCGTCAATAGTTTCTGTGAGATACACCAAGTCGCTTGAAGCATCCCAATCATCCTCTTCAATTGCAGCGGCCATGTCGAGGAGTATCTTAATGTTTGATCGCAATGCATGAGTCTTTCATATAACCACTCACTTAACCCGCATTCCCAACACTGCACCGGCATCTGGGCTCAGTAAAAACGGCCCGCCGCTGGCATCGCTGGCGGCTAACACCATGCCTTCACTCATGCCAAAGCGCATTTTTCTGGGTGCTAAATTTGCCACCATCACCGTCAGGCGGCCGACCAGCGCTTCCGGCGCATAGGCGGATTTAATACCGGCGAACACTTGGCGTGGTTTGGCTTCGCCGATATCCAGCAGCAGGCGCAGCAATTTGTCCGCCTCAGGCACCGCCTCGGCGCTGACGATGCGGGCGATTTTGAGTTCGACTTTGCTGAAATCTTCAATGCTGATGTAGCTGCCTTCCGTCGCGGGCGCTGCCGCCTCTATGACTTTGGCGATTTTGGCGGGCTTCGGCGGCGTTACTGGCTCAGTCACGCCCATTGTTTCCACGGACGCCGCAACCATTGCGTCGAGCTGCTTTTTATCAATGCGGCCAAGCAGGGCGGTGAACGGTGCGATTTCATGTCCAGCGGCTAAGGGCTGCATCAGCGCGGAGAAATTGCTCAGCGGGCTGCGCAGGAACGCTTCCGATGCCGCTGCTAAATTGGGCACCACGGGCTTAAGCCAGCCGATCAATAAGCGATACATATTGAGCGAGTAGCCCAAAATAGCGGCCAGCTCATCCCGGCGCTCGGGCGCTTTGGCTAACGTCCAGGGTGCAGCTTCAGCGATTTTGGCATTGACGAGATCCGCCACCGCCATGACTTCGCGCAGCACTAAACCAAAATCCACCGCTTCGAACGCTGGCCTACAGGCTAAATCGAGCCGTTGCGCTGCCGCTAAATAGCTGATCTCGGTATCCGCACCGAGTGCGGGTAAACGCCCTTCAAAATGCTGCTGCACAAAACCAGCGCAGCGGCTGGCGATATTGACCAGTTTCCCGACCAGCTCCGCGTTCACGCGCTTCGCAAAGTCCTCCAAATTCAAATCCACGTCGTCCACCGCGCCGCCACTTTTACTGGCGTAGTAATAGCGCAGGCATTCGGGGTTCAAGTCTTGATTTAAATAGGTGCGCGCCATAATAAAAGTGCCGCGCGATTTCGACATTTTTTCGCCGTTGACCATCAGATAGCCATTAACGTGCAGCTTAGTCGGCGTGCGCATGCCAGCACCTTTCAGCACCGCAGGCCAAAACAGCCCGTGGAAGTTGACGATATCTTTGCCGATAAAATGGTGCAGCTCAGCCGTGCTGTTAGCACCCATAAAGGCGTTGAAATCAATGCCAGTGCGTTGGCAATAGGCGTCAAAAGCCGCCAAATAGCCAATCGGCGCGTCTAGCCAGACGTAGAAATACTTTGCCGGCGCGCCATCGAAACCAGTGCCGGGAATCTCAAAGCCGAAATACGGCGCATCGCGGCTGATATCCCAGGGCCGCAAACCCGAGTCAAACCATTCGCGCAGCTTTGCTTTAACCCCCACAGGCGCTACATCGCCGCTCAACCAGTCCGCCAAAAAAGTTTGAAATTGACCCAGCTCAAAAAAATAGTGCTCAGAATCGCGCAAGATCGGTGCTGCACCAGAAAGCACCGAGCGCGGATTTTTTAGATCGGTCGGTTGATACGTCGCGCCACAATTTTCGCAGTTATCGCCGTATTGATCCGCCTTGCCACATTTCGGGCACTCGCCTTTGACAAAACGATCCGGCAAAAACATCTGCTTTTCCGGATCGAACAGCTGCTGAATGAAGCGTTTAGAGATCGCGCCCGCCGCCTGCAGCGCCAGATAAATCTGCTCGGTCAGGCGCTGGTTTTCGCGCGAATGAGTCGAGTGAAAGTGATCGAATGCCACGCCAAAATCAGCAAAGTCACGTTCATGCTGAACTTGCACGCCCGCGACAAACATCTCGGGTGTAACTCCGGCTTTTTCTGCCGCCAACATGATCGGCGTGCCGTGCGTGTCATCGGCGCAGACAAAATGCACGGTGTGCCCGCTTAAACGCAGCGCGCGCACCCAAATATCGGCTTGGATATAGCCCAAAAGATGGCCCATGTGAATCTGGCCGTTGGCATAGGGCAATGCTGGAGTAACAAGAATTTGGCGTGACATAGATTTTAAACCTTCGAACGCAGATACAGACAAAGGCTAGGGTAGCAAATGCAAGCTTAAGCGGCTGCGGGTGGGCATTTGCTATGGGTTTAATTCAACTCAATGACAACAAATCGCCTACTTATCCTGCACAATTTTCAACGGCACAAATGAAAAATCCAATTGCGCGCGTACCGGACCAATAAAATCGGCCTGCAAATAATCAATATTGTGTGCCCAAAGCGTTGCCAGCGTTTCCGCGCCGGCCGCTTGGGTTGCAATCAGTGGACTGCCTTCGCGCGCGATATTGAGGGTTTTCAAGAATTCAACGGATTCCGGCGAATCGCTAATCAAATTCGTGTGTAGCTTGATCGCATCGGGTTTAAGCTTGTGCAACATTGCACCCAGGCGCGGCCGCTTGAGCGCTATGCTGAAGCAAATGGACACGCCAATCGCGCGCAAAGCATCCAATCGGCGATTGCACGCGGCAAGTTCCAGCTCGATATCCTGCAGGTCGAACTCTAAAAATAATAGTTTCGCGTCAATGCTGCCCAGGGCCAGCTCGGTTTTCAACGTTTGCGCGATATCGCCGAGTAAAGAGGCCACGCTCAGGCGCACAAACAGTCGCGCTTGGCTGCCAAAACGGATGCCCTCTCGAATCGCTTGAATCGCTTGTTGACAGGCGAAACGATCCAATTTAATCGCCGCACCCAGCCGCTCGGCAAGCTCCGCATAGTCGCTGCGCGTCAACATTGCGGTCGATACCGTATTGCCGCGCAAACGCAGCAATTGCGCATACTGCGGAATCGGCGCGCCGCGCAGGGGCACAATCGGCTGATATTCAATCAGGGTGTTATTGCGCGACGGCGTTTCATTGAGTAAGTCTTCAATCACTTTTTGCCGCGCGGGTGCGGCGCGCAAGGACTCAAATTGGCCGCGCTCGATGCGGTTGCCGCCCTTGCGCTGCGCCCGCTGCGCCGCCATTTGCCCCAACATCAGCCAGCGCTCGGCGCTTTTGCGGGCATCGCTGTGTTCAATAACGCCAACGCTAACCGTTAAAGCCAGCTCGTCACCTTTAATCGCTAGTGCGCGCATAGCGACACTTTGCCGCAATGCTTCCGCAAGCGCTAACAGGCGCTCAGTATCCGCACGCTGTACCAGCAGCGCATATTCAAAATTCCCTAATGAAGTCAGCGCATCGGCGGCATCAATGGTTTCCGCAAAGCGCGCACAGAGCGCTTGATCGAGGCTGTTTTGCGCGAACAGGCCTAGCTCATCCGCTAAAGTATCCGCATGATCGAGCAGCAAAAAAATCAGCGCTTGCCCGCCCGCCAGTAATTCATTGACATTAACGCGCTCGGCTTGCTGCTGCAGCAAATCTAAAAACGCCGAGCGGCGGTACAAACCGTGCGTATCCACGGGCTGGCGGGCCTCGCTTAACTGCGCACGCAGAGCGCGCACACGCTTAATTCGACTCGCCACCGCAGTTGCCAAATGGCGCGGGCGGATCGGCTTGGTCAAATAATCATCACCGCCAATATTGAGCGCGTCAAAGCGCATTTGTGCATCTTGTTCGCCACTCAAAAACACAATCGGCAGCAACAGCGAATCCGAGCGCTGCCGCAAAATCGCCGTTAACTCCATGCCGTTTAAGCCCGGCAGATACAAATCCATCAGCACCAGATCCGGGCGCATTGAGGTCAGCGCAACCAGCGCTTCCTCCGCACTCAGCGCCGATACCACCTCCATGCCTTTGCGCTTGAGCACGCCTGCGCAAAACATCGCCTGCTGACGATCATCGTCAACAATCAGCACCTGAAACTTTGCGTCATCGCGTATTGCTGCCACTTCCGCGATTGCGACCGCGATTTCTTCGGCACTGGGCGCTTCTAAATAGCAGTCCGCCCAGCCCAGCGCCGCCGTTAAGCGCCGGGCTGCGCTGGCGTGCTTATTTACCGCGACCAGCGGCACACGCATCGACAAGCCCGGCTGCTCTTTTTCGATCACGTCCAACAGCTCGCTCAGTGCGGGCATGAGTGCGGCTTCACAGATCAATGCTGCGGGTGTTTGGTTGACCAGCGCTTCGGTTAACGCATCCCCTTCGGCGAACATATGCAAAGCGAACTGACGCTTCGCTAGACTCAGCTGCAGTTCGCGCGGCAGCACCG
>JAYUUS010000215.1:0-3277 GCA_043754435.1 Rhodanobacteraceae bacterium
GCATCCGCGAGCATCGCCAGGGCGCTATCCGTTTGCGCAAGCGCATCGAAAGCACGCGCTAACTCAAACTGCAGGGCAATGCGCAAATTCGCGTCCAGCTTTCCCAACTCTAATAAGGGCAGCAAAAGTGCGGCAACACGCGAAAAATCCTGCACACGTGCGGCCAAGCGGGCGTCAAACTGCATCAAAGACTGCCCGGCCACAGAGGCTAATCGCAATTCAATAGCGGCAGACTCTGAAAACGCCGCATCCAAGCCTGCCAATTGCGCGCGCACCGCGTGCGCCTTTGGCATTTGGTTGCTGCGCTCATAGCTCAGGCCCAAACTAATCAAGGCCAGTGGATATTCGGGCGCGGTCACAGATACTTTTAACGACGCCGCTTCGGCAGCGGCGTAGTCGCTCAGCTGCAGCACTAAAAAGGCGTATTCGCAGGCCAAATCTGCGGGCATGGGTGCCGCCATCAAGCGCCGCGCGTTGTCTTTCGCCAACTCGATTTCATCCAGCGCGATCAAGCATTTGATATAAAAAAGCGCGACCTCCAAATCCTGATCCAGCCCGCACTGCAGCGCTTGCACAACTTCTGCGCGCGCCAAATGTGGCTCGTTACACTCAAGCGCCGTGCGCGCCAATGAAAAATACAGATTGCCACTGTGATCGCCTAAATTTTTGGCGGCCAGCAATGCCGCGCGCGCCGCTTGCGGGTGCGCCAATTCCAGCAGCGCATTGCCTAAATTGGCGTGATGTTCGGGTATTTCTGGTTCCAATTGAATCAGTTGGCGATAAATCTGCGCCGCCTGCTCAGCCTGACGTAGCGCCGATAGGCTCAAGGCTTGTAGCGTCAACCAGGCGCAATTACCGGGGTTTTGCGCAAGCTTCAAGGTGGCCAACT
Source organism: Rhodanobacteraceae bacterium (assembly GCA_043754435.1). Lineage (GTDB taxonomy): Bacteria > Pseudomonadota > Gammaproteobacteria > Xanthomonadales > SZUA-5 > JANNYA01. The sequence goes on from JAYUUS010000215.1 coordinate 890, forward strand.
GTAGGCTTTGTTCTGCGGCACTGGATTCTAAAAGCGCAAATCCCCGATTTAGATCATTGGCTAACTTATTGGAGTCAGTCGGTTGGAAATCAGCTAGATCGATAGTCATTTGCAAAAAACTCAGGCAATGTTGTGCAGATTATTTAGAGTATGCCTGCGAATGCCTGTTAGCCCACCCAACTCGCCCAACTTGTCTACGCCAGACTCCTCCTTACTTGCGCGCTGCATACAAGTCTTTGATGGTGCCTTTGAGCCAAGTTTTTGCCGCCAGATGATCGACTCTTTCCATGCGCTGAGTCGATTTCACCAGCAAAATGGCCGTGGCGTGCGCGCTGGACATAGCGACAGCCTTTGGACGGAGCTGGATATCACGCCCTTGACGGACGCGCGCTTTCGCGACGTGCTGCTGGCTAATATGTATAAGCATCTAAGCCTTTATAATGAGCACTTAGCGCAGCCGATAGCGTTACCGGCAACTGATAAGTTGAGTGAACTGGTAATTAAGCGCTATCGCCCCGGCGCGGATGAAAGTTTTCAGCTGCATTTTGATGCACTGGGGCCGGTGGCAAATCGCTACCTAGTGTTTTTGTGGTATTTAAATGACGTTGAAAGCGGTGGCGCAACGACGTTTCCGGTACTCGACATTACAGTCCAGCCAAAAGCCGGGCGCTTGCTGATGTTTCCACCGTATTGGATGTTTCAACATGAAGGAACGCAGCCCGTGAGCGGTGATAAATACATTTTGTCCACCTATTTTCTCTTTTGACCGTGCTGATTTTTGCCGCCGACACGGTTTTGCGCCCCCAAGCGGGGCGCATGCTGATCCACACGACACGTGGCGAACTGCCGCCATTTGTCGCTGATAGCCCGCAGCTGGTGGGCTGGCTGGCGCAATTTATGCGCGGCACGGATGCGAACCGGGCGCTCGCCGCGTTGAACCCGAGCGACGCGCCAGCGGCAAAACAGGTGCTGGACTATCTGCAAAAAATCGGCGCTTTGGTGTCGGTAGTGAGTACAGACGCACAACTACCCGAACCTGCCACCGCGCAGGCACGCAGCGGGCTGCATTTAAGTGCGCTGGCGCGGCAAATTTATGACTTAAGCGCTGATGTCCAAGGTTTAGGTGAATTTGCTGAGTTTGCGCTGCGTAAAAACGGTGGCGCTGGTTTAGAGCGACGGTTGTTAGCGCTGGGCGCCCTAATCGACGGGCTGCGGCGTGAACTTGGGCAATTGCGCGAGCCGCATTTGGCGGCACAATTTGAGCAATTAAATATACCTAGCGATGCGCAAAACCTGCGCCTGCACTTAGGCTGCGGCCCAGTTCGTTTGGATGGCTTTATCAATATCGATATCGCCCCTGCCCCTTTAGCCATGAATGTGCTTTGGGGCCTGCCGTTTGACGATGGCACGGTGCAGATCGTGTATTTATCGCATTTGCTGGAACACCTGTTCTACCCGCGCGATGTCATGGCGCTATTTGCGGAAATTTTCCGTGTGCTCGCACCCGGCGGTATCGTGCGCGTTGTGGTGCCCGATATTGGCCAGTGTTTGGCCGCCTATGAGCGCGGCGATCAGGCGTTTTTTGCGGCACGGCGCGAGCATTTTAGCTGGTGGCCGGAAAATGCCACGCTTTTAGAGAACTTTCTAACCTATGCTGGCATTGGCCCAGACCCGAGCTATCTATTTGAGTCGCATAAATATGGCTATGACTACCCAACTTTGGCTAAGGCGTTGGCGCAATCTGGTTTCACCGAGATCACCCAGTCTGGTTTCCAGCAAAGCCGCGAGCCGGCTTTGCATATTGAGCACTTAAGCGAAGCCGCACGTTGGCGTGCCGGAGAGCAGTATTTGTCGCTATTTGTGGAGGCCATCAGGCCATGAGCTCACAATGACCCAAGCTGCCGCGCAATTTTTAAGGCAACAAGCCCGGCAATTACGGGATGCCGGGGATTTTGTCAAAGCCGAGGCGCAACTGCGCGCCGCGATTGCGATCTTTCCAGATGCGCCGATCCTGCATCTTGAACTCGGCGAAATTTTTGAGCGGCAAGGCAATGTGGATTCCGCAACCCGAGTCTATTACCGGGCGGTGATGAAAGCGCGCGCTAAAGGACTATGGCTGGACGAAGCGACGGTAGCGCCCGCTCTATTGCCGCAAGTCTTGAGCGCGATGCAGTTTGTCGAGGCGCATCGCAACGGCGTGTTGCAGGCTTTGCTAGAACCACTCTATGCCCGCTTTGGCAAGGCAGAATTGGCGCGCGTTACGCAAGCTTTAAACATTTATCTCAAGCTGGATGCGACCAAACCTGCAAATCCGGCGCAACGGCCCTTATTTTTGTATGTGCCGGGCTTAACTGAAACGCCGTATTGGGACGCCAAACGCTTCGCCTG
>JAYUUS010000216.1:0-3251 GCA_043754435.1 Rhodanobacteraceae bacterium
CGGTATTGATATAGACGCTACAGGCAACAGCACAGATCGACGAGCTGGTGTTGGCATTTATTATTTCGAAGCCGATTTAGAAGAGGGGCTATTAGGCCCGCAAAACGATTTAGAAAAGGGCCAATAGGCCCAGAAACCATGCAGGAAGCGCAGCAAATGACTATGATGAATTTCTCCACCCCTCCCTCAGCGCTTATTGCACTCGCTTTTTCCCTAGCGGGCGTCGTTGCAAACCCAGCACATGCAGCCGTGACCAGCGCTTTTGACGGCAATTGGTACGACCCGGCGACTGCGGGACAAGGGTTTATTTTTGAAACTTATCCTGACACACAAGGCCATCTATCGCTAACAGTCATTTATTTCGGCTATGACGCAGAGGGGCGGCCGACCTTTTTCACCGCTACCAGCCCAGTCACTGAAACACCGATGCGCATGCCATTGCTCATGCCAATCGCTGGGCGACAAATCAGTCCAGGTGTGTTTGAACCGCCACGATTTGTACCCGCCGGAAGGCTAGAATTGACTTTTGATGATTGCAATGATGCAAAGGCAGTAGTCCAGATTAACGCGTCCGCAGCCCAAGCAACACCGCTTACACCCATCGCAAAAATTCGCGTGGGAACTGGGTCATTTAAACTTCAGCGTCTAGGCGTGTCCACTCAAGCCAAGCGTTGTACGGGCGGTGTTTCCGACAACACTTTCGTAGGCGAAACCCCGGTCGGGTTTGAGCAATTCATTAATACGCCGCAGTTTGGTGTACGTGCGGTATTTGAAAAAAGGCCGGACGCTAGCGATTTTCGTTTGGAGTTTCGCGATTTGCCGGTGGGTTCTTATAGTTTGTCCCTGCCAGATGAAAGCATTAAGCAGTTCAATGCGCTTCCGTTTGGTAATAGCACCAAAGCCGAGGTGCATTATCGCAGCCCCGAATTGGTTAACCTTGCGCCACTGCTAGATTTTGATGTGCTTGGCAAGCAGTTTTCAGTCCAGGGTATTGATCGAAACAATACCAATATCCGTCAAAGCTTTAGCCTTACTGCCGCTCTTGCGCCTTTAGGCCTAACCAACGGCCCAGCAAGCACGGATTTATCCGTCAATGAGCGCTTCACTTTGGCGCAACTGCGTGGTCAAGCAACGGCGGCCAGCTCAAATTTCATTCTCGACACGCAATATGATCGAAGTACAGGTTCGGAGGAATTCAAAGTTTCCGTTGAAGGGGCTGCGCCTGGAAAATACGAAATTTATATTGATAACGCTCGGCGCGCTTCCATCCTGATTAAATCTCAGCCAGACCTGCGCACAGCGGGTGAAGTGTATTTTCGCTCGCCGGTCACCGTTGGCAGTTATCCCCTCGATTTTGATCCGCGCGGTGTTTCACTAGAGCTTAGGCGCGATGGCGTAGTCGAATTTGGTGCGACTTTGCGTCAATAAAGACGCTGGAAAATTAAATTGTGATTAAGCCTGCGGGCCGGCCTAGTAAATAGCCCTGCAATTCATCACAACCCAACGCGCACAGCACTTCGCGTTGAGCGGAGGTTTCCACGCCTTCTGCAAGCACCTTTAAATCGAGCGCCTGTCCCATGCGGATCATCGCCTCCACCATCGCCCTACTCTTCTGATTAACGGCAATGTCAACAATGAAACTGCGATCAATTTTGATGCGATCAATGGGCAAACGCTGGATGTGCGCAAGGGCGGAATAACCGGTGCCAAAATCATCTAATGCCAATCCAATACCTAAATCGCGCAAGGAATTAAGCACGCTCATTAAGCGGTCGTTTCTGGTTGCTGCGGCACTTTCGGTGATCTCAAGCTCTAAACGTTTGGGGTCAAACTGACTTTCAACCAGAGCCCTTCGCACATCTTCAACCAAGGTCATACGATCCAGCTGTAATGCCGACAAGTTAATGCAAAGCCGTTGATCCGCTGGCAGCGCGTCATGCGCTAATTTGAGCGCGCGCCGCAAGACATGATGGCTAAGTTCGTGAATTAGACCCGAGTTTTCTGCGATCGGAACAAACTTTTCCGGCGATACATCGCCCAGTTCATGGTCATGCCAGCGGGCTAGCGCTTCAACGCCAATTTGCACGCCTGAGCTTGCCAAAATGATAGGTTGAAACAATACATCAATTTCGCCAGCGCGAATCGCGCGCCTAAGCCCGCGTTCAAGCGCAACGTGCTCGCGCGCACGCAGGCTCATAGCGGGTGCAAAAAACGCGTACTGATTTCGACCGCGATCCTTGGCGCGAAACATCGCGGTATCGGCGCTTTGTAACAGCTCTACGACTTCCAAGCCATCTTCAGGCGCAATCGCGACCCCGACACTCGCGCTGGTGGACACCTCAGTTTGATCCACCAAAAACGGCTGCGAAACACGCTCTAAAATCTCGCGGCAAACCTGCGCTAAAGTTATCCGATCAAGCCGCAATCCTTCATGCGCTACAGCAATAAATTCATCGCCGCCGACGCGTGAGACCATAGAAAATTGCGTCATGGCGCGCAATCGCTCTGCCAACTGCATCAACATAGAATCCCCGAAAGGATGCCCATGCGAATCATTCGCCCGTTTAAAATTGTCCAAATCGATATAAAACACCGCCACTGGCATCGCCGCACCGTTGTTAGAGTCCCAACCCGCAGCTGACCCTAAACGCCGCTCAAGTGAGCTAATCAGCAACCGCCTATTCGGCAAAGCGGTTAGTGGGTCAAAAAAAGCCATATTTTGCAGCTGTGCATTGCTATGCTGTAGCTCGGCCGTTCGCTCCCGCACCCGCTGCTCTAGCTCTCGATTGCTACGGCTTAGTTCACCTTGAATGTCAGCAAGCACGGTTAAATCACGAATAATGCCTAGTAAATAGGTTTTACCCGCTATTTGAATAGGCGTTTTCTTAGTTTCGATGACGCGGCACTCGCCGTCTGGATTCGTGTGCTGCTCCAAATTGACGTTGCTACCGCCAAATTGCAACACTTCGTCATCTTTTGCCCAAAACACGCGTGCTTCAGCGGCCGGTGAAATATCAAAATCACTTTTGCCGATCAGCCATTGACGTTGTTTACCCACCAGCGCGCAAAACGCTTGGTTCACATAAACCCAACGGTGGTCAACGTCTTTAACAAACACCGGATCGGGAATTCCATCCAAAATGACGCTAAAAGCAGCACTTCTTGCTACTGCATAAGCGTTTTTCGAGGGGTCAATAGTGGGTGCATTAGGCATCTGCTGAGCATGAGGATTTAGCGCGTGCTGTCAACAC
>JAYUUS010000217.1:0-3234 GCA_043754435.1 Rhodanobacteraceae bacterium
AAATCGGCAGCAATAACCTGCATACCCCGTGCCGCAAGGGCTTTGCAAATCGCCGTGCCTAAGCCACCAATTCCACCCGTAACCACTGCTGTGCGCATAAAATGCTCCGAACTAAGCTAGAAAGTCTAGAACCTTACACAAAATTGTGCGGTGCGTCATGGCGATAAAGCATTAAAAATGGCTTTCTTCGTAAATTATTGCGGCAGCGCGACACAAAATCTTTTATTTTATCGATAGCAAAAAAATCCATTCAAAACTTCCTTGACCAAGTGTGCTCTTATCCAGTGCTTCCACACGATTTGCTTTCGAGGAGCGTTTCATTTGGTTTGATAGACTTTGCGGCGAATTCACGACTTAATAAACACATCTATCGGATACCGAGTGCTTGAGAGAAAAAATTTGAAAATAACTAAATGGTTTTTGTTGCTTGGCACAACGCTGGCTATGTCTGCATTGCTTTCACACTTGGTTTTTGCGCAAACCTATCAACCAATTCAAGCGCTTTCCAATTACAGCGTTCGCGGGGCAAATTTTGGTTCGTCAATGGCTGCGCAAGGCAACCGCATCGCTATTCAATCCGCATTTGGGGACGGTATTTATGTTTACGTTCGCAACACACAGGGCAGCTGGGTTCGAGAACAACGCATCGCCCAATATGAAAGAACGGTTAGCGGAATCGATTTGGAAGGTGATCGCTTGGTAATTGGCCAGCCCTTCGCCAAAGTGGCGGGAAAATCTGAGGTGGGTCGAGTTCAAATCTATGAGCGTGGGACGCGTGGTTGGCACCTAAGCGCAACGATAAATGCTCCCGATATAAGCGAAGTATCACGCTTTGGCACGAGTCTGGACTTGCTTGGAGATTTACTGCTGGTGGGCGCACCGCGAGCACCAACTTTGACGCCCAGTCCTAATGGCAAGGCGCATATTTACCAGCGAATGACGAATGGCGATTGGGAATTGCGAAACACATTGGTGCCGACTGATGGCGCGCCAGGGCAAAGGTTTGGCTATCGAGTGCGTTTTGCCGGTTCTGATCAGGTTATTGCCTCGGCGCGCTACACCAGCGTGCAAAACACTTTTAAGGGCGCGCTTTATGTGTTTGACCAAGTCGGTGCGAGTTGGCAACAATCGCAGGTTTTTAAGTCAACGGGTTTTTTAGCGCAGGAGTTCGCCGTTTCTGGTGATGTCTTGGCGGCCCAAAACGGCAGTGCAGGCTTGCGCATTTTTTCTCGGTCGGGGGGCGTTTGGGCCGATTCCAGTGCTGTCGCTGCTGCTGCTGGTTTTGCGACCAATGCCCTCCTTGGACTGGCTTTGGATGACAACGGCCTTATTTGGTCGGAATCTGAGGCAAATACGGTACGAATCCGATATATGTCCCGAACCGGCCTAACATTTGGTGCTCCGAAAGTTGTTGTGCCGGACTTCGAAGGCACAACTGCGGGCGTTACGCAAAACACTGAGCAACTCTTTGTTGGTAATCCCAATGCCAGCTTCGGACTAAGCAGCGGCCAGGGCGAGGCCATTGCACTTGATCGACGCACCGAGTCGTTCCCCGAGCAAAAGCGCTTTCGCGCCGGTGATGGCAACATTGGCCCGAGTTTTGGCAGCGTTGTGGGGATCAATGAGTCCAGATTATTGGTAACCGCGCCGTTTGAGGATGGTCTGAGCGGATCGCCGGATGAGGGCGCGGCACGAATCTATCAGCGAGTCGGCACAGAATGGGGGCTTGAAGCCGTGCTGCGTCCGCCCGTGGCTAGTCCGCTGTTGGGTATGGGTCAAACCGGACTCATTCGCGGTAACTATGCAGTGCTCGGCGCACCAGACGCCAACAGCGGGGACGGCCAAGTATTTGTCTATCGCTTCGAAAATGGTGCCTGGAACTCAACGTGCGTGCTGTCGCCTGTATTTTCGTTTGCCAGATTTGGCACTTCAATTGCCTTAGGCGGTGCAATACTTGCCATTCGGGAGTATTCGCCAAACGCATCTGCAGCCATAAGATTGTTCCAGCTGAATGTGGCTGGATGCCCAGAACTACCGCCCCTCACGCATCAAATCAATGGTAACGCTGACCTTCGACTAGGTCGCTACATGGCAATAGACGGTTTAACCTTAATAGCATCAGGTAAATCATCCTATCCGAACGCGGATAGGTCTTGCGTGCTGGCTTATGATCTCAGAATCTTGCCGAGCCAGCCTGTAGAGCTGAGCTTTCCGGTCAGCCCTGCGACCGGCGTTCTCAGCGGCTATTACGTGACTGGAATAGACCTGCAAGCGGATCGCCTAGTGGTGCAAAACGCAGGCTCCCGACAAACCCCTATAGGTGAAGGCGTGAATGTGCTTTTGAATTGGACTCGCAAAGGAAATGAGTTCGTGGCTGCACCCGCCAACCTCGAAGCGGCAGAACTTCTCTCACTTTCTGGAAACATGACCGCGCTCGCCCTCGATGACCCACTCAATGCGCAAGCAAAAGTCTTCAGCGCGGGGTTTACGAACCCTGTGGTTTTGCCCATTCCAAATTCGGAAAATGTTTTGACAGCCATTTCATTATCACCGATGAGTCTGGCAGTTGGGCAAGGCAATCTTGACGCGAGCTATGCGAGCCACATTGGCCGAGTCGTGCTTTTCAATCGCACCGATGCGGGCGAATGGATATCGGCGGGTAAGTTAGAACTGACCACCGAGCACATATTTGCTGATAATTTTGAAGATGTGCCCTAGCGGCAGGAGCACTCTCCAGAGTAGCGCGCGGCAGCGCGGCAAGCATGACTCCGGTGAACGCGCAGAATACCCGCCGCTGGAGCAACTCACTTTCCCATCGTCTATCGTCTATCGCCGATCAAGCTTCAGTTGTCGAATCGCTGGCACTTCAGCCCGGCGCACGCAGCGCGAGTTCGCAGCGATACCGCCAGGTCGGTGCTTGGCGCATGGCGCGCCAGAGCAAAATCGCCTCGTGCAAATGCACTTTGATTGGGTTCTGTGATGCCAGCGCCTTCGTCAATCCATACACGACTTCCTCTTGCTCTGACTGGTAGGTGCTGAATAGCCGATCCCAAATCATTAAAATAGCGCCGTAGTTTTTATCTAAGTAGTGCGCGTTTGAGCCGTGATGCTTGAACCGGCCATGTCGGCGTGCGTCATGATGACGCTCAGAAATATTTTTCAACGCCGCAATCTTTGCGCCCTTCTGGCGCTAGCGGCCGCTGCCCGATAGACTTAGGCAAAATCCATTCAGAT
>JAYUUS010000218.1:0-9676 GCA_043754435.1 Rhodanobacteraceae bacterium
CCACCAATGCCATCACAATAGTCAGCCAAACCGTCTTCGTGAAATGCGCCGGTCAGCAGCGCGGTAAAAATTAGCGTCAAAATTGCGGCAATCAGCGGCGAAAATAGCTGTGCACAGAGCCAAAAAACCAGCCCCGCGGCAGAGCCAATCACCAATCCAATCAGCGGAAAAAAGCGCGCCGATGCCCGTAACATCTCTGGCGTATAGCCCACCCACTCTGCAAGCGTACCGACCACCGGCACGCGCGTGAAAAATTGCAGCGCCAACAGCAGCAGCTTTATTTGATAGCGCAAATTTGCTGCCTCAAAGCTCGGCCTGAGCTAAATAACTGGCGCTATACATCCGCCACGCCTGCGCTGGAAAAAGTGGCCATCTCGTTGATGATGGCACAGGCGCTTTGCAACAATGGATACGCGCACAGTGCGCCCGTGCCCTCGCCAAGCCGCAGCTGCAAATCCAGCAGCGGTGTCGCACCTAAAAAACGCAACAATCCTAAGTGCGCGGGTTCACTGGATTGATGCGAAAACACGCAAAATTCAAGCACTTCGGGCGCTAGCGACACCGCGCAGGCCAGTGCGGCTGTGGCAATCATGCCGTCGACTACAATCACCTTGCGCATCGACGCGCACTCTAGATAAGCGCCGGTCATGGCGGCAATTTCAAGCCCGCCCAGCGCGCTCAATAGCTTCAGTAGATCCCCTTTAGATGCTACTGAGTAAGGCGCTCCTGGCTGATAACCATGGAGCTGCATCGCCGCCCGAATGACGGCCGCCTTGTGCGCAACTCCAGCCGGGTCAAGCCCAGTGCCTGGGCCGGTTAGTATTTCGGGAAGCGCGCCCAACAAGACGCAGCTCAGCGCGGTAGCCGAGGTAGTGTTGCCAATACCCATTTCACCAATCAACACCACGCGCGCGTCTTTGGCGCAGTTTTGCACCGCGTTGCGGCCGACATTCATGGCAGCGTGCAGTTCATCGGCCGGCATCGCCAAACCGCGCGCCAAATTTTGGCTGCCAAGCGCCACCTTGGCAGCAGCCATTAAACGCGGATGAGGTTCGAGTTTTGCGGCGACACCCACGTCCACTACCAACAGCTCAATCGCGTGCTGGCGCGCTAAAACACTCGACGCCGCACCACCGGCGCAGATATTCACCACCATTTGCGCGGTCACGGCTTGCGGGTAGGGTGCAATACCCTCGGCGTAAACGCCGTGGTCGGCGGCAAATAGCAACAGCATAGCCGGGCTAACTATCGGGGTAGGGCTTTGCTGAATCAGCCCCATTTGCAGGGCTAGCGACTCCAGTTTGCCCAAGCTTCCAGGCGGTTTGGTTTTATTGTTTAGCCGCGCCTGCAGCTGCTGCTTTAAATCCAGGGTTGTCATTTGAGATAACGGTCGAGTTAATGAGCAAGCCCGCTATCGTAGCAACTGCGGTGGTGATTTCGCTTGCATATTAGAACGCCCGCTAGAACACAGCTAGAACACAGGCGCTATTTGCTGCTTGCAATTGCGAAACTGCGGCGTTCTTCGCCATCAATATAAACGCCGCCGCCGCGCACTAAACTTTCCGTACCTTCCACTCGCATTTCAATCGCCTGTCCTGCATCATTTCTAAAGCTCAACTCATAAATATCCCAGGGCACTGCGTCGAACACTTCAACGCGGTGACTGCTGACGCTGCCGCTGAATTGTTGCGATTCGCTTTCCGGGCCGCTTAACTGCGCGGCGATAACGCCCTGCTGCTGGTCGATCAACACTAAGGCCCAATCGGCCTTGCCGGCACCTTCGCTGCGCAACAAATAGCGCGCCAACAGGGCGTTGGCCCAACGCTCCGGCTCGCTAAGCTCAACGATGGGGTCGGGATTAGCCACACGTTCGGTTGGCGGCGCGCGTGGCCCACGGCGTGCTTGTGCATCACGATCCTTGACAGCACCCAGCACGCGCGTGTTTTCTTCATCGCGTGCGTTAGTCGAGGGTTGCACTGCAATGGGCTTAGCAACCGCGCGCGTGGGCGGGGATTGGAACCACATGAACGCGATTAAGCATAAAACTCCAACAATACCCAATGTTAATAAGGGGCCAGTCGCTTTCTTGGGCGGTTCCACAAATATTGCGGCGGCAGTAGGTGTTGGGATTTTACGCGACTCTACAGCGCCTTCTTGAAGCTTTAATAATGCAGCGATCAGGCTTGGGGTATCTGGAAAGCGCGCGTTACGATCAAACTCAAGCAGACGTGTAATCAGCTGTGCGGTGGCCACGTCAATATCGGGGCGCACTTGGCGAATATCAGGCGCATTTAACGGTGCTGCGTTGCCGCTGCGTATAGCGGTCACGCGTTCTAGCTCCGTAAAGGGCGCTCGACGCGCCAGTAATTCAAAAAAAACGACGCCCAGCGAATATTGATCTGCCCGCGTGTCCAAGCTCAAGTCAGGCTGCATGGCTTCCGGTGCTAAATAGCCAGTGGTGCCTAAAATGACACCCAACTGAGTAAGCTTGGAGCCAAACAAGTGGCCTGAGCTGGCAATTCCCAAATCGGCGACTTTTACCCGCTCAGGCTCTAGGCTGTTGGCTTTCGTCAACAGCAGATTGCCCGGTTTGATATCGCGATGGATCACTCCGCGCTCATGCAGTGCGCCTAAACCACGCGCCGCTTCCAGCATCCAGCGCTTCAGTTGCGCCAATGTCGGTGCTTTGAGTTTGTAGGCATCGCTAACCGAGTGCTCTAACAGCTCCATAGCAAAATATGGCGAGCCCAAATGTTCGCCCGTCGCATAAATTGAAATCACATGCGGGTGATTAATGCTCGCTAGGATTTGCGCCTCACGCAGGAAGCGCTGCAGCATTTCTACGTCATTTGTCCACTCACCCTTTTGCAGCTTGACGGCTAAATCGCGTTTAAGTGCAGGGTCACGGGCGCGGTAAACCACGCCCATGCCGCCCCGTCCAAGCTCCTCGATCAGCTGGAAGCCGCCGATTTCCCCGCTTGCAGCGGTCAAAATATTATGTAAGGGCAAAATGGTGATTGAATCATGCTTGCAGCATAGCTAACTGTGTTTAAGCTATTGACCACAGTCAGAGTTGTAAAACGCACCAAAAACGGTATCAACTCGCTCTAACGCGGCGACAAAGCCCGGTCGATCATTGTCAGTATGCGCTTGCTCTAAAGCGTCAAGTGCGCTGTCGAGATTATTGTTCTCTTCCTCATCAGCCACTCCCCGCAGTACACCCATAACCTCTTCTAAGTCCGAATACGTTTTATCGTCAACTTCTTCACCCGTTTTCAAACCATTACGGATGTCATCAAGCGCCGAGCCGAGCTTTACCAAACTTTCGCAGTCCGTCTTTTCTGCATAAACGTAAGGGCCGTAAAGTAATGCTGCAAGCCCGATTACTCGAAACATAGAAACTTTCATGATTTTGCTTCCTTAATTTGTTGTTGTGGGACACAAAAATAGCAGCAAAACGTAATACTAGGGTGCGAAAGTGCGGGTGATGAGGTAAAAATCACTATTTTTTGCAGGTCACGCGCAAACTCTTCGCAAACAATCAAACACAAAAGTCATTTTTAGAAAAATCATTCATTAGAACTAGACCAAAGGAAGTAAGTAGCCGCTGGTGCCGGTGGGACACGCACACCTTATCAAGAAATTTCCATTCAGTCCCCTGCGCCTAAACAACTAGAGCATCCTGTTTTGAACGGTGGGCTTCATTGTTGCGCAGGGAGCTTGGCGAGTTCCTGATTAATGTAGTCAGCCGTGAAACTCATGGGATTCACTTTTGCAGCCGTGTACGCTTGGCGCGCCGCTGCAGTATTCCCGCGCTTTGCCTGTGCCAAGCCAAGAATAAATTGGGCATCGCTGGATTGTGGGTGCAGTGCAACGGCTGTTTGTATGTAGGCCAAGGCGCGCGCATTCGCACCTTCCGCTTCCATGCTTTCAGCCGCGTTGAGTTCGTCCCACTCTGAACGAGCGTACGCTCCCATAATTCGTTGCATTTCAGGCGGAGGAATCAATAGGTTGATCACCGCAAAGTGTTTTGTTAGCGCGCTGGCTAAGTCATTGTGTGGCGCATTTTCAAGGTTTTGATAGGCTTTATGTAGCACGGAGAAGTATTTTTTGTCCGCCGCCGATTGCGCTTTGACGCGCTGAAAATGCGCTGAGCGGTAACGTCTGAGACTTTGACTATTTTCGCTCCATGCCAAAAGACGTAGGCCGCTTTTTCTGTGTCGAATTTGAATTTTGTAGGGTTGTCCACTCATTACGTCAAAACTAAGCCCCTGTGAACTTGGCACTGTTCGTTTGTAATGAAGCGCTGCCGCCAACTGATAGTCGGTGAGCTCAACTTCCCAACGCGCAATTTCGCCAGGGTTAGCCGATTGCTTTAAGTGCAGCTGACTACCAAAACTATAACGAACTCCGCTTTGCCGCGAACGCCAGATACCACTGTAACGTGCTTCAAACGGTTCGCTTGCAGTGTTTTCGGGCCAGATCGTTTGGCTGTAAGCGGGGCGTTTTGGCGCAATTTCCACGCGCGCCAAGATTTTTTCTGCACTGGCATTGAGTTGCGCAGAAAATTCCCGCGTTTCCTCAACCACTAATGATTGAGCGGTTTCTGCCAGCTCAGTTGTTGCAGGCGGCACCCCAAATAGCGTGTGCGCAATCGCAACAGCGCCAGCGAGGGTACCCATAGGGCTAGGATGCATGCCATCTGCAGAAATTAACTTCTTCTGTAGCGCTTCGGGTAAATCGGCAATTATCCGCCCCGCTTGCACTAATTTTGCGTTTCCGAGCTTTGCCGCGCGCGCAAATGGATAATCAATAAAGTCCAAATCCACACTCATCGAAGCGCGATTCAGTTGGTAAGAAAACAACACCGGCACTGCATCGTTAGCATGCGCCTCTGCCATAAAAAACTGCGCTGCGGCGAAAAACTGCACTGGCTCCATCAATACTTTCGGGGATTCATCGATTTGATACCCGGCCAAAATCTCCGCTCCAGGCTGCAAAATCAAATAATTGGGACGCATGACTTTAATTTTTGTCGCTACCGCACCGGTGTTTTTATGACCGCTTAGCGTCTCGCCGTCCGGCGCAAGCATCGCGACTTCGATTCGCATTCCCGGATATCTAGTTTCCACATAACGTTTAAAAGTGCCCGGCAGATCATTGCGATTCGTCATGCTATTGCCAACAAAAAGAACTTTTATTGGCGTCGAGCGCAAGGGCGATTCACGTTCGTGAAGTGGTTCGGAGGCACTGCTAAACCCTGTTTGGAATAAAATAACGCAGAAAAGCAAAATTGTTTTTAAGAAATTAGGTGCCATCGCAAGAAATCCAAAAGACCGGCGCCGTTTGCGCGGCTTGCGAGACTAAGGAATTTGCTTAAAGTTCCCAGGCATGTTCGGCTTGCCAGCATTAGCCAGGCTGTTGCTTGCCAGCAGCCTGATATAGTTAAACGCAATTCAATACCCGCAATTCACTGCCCAAGGCGTTATTACTCGAAACATAGAAATTTTCATGATTTCGCCCTTCATTCGCCCTTTTGAAACATAAAATAGCGGCAAAGCGTAATACTAGGGTGCGAAAGCGTGCTTCGATGAGGTAAAAATCGCTATTTTTTGCAGGTCACGCCCAACTCTTCGCAAACAATCAAACACAAAAGTCATTTTTAGAAAAATCATTCATTAGAACTAGACCAAAGGATGTGTCGCTTGAGCTCCACCTCAAATCAATTATTTTGGAACGCACTGAGTGCTCACGCGGCAAGTGCTGCGCCTATTTCCGCGCTATTTGCCGCAGATGCCGGGCGTGTGGAAAAATTTTCTGGGCGCTTAGGAGCGATCCATATTGATCTTTCCAAACAGCGTCTGGACACTGCAAACCTCGCATTTTTGCAGCAGCGCGCCGAAGCGCTGGATCTAGCGGGGGCGATTCGCGCCATGTTTGACGGCCAAATCGTGAATGCCTCTGAGCATCGCGCGGTATTGCACGGCTTGCTGCGCACACCCGAAAACGAGGTTCCAGCGCTGAAACATCCATCGGATTTACACGCCTTAGCCAGTGCGATGCGCGAGGCCCACGCACACATGCGCCGAATTTGCGACGCGATTCACCAGGGCAGGGCAGGGGATGTTGGTTTGGTGCAGCCGACCGACATCGTCAATATCGGCATTGGCGGTTCGGATTTAGGGCCACGCTTGGTGACTGAGGCATTGATTTGCGATCATGTGCCGAATTTGCGCGTGCATTTCATCACCAACGTGGATGCGCACGGCAGCGCACGGCTACTGGCTAGTTTGAATCCTGCCAGCACGCTTTTCATCGTCGTCAGTAAAACCTTCAGCACCCAAGAAACGCGCTTAAATGCCTTATTTGCTAGGGCTTGGGTGCAGCGTTATTTAGTCGATGCCGGATTATCCAGCGACACTTTAAGCGCGCATTTTTTGGCGGTTAGCTCAAACGTCAAAGCCGCCATTGATTTTGGTATGGCACCCACGAACATTTTGCCAATGTCTGACACCGTGGGCGGGCGCTATTCGGTGTGGAGCGCGGTCGGCCTGAGCGCGGCATTAGCGATTGGCTTCGAGAAGTTCAGCGCATTCCTGGCCGGTGCGCGCGCGGCGGATCTGAGTTATCAAACGCTGCCCCTTGCTCAAAATTTGACCGTCAAACTGGCGCTGACAGAAATTTGGAATCGCAACGGTTTGGGCTACCCGACCCGGGCGGTGGTGCCTTATGACGACCGCTTGGCACGCCTGCCGGAATTTTTACAGCAGCTGGAAATGGAGTCGAACGGTAAACGGGTCAGCGGCAATGGTGCTGCCATTAGCCACGAAACCTGCCCGGTGGTGTGGGGCGGGATTGGCACCAATGTTCAGCACGCTTTTTTCCAAGCCATTCATCAGGGCACGCAGGTAGTGCCGGTTGATTTTGTTGGCATTGTGCAGCCCGATCACCCTTATATCGAACACCATCAAGCCTTGCTGGCGAATATGTTGGCGCAAAGTGCCGCACTATTACGCGGTAAGGACTATGCGCAAGCGCTCAGTGAATCAGCGCCGGAACTTAGCAATACCGCACGCGCATCGCTGGCCGCCCAGCGCGTTTTCCCAGGCGGACGCCCGAGCACCACGTTCTTACTGGATCGTTTGACGCCGGAATCGCTTGGGCAATTTTTAGCCATGCTGGAAAATAAAGTGCATGCGCAAAGCGTGCTTTGGCAGGTCAACGCCTTCGATCAATGGGGCGTGGAGTTGGGTAAAACACTCGCGAATGAGCTGTTGCCTGCCATACAAAGTGGCGCAATGAGTGGGGAGTGGGATGCTTCAACTCAGGCGCTTTTGCGTCAAATAGGGTATTTGTAATATGAATACTTCAGCTTGGCGAAACTTTGCCGCACATTTACTAATCTTGGCTTGTGTGCCGGGATTTTCATTCGCATTGAGTCTAAGCAACTCGGCGATCAAGGCTTTGGGGGACCTCGGGACGCTGGCGGTTGGTGAATTCCACACCTGCGCAATCACAGATAGCGGATCGGTCAAATGCTGGGGTAATAACGACTATGGCCAGCTTGGCAATGGCAGCACGAGCACGAGCCTGACGCCGGTTACGGTCACGGGCTTAACCGGGGCAACGACTGTAGCGTTGGGCGCTATCCACAGTTGCGCGATTGTGACGGGTGGTACCGTGCAATGCTGGGGATACAACCTTGAGGGCCAGCTCGGTAATGGCAGCACGATCCAAAGCACAGCGCCGTTTCCGGTGGCGGGATTGAGCGGAGCCACGGCCTTGGAATTGGGTGGCGGGCATACTTGCGCGATTCTGGCGGGTGGTGCCGTAAAGTGCTGGGGCGCCAACAACAACGGCCAGCTTGGCAACGGCAGTGAAATTCTGAGCACAACGCCAGTCGCGGTCACGGGAATGACCGGGGCTACCGCCTTGGCATTGGGCAGCCGGCATAGTTGCGCAATCGTGACGGGCGGTGCCGTGCAATGCTGGGGAAACAACTTTTACGGTCAGCTTGGCCATATCAGCGCCACTTCGAGTTTGACGCCGACCCCAGTCGTAGGCTTGAGCGGGGCCATATCCCTGGCCCTGGGCCACGGTCATACTTGCGCGATTGTGGCGGGAGGTGAGGTGCGATGTTGGGGTTACAACGCCTATGGTCAGCTTGGCAATGGCCGCACGACGGACAGCGCAACGCCGGTCGCGGTCATCGGCTTGACAGGAGCCACGGCTCTAGCGTTGGGCGAACGCCACAGTTGCGCGATTTTGGCGGAGGGTACCGTGCGATGTTGGGGTGAAAACAGCGTCGGCCAGCTCGGCAATGGCAGCACCACCCAGAGTACCACGCCTGCCTTGGTCAAGGGCATGGCCGGGGCTACGGTTCTGGCGTTGAATGCCTTTCAGAGTTGCGTGATCATAGCAGGAGGTATCGTGCAGTGCTGGGGTGACAACTCCTACGGCCAGCTCGGCAACGGCAACTTTATCATTAGCACGACGCCAGTTGCGGCTACAGGTTTGACCGAAGCAATAGCTCTGGGATTGGGGGGCGATCACAGTTGCACGATCATGGCTAGCGGCATCATGCAATGCTGGGGTAACAACGCTTTCGGCCAGCTCGGCAATGGCGGCGGTGCGACTCTGGGCCCAACACCGGCCAGCGTCACTGGCCTGAGCTTAGCCTCGGGTCTAGCTTTAGGCGGCAGGCACAGTTGCGCGATCGTGGCACGCGGTGCTGTCCAATGCTGGGGTTACAACGGTCTTGGCCAGCTAGGCAACGGCACTACGACTGACAGCCAGACTCCAGTCGCGGTCACGAATTTGGCCGGTGCCACAGTTCTTGGATTAGGTGATCGTCACAGTTGCGCAATTGTGGCGGGTGGTGCGGTGCAATGCTGGGGCTACAACGATTTCGGTCAGCTCGGCAATGGCAGCAGAACCGATAGCGCAACGCCGATCTCGGTCATGGGCGTGGCCGAGGCTACAGCACTAGCATTGGGTTATTACCATAGCTGCGCGATTGTGGCGGGTGGCGCGGTGCAATGCTGGGGTTACAACCGCTTCGGTCAGCTCGGTAATGGCAGCAAAATTGACAGCACAACCCCGGTCAGTGTCGCAGGCTTGACCGGTGCCACTGCGCTGGCCTTGGGCTATTATTATAGTTGCGCAATCTTGGCTGACAGTACGGTGCAATGCTGGGGTGAGAATGAATACGGTCAGCTCGGCAATGGCAGCATGATCGAAAGCACGGTTCCTACCGCTGTCACCGGCTTAACCGGAGTCATCGCCCTGGCATCAGGCAGTAATCACAGCTGCGCGATCGGGGCAGGCGGTTCCATCCAATGCTGGGGTCTCAACTGGCTAGGCGAGCTTGGCAATGGCAGCTTTAGTCAGAGTCCAATTCCGGTTGCAGTCACGGGCTTGACCGGGGCTACGGTCGTCGCATTGGGTGTCAGTCACAGCTGCGCTATCTTGGCGGGCGGGTCCGTGCAATGCTGGGGTTACAATTCTAGCGGCCAGCTCGGCAACGGTACCGCGAGCTTCTACATGATCCCACAAAATGTCGTCGGGTCCCCCTTTGTCGGGTGCAATTCAAACTGAAGGCAAATGGATATCGGATTGAGTAAGCTTGGTCAACTACGAGCGAATGAGAATGTGTTTTGAGCCGATTGAGCGACAC
>JAYUUS010000219.1:0-9667 GCA_043754435.1 Rhodanobacteraceae bacterium
CTCGGTGCCCTCGCCGGTATTTTTGCCACCTGCCAAACGCTCGCCTTCGGCAGCTTTGGACACCGTACCATTGCTGAAATAGCGAATGCCCGGCTAAACCCCCAGGCACGCGATCAAGTGGCAGCGTTACTCAAAGTAGCACCCCGGCCCAGCTTGGTTGGCTTAAGCACTTGGCCCGACGAGTTACGCGATGACCCGAACGCGCAGGAAAATGCGAAGCGTACTGCGCCCTGGCACTACATGAATTTCCCTAGCGGCGATTGCAGCATAGACATCGCGCACGCATGCTCTAACGGCAACTGCTTGGTGCCGCGCTTGAACGAGCAAATTGCGCTGCTAAGTGATCGCACGTTGCCATTAGCGAAACGCGCCGAGGCCTTGGGCTTTGTCGTGCATTTATTTGGTGATTTACATCAGCCGCTGCATTTGGGCTATGCAGTGGATAAAGGCGGCAATGATTTTCAAATTAGCTTGGGCGCAAATGCGCCCCCTGTGATCGCACCGATAGCGCCGGGAATTCCAGCTCAGCGTATGGGCGCAAACCTGCATTCGCTGTGGGACTCGCTCATTTTCGATGTACCAAAGCTGGGTGTAGCGGCGGAAGCGGCGCAAATTGTGGCGCTGCCTATATCAGAGACTACCGCGCGCGAAATCAATGTCGAAGTGATTGCGCGGGAAAGCTGCGCCATTGTGCAGGCCAGCGATTTCTATCCGAAAAAGCACTTCATCAACGCGGCTTATCTGACGCAAATGCGGCCGCGTGCGCAGCTGCGGGTAGCGCTTGCGGGCCGACGTTTGGCAAATCTATTGAACCAAATTTTAGGCGTGCCGTAAATTATTGATGGGCTGGCATAACGCGATCACTACTGGTGAGCCGACCGGGGCGGCCAGCAAAACGCTGCACGTTGCACGATCAGAGTAATAAAAGCCCTTTGAAGAAACTTCGTTTCCGCTTCGCAATTCATCCCGCTGCGCGGGATTGCTACGCTAAATAATAAAAGCCCTAATCTGGCACTTACACAAAAGATACCCTAGACGCTTATGCTTAGGATCGCGTTTTGAAACAACTGAACAATAAATGTACAACAGCCATGCAAAATTATGATTAGCGAAATTCGCGCCCTTGGGCGGGTTATGCGCATTGCGCGCGTAGCGTTGCGCTGGCGCTTGGATGAAATTACGCCAGCGGCCGTGTTTTTTACGCCCTTCACTTGGTTTCGCAATGAAGCTGCCGATGTCGCAAAGCTCAAACGCGGTGCGCGTTTACGGCTGGCGTTAGAAGAATTGGGGCCTATTTTCGTTAAATTTGGGCAGATTTTATCAACTCGGCGGGATTTGATGCCGCCCGATATCGCCGACGAACTGGCGCTGTTACAAGATCGCGTCAAACCCTTTCCCGGTGATATTGCCATTGCTGCGATTGAAACCGCGCTGGGTGCGCCGGTTTCGGAACTTTTTGGCAGCGTTGATGTGGTGCCGCTGGCCAGCGCCTCGATTGCACAAGTGCATCCGGCGACGCTAAAAGACGGGCGCGAAGTGGTCATTAAGGTGCTGCGCCCGGGCATCGAGAAGCAAATTGAGGGGGATTTGCGGGTGCTGCGCGCACTAGCGGCGATTGCGGATAAGCGCTTGGCGGACAGCGACCGCATCCGGCCAAAAGCAGTGGTGGCGGAAATTGAGCGCGCGTTAACCGACGAGGTGGATTTATTGCGCGAAGGTGCGAACGGCAGTTTGTTGCGGCGTAATTTTTTAGGCTCGACCGAGTTAAAAGTACCGGAGATGTTCTTTAGCCACAGCAAACAGCGCGCATTAACAATGGAGCGTGTTTATGGCGTGCCGCTCAATGATCTGGAAACGCTAAAAGCCATCGGCGTGAATTTTGAGAAGCTGGCCGAGCGCTGTGTGCGTTTGTTCTATACGCAAGTGTTTCGCGACAATTTTTTCCACGCCGATGTACACCCGGGCAATTTGCTCATCAGCCGCGAACACCCGCAAGACCCGACTGTGATCGCGCTTGACTTTGGCATTATGGGCCAGCTCAGCGCGCTGGATCAGCGCTATTTGGCGGAAAACTTCGCCGCCATGTTCAATAACGACTACCGGCGCATTGCCGAGCTACACCTAGAAGCCGGTTGGATGCCCAGCCACGTGCGCGTCGATGAACTAGAGGGCGCGGTGCGCACGATTTGTGAGCCGTATTTTAGCCGCCCGCTGTCGGAAGTCAGCTTAGGCGAAGTGTTGATGAAGCTGTTTTCGCTGGCGCATAAATACGAGCTGATTGTGCAGCCGCAGCTGTTGTTACTGCAAAAAACCCTGCTCAATATAGAAGGCATCGCACGCACATTGTGGCCGCAGCTGGATATTTGGAGCGCGGCAAAGCCGGTATTAAGCGAAATTATGGCCGAGCGCTACGGCTTAAAGAGTGCGATCAAAGATATCCAAACCCGCTTGCCGAGCTGGGTACAAAACTCGCCCGAAATGCCGCGCTTGCTGTTTGAATATCTCAAACAAGCCACCAGTGGCAAAACCCATATGGACATGAGCAGCAAAGACATCGCGCGTTTGGCCGATGCCAGCTATGCGATGCAGCGGACAACTGTGTTGGCGATTTTAGGCGTCGCGATGCTGGCGGCGGCGGTATTGCTGTATGTGTTTGATTTGCGTCCGCATGTGATGATTTTTGGTTTAGCGGCACCCGTGCTATCGCTAGGCCTAGGTGCGACGGCAGCTTTTTTGGCGGCTTGGCCGAAGGCGAAGTAGCAGGCAGCAGATTTCACCGATGCCTTTGTACAGCAGGCGCTCCATCCTTGGCGCTTTGCCATCCGTTGCGGTCGCTTGCGCAATCAGGCTTTCTACTAAGCTTTGCGCTTGGTTTAAGCGATTTAGTCGCCACAGACATTTAGCGATATTGGCCGCCGATTGATAGTGCTGCGGTGAATCCTTAGGCAGGCTAATGCGGCGCTTTTCCTGCACTTCCAAATGCAGCTTGAGGGCGCGCTCAAAATCGCCCATTGAATAGAATAAGTTCGCCAAATTGTTCTGCACCGCTCGTCTTAATCGCGCCATCTTAATCATAGGGCATGCGCTTGACGCAACCGTCATTTAACTGTCATAAATCGCCGCTACTTTGCTCCGCAACCTTTATGGAGTTGTCGTCATGAAAATTACCCTGCAACAAACCTTGCTTGCCGTATGCGCAAGTTTGAGCATGAGTTTGAGTTTTGCCGCTGAAATCACTGGCGCTGGCGCGACATTTGTATTCCCAGCCATGAGCCGGTGGTCAGCGGATTACAACGCGGCCACACAAGTCAAAGTCAACTATCAGTCCATTGGTTCCGGCGGCGGGATTGCACAAATCAAGGCTAAAACGGTCGACTTTGGTTCTACCGATGCGCCGTTGAAGCCCGAAGAATTGGCCGCAGCTGGCTTAGCGCAGTTCCCGTCCGTGATTGGCGGCGTCGTGCCGGTGGTGAATTTAAAAGGCATCAACGCCGGTCAAATTAAGCTCAGTGGCAAAGTTTTAGGCGACATTTTTCTCGGCAAAATTACCCAATGGAATGCGCCGGAAATCGCGGCACTGAATGCCGGTTTGGCGCTGCCAGACGTGCGTATTACGGTCGTGCATCGCTCGGATGGCTCTGGCACGACGTTTAACTTCGTTAATTACTTGTCGAAAGTGAACCCTGAGTGGAAAGCGAAAGTCGGCGAAGGTGTGGCGGTGCGTTGGCCGTCCGGTTTTGGCGGCAAAGGCAATGAAGGGGTTGCGGCCTACACCAAACGTATTAACGGCGCGCTTGGCTATGTCGAGTTGAGCTATGCGACGATCAATAAAATGTCGCACGTCAGTATGCAAAACGCGGCTGGCAAGTTTGTGCAGCCCACGCTCGAGAGCTTTCGTGCCGCCGCTGCCAGCGCCGACTGGAAAAATAGCAAGGATTTCTATCTGGTCATCACCAACGCACCGGGCGAGGCATCTTGGCCGATTACCGCGACCAACTTCATGCTGATGCAAAAAGTGCCTACGTCGGCCGAGCGCGCTAAAGCGTCACTGGAATTTTTCAAATGGGTTTATGCCAATGGCGATAAAGCTGCGGAAACCTTGGGCTATGTGCCTTTGCCGGATGAATTGGTAGCGCAAATCGCTGCTTATTGGGCCGCAAACCTCAAATATTGAGCCATAGAGTCGCCTCTTGTTGAGCATGCCAACCGCGCCGCCTTCGAATCTAACTGCATCCAGTGCCGATGCGCGCTTAGCCGCAAATCATCAGCGGTTAGCAGCGATTGCTAAGCTTGACGCCCGTAAAGATCGTGCCTTCGCATGGCTGACCGGGCTTGCGGCTTGGTCGGTCTTTTTTACCCTGCTCGCCACCATTGTGACGATGTATTGGGGCGGCCGCCAAGCGTTTTCCACCTTTGGGTTTGGCTTCATCACCTCCAGCACCTGGGATCCGGTCAATCAACAGTTTGGTGCTTTCGTGCCGATTTACGGCACTTTGGTAACCTCAGCGATTGCGATGGTTATCGCGGTGCCGATCAGTTTTGGTATTGCGGTGTTTCTGACCGAGTTGGCACCCAACTGGCTGCGCCGCCCGGTAGGCACCGCCATCGAGCTGCTTGCAGGTATCCCGTCAATTGTGTATGGCATGTGGGGTTTATTCGTGCTGGTGCCGTTTTTGGGTGAGCACGTATTTCCTTGGCTGGACGCCAATTTAGGCCAAATGTGGCTGATTGGGCCGGTATTTCGCGGGCCGCCTTTGGGTGTCGGCATGGGTACGGCGGGCTTAGTGCTGGCGATTATGGTGATTCCGTTTATCTCCTCAGTGATGCGCGAAGTGTTTCTATCCGTGCCTGGGCAATTAAAAGAATCCGCCTATGCTTTAGGCTCGACCACGACGGAGGTGGTTTGGCATATTGTGTTGCCCTACACCCGTTCGGCAAGTATAGGCGCGATCTTTTTGGGATTAGGGCGGGCGTTGGGGGAAACCATGGCGGTCACGTTTGTGCTGGGAAATTCCTTTAATTTCAGCCCGTCCTTGTTAGATCCCGGCACCTCGATTACCGCGACCATTGCCAATGAATTCGCGGAAGCCTCGGTTTCACCGCTGTATGAGTCGTCCTTAATCGCGCTTGCGTTTGTGCTGTTTATGGTGGTGCTGGCGGTGCTGATTCCAGCGAAATTAATGCTGCGGCAATTGGCAAAGCGGGCGGGAACATGAGCGCTACTTCAATTAGTAAAGCCGAATTTGCTGAGCGACGGTATCGCAAACGCAAAATTATTAACGGCATCGTGCTGACGCTGTCAGCGGCGGCGGCAGTATTTGGCCTATTTTGGCTTGGTTGGATTTTGTGGACGACGCTCGGCAAAGGTGCGGCTGCCATGAGTCTATCGCTGTTCACCGAGATGACGCCGCCGCCGGGGGAAGAGTCCGGCGGGCTTGCCAACGCAATTTTCGGCAGCGCGCTAATCTGCGCGCTCGGCACCGCTATGGGTGCGCCCATTGGCGTCGCGGCTGGGGTTTATTTGGCGGAATATGCCAATCACACAAAACGCGGCGAGGCGATTCGTTTTATCAATGACATTTTATTGTCAGCACCCTCGATTGTGCTGGGCCTATTTGTGTACGGCTTGCTGGTCAAACCCTTTGGCGGCTATTCCGCGATTGCGGGTTCAGTGGCACTGGCACTGATTATTATTCCGGTGGTGGTGCGCACTACCGATGAAATGCTCAAATTAGTGCCGACGCAAATGCGCGAGGCGGCGTTAAGCTTGGGCATTCCGCTGTGGAAAATGAATATTCAAATTTTGGCGCGCGCTGCATGGCCGGGGATTTTGACCGGCATTTTGCTCGGCGTTGCGCGCATTAGCGGCGAAACCGCGCCGCTATTATTTACCGCACTCGGCAATCAATACTGGAGCACCGATTTGACCGCGCCGATGGCCAATTTGCCCAAGGTGATCGCCGATTTCGCGATGAGTCCGTTTGAGTATTGGAATTCGCTGGCCTGGGCTGGGGCATTTTTAATCACCTTGTTCGTGCTGGCTTTGAGTTTGCTTGCGCGCACTTTAAGCGCTTCAAAAAAGGCGAGTTCATGAGTATTAATGCAGAATTGCCATGCGCAGACGAAAGAACCGTTCGCCCTGAGCTTTTGCGAGTGAGAACCGTTCGCCCTGAGCTTGTCGAAGGGCAGAGCCGAGTCACGTCTAACTGCGAAATTGCCATTGCAAGATGCCATATACGCGTCAAAAACCCACACTCCGTTAGAAAATGTGTTGCTCTGCCCTTCGACGAGCTCAGGGCGAACGGTTCTTTCAGTGAATGGTCAACCCTATCCGCGCGGGATCAATAAGATGGATGTAAATCAGGCAGCGATAAATAGTTCAACACAAACCCCAGCGAAAATCTCCGCGCGCAATTTGGCGTTTTATTACGGTGATTTCAAAGCTGTAAAAGACATCAATCTAGACGTTTTGGATCACCGCATTACCGCGCTGATTGGGCCATCGGGCTGCGGCAAGTCCACGCTGCTGCGCATTTTTAATCGAATCTATTCGATCTATCCGGGGCAACGCGCTGAGGGTGAGGTGCTGTTGGACGGCGAAAACGTGCTGGACAAGAACTATTCATTGAATCGCCTGCGCGCCAAAGTTGGCATGGTGTTTCAAAAGCCCGTGCCGTTTCCAATGTCGATTTATGACAACGTCGCCTATGGCATCAACCATTTCGAAAAACTAAGCCGCTCGGAAATGGATGACCGCGTCGAGCAAGCGCTCCGTCAAGGTGCGCTTTGGGATGAGGTGAAAGACAAACTTAAACGCAGCGCCTTAGGTCTTTCTGGCGGCCAGCAGCAGCGCTTGTGCATTGCGCGCGCGGTGGCGCTCAAACCTGAAGTGCTGCTTTTTGATGAGCCCACCAGTGCGCTAGATCCGATTGCAACCGGACGCATTGAGCAGCTGTTTGCGGAGCTCAAAACACAGTTTACGATTTTGATTGTGACCCACAATATGCAGCAAGCCGCGCGCTGTTCGGACTACACCGCCTTTATGTATTTGGGCGACTTGATTGAGTATGGTGCTACCGAAAAAATCTTCACCAAACCCAGCAAACAGCAAACCGAAGACTATATAACCGGCCGCTTTGGTTAAGGAACCCTAATGCACAACGAACACATCTCAAAAAGTTTTGATAGTGAGCTAGCGCGCCTGTACCGTGAAATCGAACGCATGGGTGCGCTCAGCGTTTCCCAGCTGGAGCGCGCGGGGGAAATTTTACTGGCGCGTGATGACGCCGCCGCAAGTGCTTTGATCGCCGCCGACGCTGAAATCGACGCGCTCGAAAGCGCCATCAGCCAAGATGTGCTGCGCTTGCTGGCGCTGCGTCAGCCGATGGCGCGCGACTTGCGCGAGGTGTACAGCACGCTAAAAATTGCGGCCGATATTGAACGCGTCGGCGATTTAGCCGCGAACGTCGCCAAGCGCTCGAAAGTATTGAACCAGAGCCGCGTGATTCCTGCGGTCGAGGGTTTGCCCGCACTGATCGATTTGGCAGCGGAACTGGTGCGCGAGGCGATCAAATCGTATCTGACGCGCGATGCGGAGCTGGCTAAACGCATTCGCGAACGCGACGCGGAATTAGATCAGCTCTACACGCGCCTATTTCGCGAAGTGTTGACCTACATGGCCGAAGACGCCCGCATGATTACCGCTGGCTCGCACCTGCTGTTCATCGCTAAAAACATCGAGCGCATTGGCGATCACGCCACCAATATCGCTGAATCCACTTGGTTTGTGGTGCACGGCGAGGCTTTTAGTGAAGCGCGTACCAAGCGGGATGACACGACTACTTAGTACGAAGCGATGGCCGGTGTTGGGTAAGCATGCGGCGCGACTGGATTTAATGCCGCAGCGCCGCCTGCAGCGCGCGTCGAATCAACTCTTCAGCGCTTAAACCGGTGGCATCAACTTTCTTGAGCAGCGCCTGCACCTCAATTGGCTTATAGCCCAGCGCGCCTAAGGCAACGGTGGCTTCTGACAGTGGATCGGCGGCGACTGCGGCGCCTCGGCTCCCGACGCTGATGCCAGCGCCGCTAAAGCTGCCGAGTTTGTCTTTTAACTCGACAATCATGCGCTCTGCGGTTTTTTTCCCGACCCCTGGGATTCGCGTCAAGGCAGTCACGTCGGCGGTTTGAATCAGCCGGGTAAATTCCGCCACACTAGCCCCGGAAAGCACCGCAAGCGCTAATTTGGCGCCAACGCCAGTGATTTTCAGCAGCGTGCGAAACAACGCGCGGTCAGATTCGGTGCCGAATCCATACAATGAGTGCGCATCTTCCTTGATCGCCAAGTGTGTGTGCAGCACCACTTCTTTCCCAACCTCGGGCAAGTCATAAAACGTCGACATCGGTGCGTCTATTTCATAGGCCACGCCCTGCACATCCACTAATAAATGCGGCGGCTGCTTTTGCAGCAAAATTCCGCGTAGACGCCCGATCACAGTTTGCGACTACCTGGCATTGGCCGCGCCGCAGGGATTGGCCGCGCAGCCGAGCCTTGCGGGCCAGAGCTGTGTGGACTGGCTGCAGGCCGATTGGGGGTGCTTTGCGGTGGTGCAGTCGGTACGCCAAAACCAGGCGGGATGGCCGCACCGATGACGCCTGCTTGGAACTGCTTTAAAAGTTCTAAATTACGTTCTGTCATTGTTTGGAAAACGCTTAATGGGGATTGCCCAAGGACGGTGTTTAATTGGGAGCGAAACTGCTGCTGTTGGTCTAAGAACGTTTGCAAACTACGCTCCAAATAGCTGGCCATGAAACCCTGCAGTTGATCGCCATAAAAGCGGATCAGCTGGGACAGCAAGCGCGTGGACAACATCGGCTGGCCTTTTTCCTCACACTCTGAAATGATTTGCAAAAGCACTTGGCGCGTCAAATCTGCACCCGTCTTGGCGTCATGCACCTCAAAATCTTCGCCGTCAGTGACCAGTTGGCGCACATCTTCAACCGTGATATAGCTGGAAATCACGGTGTCGTATAAACGCCGGTTCGGATATTTCTTAACGATGCGGGTTTTAGCCATAAGTGAACGCCAGAAAAATTTCGTTAAAAAGATTAGCAAACTGCAACGATTTTGAAAAACTACGCCACACCGGCAAGATGCCTAGAGCCTCAGTATCAGTGTAGGCTTATGCAAAGCAGTAAGGGGCGTTTTTGCGGCTACGCAACATTAGTTTTGTCTTGGGCCAACTAGCGGAAAGCTTAACTGCATACCCCAGCCGGTTTGCCGTTCGGCATGTCAGGGATTACGGTTGAGTTCGATAGTGCGATGCAACACGCGCCACCCTGCGCGCGGCAATGCCCTACAGCTTCGCGCCGAGCGCGCTGGCAATGCGCAGTACGTCGGCAAAAACGCCCGCCGCCGTCACTTCCGGACCAGCACCTGGGCCGCGCACGATCAACGGGTTGGCGCAATAGCGCGCGGTTTGAAACTGCACGATATTGTCCGTTAGCGCCACATGCGCAAAGGCGTGCGTGTCAGGCAGGCTTTGCAGGGAAACCGTTAACTTCGCGCGCTCGCCTGAAGCCTCATTGGGCGGTACCAACTTGGCAACAAAGCGCAGCACCGAATGATTCGCGCGTGCCGCATCAAGCTTAGCCTGCATCGGCGCATCAA
>JAYUUS010000220.1:0-29744 GCA_043754435.1 Rhodanobacteraceae bacterium
GAAAAAGCGGCTCAAAGAAGATGCCGAACTATTGCGGCTGGGGCGCTTGGACGTGGCGCCAATGGGCTATTTATTTAACGGCCCGGTCGGCACCGGCAAAACGTTTTTAGCCACCTGCTTAGCCGGCTCGATTGGTATTCCGTGTGTGCAGCTGAAAAACTTCCGTAGCAAATATGTCGGCGAAACCGAAGGCAATTTGGAACGGGTATTGAGCGTGCTGCACGGCATGGGCCCGGTGATGGTGATTATTGACGAAGCCGATACCATGCTCGGGGATCGCGAATCCGGCGGTGATTCCGGCGTCGGTTCGCGCGTGTTTGGCATGATTGCCAATGCGATGGGCAATACCGAATATCGCGGCAAAATTGTCTGGATGCTGCTGACGGCGCGCCCGGACTTGTTACCCGTCGATATTAAACGCCAGGGCCGCGCGGAAATTCACGTACCGCTGTTTTACCCGCAGACGCAGGCTGAAATTAAGCAATATTTCTCGATTTTGGCAAAAAAGTTTGGCGCAGTGCTTAGCGTTGCCGAGGTGCCAGATGTGGCACCAGAGCACGTCGGGCATTTATCCGGTGCCGACATTGAAGCGTTAGTCGGGCGCGCTTGGCGCAACACGCTGTTGGCCAATAAATTGGCGCTGGACACCGAAAGCATTGTTCAAGTGCTGGCCGGTTTTATGCCATCAACGCAAACAGTGGAGCGCGAAATGCAGGAGCTGGCGGCAATTATTGAGTGTACCGAACGCGAGTTTTTGGTGCCCAGTGCGCTGGCAAAATTAGAAGCGGCCGGCGGGCGCGAGGAATTGCAGAAGCGGTTTAAAATATTGATGGCGCAGGCGGGGTAGTCCCAACTTCTCATTCCCGCGTGTTTTTAGCGGGAATCCAGTTTAATGACCTAAATAACCACCAAATGCTCTGGCTTAGCACCGTGTACGGCGCTAAGCGGAATGCGTTCGTCTAAGGTCACCAATCTGCCGCCCCGATTCACGGCTAGCGCCAAGAGGTAAATATCGGTCAATTGCCGAGGGCCGTGGATTTGCTCTACGCGCGCAATTTTTGGGTCAACTAGACTGATCGAATCTGGCCAAAACTCGTGTTCCGCTTGTTTGCACGCGTGCGCAATCTTTTCCAGCGCGCGCACGGTCGAAATGGCATTGCTGTAGGCAGGCTGCGACAAAATCCGCGCACACCCATTTTGCGAAAGCGGGCAGGTTGCCCAGCCTAATTCCAAATGTTCGACAAACCAGCGCTTTGCAATCGCGTGATGCAAATGTTGGTCGTCTAAAAGCGCAATCAGTACGTTGACGTCAAGCAGCGCGCGCACCGCTGACTACTCGCCCAACTCGTCACGCAGCCGATTTACGAACTCGTTGGTGACTGGAACCCCGCCGGTGATAGGCACAAAACCGTAAAACGACGCAGGTTCTGAAAGCTTATTTTCGTCTGCCAATGTGGCAGGCCCACGCAATCCAATCCGCGCCAGCTCGGAAATAACTTCGCCCGCCGTGCGTTTTTGCCGTTTGGCCATTTCTTTCGCCGCGAGTAGTACATCGTCGGCTAAATCAAGTGTCGTTCTCATGCATCTGATGCTATCGCATCAAACATCTAAAATGCAAGCAAATTTTTGATTGCTCGCTCAGTTCCCGTAGTTCGCGCCGCAAAGTTCAGGCCGGTTTCGGCACAATCGCGCTCTAGTTGTTAAATTGGTTATTTGCATGACCCAAGTACTGCAGCAGCAAACGCCAAAAGAAAGTGTCGTGGCGAAAGAAAGCAAAAAGTCCGAGCGTGCGTCGCTTAAGCCGTTATTAACGCTGCTTCCCTATGTGCGGCCGTACCGCTGGTACGCGACGCTGGCGCTCGCGTTTTTGTTGGTTTCTGCGGTGGCGACACTGACGCTACCGAAATCCGTCGGGCAAATGATTGACCATGGATTTTCGCAAGCGAATGCGGCGTTTGTGGATCGCTATTTTTATGCGCTATTTGCCATTGCGGTCATTTTGGCGGTGGCCTCAGCGGCGCGCTATTACTTTGTCACGCGCGTTGGTGAACAGGTGATTGCTGATTTGCGCCGTGCGGTTTATGCGCATCTGTTGCGTCAAGAACAGGCGTTTTTTGAGGTTACCAAAAGCGGCGAGCTGCTCAGCCGGTTGACGACCGATACTGAGCTGGTGCAAACCTTGATTGGTTCCGCGCTGTCGATGGCGCTGCGGCATTTCTTGATGCTGATTGGCTCATTAATCTTGCTGGTGCTTGCCAGCCCGAAACTGAGCCTGTTGATCGTGCTTGGCATTCCGCTAGTGGTGGCACCGATATTTTTAATTGGCCGACGCGTGCAGCGCCTTTCGCGCGATTCGCAGGACAAAATTGCGGAAACTTCCGGCGTTGCCGGTGAAGCGTTAAACGCCGTGCATACCGTGCAGGCGTTTGCGCGCGAGCAGTTTGAGGCAGAGCGCTATTCGGCCGCCGTCATTTCGCTATTTGGCGCGGCGAAACAGCGCATTCGCGCGCGCGCGATGTTGATTGGCCTTGTGATTTTGATCGTTTTCGGTGCGATTACGTGCGTGATTTGGGTCGGCGCAAAAGCGGTGCTGGCAGGCACGATGAGCGGTGGCGAGCTGACGCAGTTTGTGCTGTATGCAGTCGTGGCTGCGGGCGCCACGGGCGCACTGACGGAAGTTTGGGGCGATGTGCAGCGCGCGGCAGGTGCGATGGGGCGGATTTCTGAGCTGCTGGCGCGCGTTCCGGGCATTGTCGATCCAGCTGAACCGATTACGCTAATGAGTAAATTACGCGGCAGCATTGAGTTCAAAAACGTCAATTTTCGCTACCCAAGTCGGCCCGATGCACTGGCGCTTAACGATTTAAGTTTGCGCGTACAGCAGGGTGAAACGGTGGCTTTAGTTGGGCGCTCCGGTGCGGGTAAGAGCACGCTGTTTCAATTGCTGCTGCGCTTTTATGAGCCGCAATCGGGCGCTGTCGAAATTCAAGGCGTCAATATCAATGACATGCCGCTGGCGCTGCTGCGGGAAAATATCGCGATCGTGCCGCAAGACGCGGTGATTTTTGCCGGCACTATTGGTGAAAACATTGCCTACGGGCGTTTGGGCGCGAGTCCGGCAGAGATTGAACGTGCCGCTGAGCAAGCGGAAGCGATGGAGTTTATCCGCCAGTTGCCGCAGGGTTTGGATACGTCCGTTGGCGAGCGCGGCGTGAGACTATCGGGTGGCCAGCAGCAGCGGATCGCGATTGCGCGCGCCATTTTGAAAGACGCACCGATTCTGCTGCTCGATGAAGCAACCAGCGCGTTAGACGCGCAAAGCGAACGCGCGGTGCAAATCGCGCTGGAGCGCTTGATGGAAGGGCGCACGACGTTGGTGATTGCGCATCGCCTAGCAACGGTGGTGCGCGCGGATCGTATTGTGGTGCTGGAGCGCGGTGAAATTGCCGATATCGGTACACACCTGGAATTGACCGGGCGCGACGGCATTTACGCGGAATTGGCTAAGCTGCAGTTTACCAGCGGCGTATGAGCCACGGTCTAGCCAAACCCGAGTCTGTCCGGCTAGATTTATGGCTGTGGGCCGCACGCTTTTACAAAACGCGCTCGTTAACAAAAGCGGCGGTGGAGGGCGGCAAAGTACGCGTCAATGCGCAGCCTTGCAAACCGGCAAAAGCAATGCATATCGGCGACTTAGTTAGCCTAGTTCAGGGCAATGAAGCGATGCAGGTGCGTGTCTGCGTGTTAAGCGAGCAGCGCGCAAGTGCCGCGATTGCGGTAACGCTCTATGCCGAGCAAGCAGACAGCTTGGCGAAACGTATCAGCCTGCGTGAACAGATGCGTTTACAGCGTTTGGGCTATCAGGCACCGCCAAGTAAACCGGATAAGCGTGATCGCCGCAGGATTATCCAATTTGAGGCGCTAGACAGCGCACTTGAAGACTCTGCCTTTGAAAACGCGGCCCTTGAAGACGAGGCTCTTGAAAAGCCGGTTTTTCCTGATCCGTTTTGCCTCGCAAAGCAAATACTGGATCAAGCGAATGAGGTTTAACCGCGACATCCAAGGCGCGCCGCTGTGCCGCGCCAGCGTGGTGACGATTGGCGCATTTGATGGCCTGCATTTGGGGCATCAAGCGATGCTGAGTTCGGTCACAGCGCGCGCGGGCGAGCTGGGCGTTGCCAGTGTGGTGGTCAGCTTTGAGCCTTTGCCACGCAGCTATTTTAAGCAGCCAGGGCTTGTGCGCATTTTATCGGTGCGCGAAAAGCTCAAGCTGCTGCAGGGCAGCGGCATTGAGCAGCTGCTGTTGCTGCGCTTTAACCAAGCGCTTGCAAAAATGAGCCCGCAAGATTTTGTTGAGCGCGTGCTGGTGCAGCGACTACAGGCAGTTGAGGTTTGGATTGGCGCGGATTTTCGTTTTGGCGCGAAGCGTGCCGGCTCGATAGACACTTTGCGCACACTCGGCACGCGCTTTGGCTTTCGTGTGCAGACCTTTGCCGAGGTGCAAAGTGCGGGCGAGCGCATTAGCGCCAGCGCGGTTCGAACGGCGTTACTAGACGGCGATTTTGTCGGCGTGCAGCGGCGGCTCGGGCGGCCGTTTCGCGTTTCAGCGCGCGTGCAAAAAGGTCAGCAGTTGGGACGCACGCTGGGCTTTCCGACCGCTAATTTGCCATGGCCTAACGATAACCCCTTGCGCGGCATTTTTGCCGTGCGCGTCAGTGGTGCTAAGTTACATCGCCACCCAGCGGTGGCCAGTTTAGGCACGCGCCCAGTGGTGAATGGTGTTGAGCCGCTTTTGGAAGTGCATCTGCTGGATTTTTCTGGCGACTTGTACGGCCAAGTGCTGACCGTTGAATTTATCGCTAAGCAGCGTAACGAATGGAATTTTTCCGGGCTTCCCGCGCTAGTCGAGCAAATCAAATTAGACGAGCTGCAGGCGCGGCAAATTTTGGCGGCGAATCCGTGAGTCGCCAGATTACCTCGAGTCATCGCTGTGAGCGCTAAAAAAGCAGCTGACGGCCCCGCGTTTGACGGCCTAGCATTCGCTCGCACGCTTGGGCACGAGCCTGGCGTCTATCGCATGTTGGGCACTGATGAGCTATTGCTGTACGTAGGGAAGGCGAAAAACCTCAAGCGCCGCGTGGAAAGCTATTTTGCCCGACCGCAGATGCAGCCGCGTTTGGCGCTGCTGGTGGCCTCCGTGGTCAGCATGGAAGTGATCGTTACCCGCACTGAAGCCGAGGCGCTGCTGTTAGAAGCGCAGCTAATTAAGTCGCTAAAGCCGCGTTTTAATATCGACTTAAAGGACGACAAAAGCTACCCGTATGTGCGGCTAACCACGCAGGATGCGTTTCCACGCGTGAGCTATTACCGGGGCAGCAAAGATGTGCCCGGCAAACTTTACGGGCCGTTTCCGTCCGCATGGGCGGTGAAAGAGACGGTCGAAAGCCTGCAAAAGCTTTTTTTACTGCGCACCTGCGAAGACAGTGTGTTTGCGCATCGAACGCGGCCCTGTTTGCAGTATCAAATTAAGCGCTGTTCGGCCCCGTGTGTGGCCTTCATTGCGCCTGAGGTTTACGCCGCACAGGTAAAAAACGTCGAGCTATTTTTAACCGGTAAAAGCCAACAAATCATCAGCGATATCGGCACGCAAATGGAATCGGCAGCGGCTGAGCTGGCATTCGAGAAAGCCGCGCGTTTGCGCGATCAAATTGCCGCCCTGCGACGCGTGACTGCCAACCACTTTATTGCCGGTGAGCGCGGTGATTTGGATGCGGTCGCAGTCAAAATTGATCAGGGTATGGCGGCGATTGTGGTGCTGTTTTTCCGAAACGGCCTAAATTTGGGCAGTAAGAGCTTCTTTCCAAAGCTGCCTACTGAAGCGAATGAAGCGGAGGTGCTTGCTAACTTTCTGATGCAGTTTTATCTTGACCACCCGGCCCCAGATGAGCTTTTGCTGGACCGCGTGCTTGAGGATGCGGACGCCATCGGTGTGGCGCTCACGAGTGCCTGCGGCCACAAGTTAAAATTAGTCTGCAATCCCCGCGCTGAGCGCGCGCAATTGGTTGCGATGGCGACGCGCACCGTCGCCAGTGCTTTGGTCAGCGAGCTTGCCGCGAAAGCAACGCTGGCAAAGCGTTTTGAGGCGCTGCGGGAATTATTGGACCTGCCAAGCGTGCCGAAGCGCATTGAGTGTTTTGATGTCAGCCACACCATGGGCGAAGCGACGATTGCATCGTGCGTGGTATTTAATGAGGCCGGCCCGCTTAAAACGGATTACCGGCGTTTTAATATCAGCGGCATCGAGCCCGGCGATGACTATGCGGCGATGTATCAGGCGCTGACGCGGCGCTACAAACGCATTGCCAATGGCGAGGAAAAATTGCCTGACGTCTTGCTGATTGACGGCGGCAAAGGCCAGCTTAAGCAAGCGCTAGACGTGCTGAACGCGCTGGCAATTAAGCCCTTGCCGCTGATGGTCGGCGTTGCCAAAGGCCCGGCACGCAAAAGTGGATTTGAGACCTTGTTTTTAGGCGCAGAAATGCGTGAAGTCTGGCCTGGACCTGATTCTTTGGGCGGGCATTTGATCCAACATGTGCGCGATGAAGCGCACCGATTTGCCATTACCGGGCACCGAAAAGCGCGCGCTAAGTCGCGGGACAAATCAGTTTTGGAAGATATCGACGGCATCGGCCCGACGCGTAGACGCGCTATTTTAAAAGCATTTGGGGGTTTGCGTGGGGTTGCTAAAGCAGGCGTTGAGGAGCTAATGACAGTCAGCGGCATCAACCGCGATTTAGCCGAGCGCATTTACTCCGCTTACCGTGGCAAAGCGCAAAAATTGCCGCCGAATAGCCAACTTAATACATAGAGGTTTTCACGCGCGTTTGATGTGGGTATATCGTAACTGACGACGAAAGCAAATGGAGCTGAGGCTTGACGTGACAAGATGAAAGTACCATTATTTATCATATATTGGTATTTTGGAGACATATTTTGGCAAGAAATACTAGCATTAGCCTCGGCGAACATTTTGACGGTTTTATTTCCCATCAGCTTGAAAGTGGACGCTACGGCTCTGCAAGTGAAGTAGTCCGTGCCGGCTTAAGGCTGCTCGAAGACAATGAGAGCAAATTGAGCACGCTGCGTCGCATGTTGATGGAAGGCGAGCAAAGCGGCCTTTCAGGCTATAGCTTTGAGAGCTTTACAGCCGAATTGGATGCACGCAAGGCATGAAACTGTTTGCTTTAACCAAAACAGCCAAAGCGGACTTGCATCCGATTGCAATTTTTACCCAGGAGCGTTGGGGAATTAAACAGAGAAATTTGTATATTAAGCAGCTTGATGATGCGTTTCATATGCTCGCCAGATCATTCGAGTTGGGAAAGAGCTGCGACGACATAATGCCTGGTTACAGAAAATTTCCTCAAGGAAGCCATATTGTCTTTTATAAGGGCGCAAGCACCAGCAAGATTGAAGTCATTCGTATTCTTCACAAAAGTATGGACGTTGAAACGCAAATTCACGGCGCATGATGTTGAATTCCGCTGGCAGGCGGCCCAAAAACGGAGCGTGATACTGCCGAATGCCGCATGGTCGGCCTGAAATTTATAGTTTGGTTGCAGCCGACGCAGCGTTAGTAGCAACTTCCTCTAGCCAGGAGAGCAGCAACGCATCCGTGTGCTTGAGCTTGAGAATTGCAAGCTCAAAAGCGACAACGAACTTTTAAAAAAAGTGTCGGTCTTCTTTGCCAGGGAGATTGCATGAGCTTCAAAGATTTGCGTCAACTTCAGCACGAAACAAAATCAAAAGTCTATTTGGTGTTAGTAGCTCAGGTTATTACGATGCGCACAAAGCGGCGACAACGCGTGTCAAAGGATTGGCTCGGGTTATTGGCGTGTTGTTGGAGAATTGGAAGAGTTGATCGACAAGGCTAAGGAAATGAGCCAACGCACGCTGTTTGGCATTGCTTTTGCGCGAATATTGAACCAGATTTAGGTCAACATTGAGGGGTTATTTTTGCCGCATTTGGCGGCTGTAAGCGTTGGAGATTGTTTGGGCTAAGGTTTTGAGTGCATTTAGGCGAGAAATATAGAAATGCCAGCGGGTTTTGGGCGGCTGGCAGTTTGTTGTTAAAAACGGGTGTCCGGTGCGGTTT
This sequence comes from Rhodanobacteraceae bacterium, assembly GCA_043754435.1. Classification (GTDB taxonomy): domain Bacteria; phylum Pseudomonadota; class Gammaproteobacteria; order Xanthomonadales; family SZUA-5; genus JANNYA01. The sequence continues at coordinate 8,156 of JAYUUS010000220.1, forward strand.
GGTCGGCTGGAATTTTTAATTGGCTTTCAGATGCAGGAACATCAACGGCACTCTTTGCATCCGGCTCACTATCAGACGTTGTCCGCTCTGAACTCAGCATGGTTGGACGTTGTTGAAGCAGCGGTTCTATGGGGGCGGCTTGAGGCTGCACTTCTACGTTAAGCGTGGCGCGATAACCCGCGAACGCAATAAAAGCCATACCTAAGAATAGAAGAAAAATGGCGGCACTACGAGCACGGCGGAAGGCAAGTTCGCCCACTTTCACTCGCTCCCACTCACGCTTCAAAAGCGGAGCCGCAAGTATGCGAACTTGGTCAACGCCATTCACTACATACTGATAGTCGTCCTTGAGAAAAGCCTCTCGAATGAGCTGAATCTGCCGCATCAACTTGGCTTCCGAGCTGGTCGGGTTCTTCTCAACATCTTTGGGATTCAGTCGGAGTTGGATGGCAGTTAGGCTTTCCCTAGCATACCGAAACGGATCCGCTGTTATCTCAAGCCAATCCTTAACTTCAAGTTCGTCCTTATGCTCGTGGATGCGAACAAGCTCATGAACAGAGGCAGTGAACCTGGCTATTTCCTCTCTCAGGCCGTCTATCCAGCTGAGGCGAAACTCGGAAACCTTAGATTCCTTGGCGCTCACCAGATTGACAAATGAGAAGAACCCCGCGATTAAGGCCGCAAGCACGGCACCAATGACGACAACTATTGGAGAGACTGTTGAAATCACCGTGCGTCTCCACTTGAAAGCAAATGTTGAATTTAGCCGACATGCGGCACGAAAACGAATGGTAGCGCGATACCGCCGAATGCTGCTGGAATTTATTGTTCGGCTGTTCGGCCCGCTTACAAAAAACGTATTTAGTTTTGAGCTAACCAAGCTGTTATTGATCAAGTGAATGCAGTGAAGGAGAAGCCAGTCTTTCCGATTGCTTCGGAATAGACAGAAGCAAAATCGATAGCGATCTTGGCATCTTTGGCGCAGAACTCAACCATTGTTTTGACCTTCTCAGGTTCCGCTTGATGATGCACCCCGACACACCAAATTGCCCTCAAGTCATCTTGTGACCATTTGATTCTAGAAACCTTTTTTTTGTCGGCTATCATTGCTTTTATACAAGAACGCAGTGAATTGGCCTGTTTAAGCTCAATACCTAGTGGTGAATGCTTTTGCTTTTGATGCACAAAGAAATCGACAGCAGTCTTGGATCGAATTGCGCTTCGCTTGTCGAGTTCATACCTCGCCTCACGGCCCCAAGACTTAATGTCGGGATGATCACTACAGTGCTTGGCTAACTCAATCTGCAACCACTTTTCCCAACCAGTAATTTCTGTGCCGAAAATAATGTTAAGAGTGTCTCTGGTTCCCTTTTTCTTTAAAAATCCTTGAAACAGTTCGATAACGAATTTTTGATCGGTTGCCATATTTGCTTTGCAATGGAAATTGAGGTGTTGCCGAACGTTGAATTCAGCGGCCAGGAGGCAATAATAGCGCGATACCGCCGAATGGTCGGCTGGAATTTTTAGTTTGATTTTTTGTTCGCGGCTTGAAGATTAACGACTTCGCGACCCGAGAATGCTTCTTTTTCCCTGAGTGCCCTAAATATTTCGGAAAAGTTATTGTTGTAACGCTGAGCAAATTCCACGCCGTTTTTTCGGACTTCTTCAACGATAGGGTCATTTTGCATGATCGATGCCTTCAAGTTCTTCCGGCGAGCATAACACCAGACATTGCCAGCCATTTTCTGCGAACACTCGCGTAATAAGTGCCCGAGTCTCGGCGTTGTTGATGTGTTTGAAATTCCACGTAAGCAAAAACGCTACGCCGGCGAACTGATTGAATCGGTTTATGGCGCGGGCTACAGGTTTGATCCGGGCTAGCGTGGGGCGCTGGATAAAGCGCAAAAATTGCCGCCCAGCAGCTAAAACCGGTACTCTAACCCCAAATTTTGGGTGCTGGAGTACGCGTGGGTCGTCGCTTTATCTGGTTTTTCGCACTTATGCTGCTGCCGCTGGTTTTAGCGGCGCAAAGCGTCGATGCGCCGCTTTTGCAAGGGTTTGATGCGCGTGCGGTCACAGCGCCAAGTGCGGCGACCGCTTGGGGCGGAATTCGCACGGGCACCGAGCAAACCCTTTCAGATCGCGTGGTGCATTACGACATTAGTGCTGAGCTTGATCCCCAAACTCATCAAGTTACGGGTGTGCAAACACTGCGCTGGCGCAATCGCTCGGAAATAGCAATTTCTACGGTGTATTTGCATCTGTATCTGAACGCTTTTGCCAATGCGGACAGCACCTATATGCGGGAAACGCGCTTGAACGCGCTGGCAGAGAATCCGCTGGGAATTAACGCTGCTTTAGTTGAAGCGCCTTTAAAAGAAGGCGAGTGGGGCTCCATAAAAGTCAGTCATATTCTGCAAAAAGGTGTGAATACAGCGCCAAAAGCGCGCTTTGTGCAGCCCGATGGCGGGGTGGCTACCGATCAAACCGTGCTTGCGCTTGATCTTGCTGAGGCGGTAGCGCCGGGTGCGACGCTGGAACTCTCGATGCACTTTGAAAGCCAATTGCCGCGTGTGATTGCGCGCACTGGCTATTCCAAAACCTTTCATATGGTGGCGCAGTGGTTTCCAAAAATTGCGGTGCTGGAGCTGCCGGGTGAGCGCGGTGCGACAGCGGTGCGCTGGAATGCGCATGAATTTCATCAAAATAGCGAGTTTTATGCCGACTTTGGCAGCTTCGATGTGCAATTGACGGTTCCCAGCGCCTACACGATTGCCGCCACTGGCAAGCAAATTGAACGGAATGAGGCTGGCGGGAAGCGCCGCTATCGATTTACCCAAGCGGATGTGATTGATTTTGCTTGGGCTGCCGATAGCCGATTTGCGCCACCGTTGAGCGGTATTTTTAGCCGTCCTGGCGAAGCGGATGTCGAAATAAAGGTGTTTTACACGCCCGATTATGCCGCGAGCGCAGGCCCAGCGCTTAGCGCCACGCTCAAAGCGATGCGCTATGCCAACGATACTCTGGGCGCATATCCATTCGATACGGTAAGCGTGATTGTGCCGCCACTCAATGCTGAAGCCGCTGGCGGCATGGAATACCCAACGCTGTTTACGGTGGAGGGCTATCGCAGTGCAAAGCCAGCGTCATACGCGGCAGCGGCGCTAGAGTTCGTCGCAATTCACGAATTTACCCACAACTATTTTCAAGGCATCGTCGCCAGTAACGAATTTGAAGAACCCATGCTGGACGAGGGTATTAATCAGTATTGGAATGACCGCTTATTGCGCGATGCCGGGATCACAATGCCGCTGCCAGATGCTTGGCGCTGGCTCGGTTTTCGCCAAAATTTCGGCCGCTTTGAGTTAGCGCGTTGGGCCGCCGGATTAACCGGCCCAGTCGATGCCTTAGGGCAAAATTCCTGGGCGCGTTTTTCTGAAAATAGCTACTCAAGCGTCTATTTTCGTACCGCAATCATGCTGCGTGATTTGGAAGCGCGCTTTGGGAATGCGGTGACGGCGCGAGCCATGCGCACCTACTATCAACGCTGGCAATTTCGCCACCCAAGCACGGCCGACTTTCAGGCGGTGTTGAGCGAAGTCAGTGGGGATACCGAGCACGTCGCGCGCGTTTTTGCGCAAAACGTTTATGCTGCTGCGATGAGTGCCCGTGCGATGGATGACCGTGTGACGGTCTTGACCTCGGTGCCGCAAAGTTCAGCAGCGGGGTTCGAGACGATTGTTACCGTGCGTCATTTTGGCGTGAGCGTGCCGCAAACGCTGCGGGTATGTTTCCAAGATGGCAGCAGCCAAAGCCAAAGTTGGCAGGCTGATGCCGCACAGAGCTGGCGACGTCTGCAGTTTTTGAGCAGATCGCAGGCGATCTCAGCCGAGCTTGACCCCGCGCAACGCTATTTTATGGATCAAAGCTTGCTTGACAATACGCGCACGCTCAAACCGCGCGGGCAGGCGAGCTCCCGCTGGTCGCTTGAGCTGGCAGCTGCGCTAGAGACGCTTTATGCGATTGCTTTGAATTTATGAGTCATAGTTCGACATTCCGCCAGATTCTCATTAGAGAAATGCGACGCGCCCTGGATTTTAGGCTGCTGCTGTTTTGGCTGGCCGCAAGCATGCTGCCGACGCTGCTGGTAGCCTTACCATTGGCCGGAATTTTAAGCGAAGTGCTTGATTTTTCCGCCTATGTGGATCGGCTTGCGCAGCGCTTAGATTTGGATGCACTCAGCGCGCTTAGTAATGCGTATCAGCGCAGTGAAGTGGCAATACAAACGAATGTAACCTTAGCCTGGCTTTGCACGTTGCTGTTGGCACCCATGCTAACCGCGATGGCCGCAGCGATTTTTACCGCATCAGAAAAATTGGCGACTCGCACGCTGATTACCAACGCACTGATGCACTATAGCCGCTGGTTTTGGCTGCACTTAAGCGCGTTTGTATTGTATTTGCTAGGCTTTGCTATCGCGGCGGTAGTTGCGGTCGGCCCTGAAATTCGAGTTGAGGAGTACCTAGATGCCCATTCATTTGCCAATATGCAGATCGTCAGTTGGCTGCTGGCCCTGTTGATTGTGCTGATGACGCATTTTTTTGTGGAAATTGCGCGCGCCGAATATGTGCTGGATGCACGTTTGCGCTTTCCGCCCAGCGCCTTTTTACGGGCGCTGGCACGCGGGCAAATTTTAAGGCGTATCGCGGGCTACCTCCTGGTTTGCGGCATCGGCATCGGCGCGTTGCTTTTATTGCTGCTGCTGCGCCAGCGCATGAGTGGCGCAAGCTTAGTCGCGAGGCTTGGCACCATGCTTTTGGCTCAGTGCAGCGTGGCCGCTCTCGCTTGGATGCGCAACGCGCGTATTTTTGTGCTGAGCGCTATTGCCCAGCAAACGCCGCTGATGGTTAACAACGCACTAAGCACGTCCTCTGACAAGTCTTATCGTTCGCGCCTGTGAATAAGCATTTAGCGTCCGCCGATAATGTTGACGCGCCTGCGGCTGCAAGCGCTGCTGACGAGATCACCGATGGTGCGGCGTTGGCAGATGACGAACTGGCGCACCATTTCGCCACGCGGGGCGCAGTAAATAGTGGCGCAGTCGATAGTTTTGATACCACCGGCCCCGCCATTTACGACACGTTTTCTGGCGCAAAAATGCGCTCTTTAGCGTTTGATGCGCAGGCTTTGCCTGAGCAGCTGGGGCCGTGGCGTATTTGTAATTTAGTCGGCCGAGGCGGCATGGGCGAAGTGTGGCGCGCGGAACGCTGTGATGGCATGTTTGAAATGGTGGTTGCGATGAAGTTTTTGCGCAGCGACCGCCCGGATGTGTTGGAGCGCTTTAAGTTTGAGCGACGCGTTTTGGCGCAGCTGGATCACCCGAATATTGCACGCTTGATTGACGGTGGCGTGACGCCCAACGGTTTGCCGTATCTGGTGACCGAATTTGTCGAAGGCGAACAGCTCGATCGTTGGTGTGAGCAAAAACGCCCGAAACTGCGCGAGCGCCTGCGACTGTTTTTGCAGGTGTGTGATGCGGTGGCCTATGCGCACTCAGAGCTAGTGGTACACCGCGACATCAAGCCCGGAAATATCCTGATTGACGCCGATGACACCGCGCATTTGCTCGATTTTGGCATTGCAAAAGTGGTGAGTGGCCCAGGCTTGGACGAAGCTACTGACGAATCGCCGCATACGCCGGAATATGCCGCACCCGAGCAGGTGCAGGGTGGCGCGATTACGGTTAGAACTGACGTTTATGCACTTGGGTTGTTGCTGTATTGGCTGCTGACAGGGGATCGACCGCAAGCCCGTGGCGGACCGCTGGCTGAGCAAATTGAACGGATTTTGGAGCGCGTACCGGCTTTGCCTAGCGCCGCCGTTTTGCCCGCCCTGCACGCGCTGGTTAATCCTTCTGAGTTAACCGGTGATTTGGACTGCATCGTCAGCAAGGCAATCAAAAAAAATCCTGCAGACCGCTTTGCTAGCGTGTCAGATCTAGCGGGCGATGTGCGTTTATATCTGTCCGGCCGCCCCATTGCCGCCCGTCCAATCAATCAGTGGGAGCGCATCGGCGCCTATTTGCGGCGCAACGCGCAGGTGGTTATCGCTGGGACAATTGCCGGAATCATGATTCTGAGCACGGGCGGCATGGCCCTGTATCAGGCAGGTAGGGCAGGGGAAAGTACTGCGACCATGCAGCGCCAACAAATTCAGGCGAATGCCCGGGAAAACGAAACGCTAGGCGCGCGCGCATTTATATCTGCCTTGCTCAAAGATGTAGAGCTGCAAGGGGCTGCAGGCCCTGAGCTGGCGCGCCGCGCGCATCGATATGCCATAACGACGCTGGCCGATTTTCCCGAACTACAGGCGGGGGTGATTTGGGAAGTGGCCGGTGCCTACGCCAATTTTGAGCTTTATGCCGAGCGCGAGGCGATGCTGCGCGAAAATTATGAGCGCAGGCGCGCGCAAGGACCTAGCGACGCCGAAGCGGTGGCAGCCTGTGCGTTAGCGGCGCAGCGCGCTGAGTCTGGACACAGCGCCGAGGCGCGCACGCTGTTGGATTCTGCAGACGCACTTTTACAAGGCAAATCGGAAGCATTTTTATGGGCGCAGCTTGATTGCGCGCGCATTGGCGGTCGGGCGCTGCGTTATCTAGGCGACTACGAACGCGCCGAAACTCAAATCGCCAACGCCGCACAATTGATGCGCACGCGCTACGGTGCCGACGAACGAACGCCAAATAGTCAAGATTTGAAGCTCAGTCAAGTGCGGCACAGTCAGTACGTGGATATGTTGAACGGCTTGGCGATTGCGCACATCCAAGCCGCACATTTTCGTGCTGGCGAAGCCACGTTAAACGAATTAGCGGCGCTGTTGCGGGCGCAAGGCCGCGAACAAAGTAATCAAATGGCGAACGTTTACGGCAATTTAGCCGCTGCACAGCGCGCACTTGGCCGCTATGAAAGTGCGCGCCGTAATTCCGAGCTAGGTCTAGCTTTGCAGCGCAAACGCGACCCGCATGCCCTAAATCCATCGACCATTTGTTTACGCGCGCAATTAGCGCAACAATTGGCGGAACCGAATGAAGCGGTCAACGCGTTCGTTGCGCAGTGCAAATCCGTTATCAGCGCCGACTTAGCCGCACCGCAGCTGTCTGCGCGGCAATGTTGGGTAGAGTTAGCGGATATTGCGGGCCAAAGCGGCAATGACGACGAACTAGCGCTCGCCAGTACCGCACTTAATGCGCTAGCGGCCAAACTTTCTGCACCGGAGCGCGCCCGTGATGTGCCAATGCTGCGAGTGCTGCTGATCCAGGCGCAACGGCAGTACGCCCGAACCGGGGTTGTGCCCGACACTTTAAGCACACTGCTGAGCTTGGATGCCGAGCGGTATTCAAGTTTAATGCCCATCAAGGCCGCAGCCTTGGCACTTGCGGCGAAAGCCGCGCGTGCGGGCGGTGATACGGTGCGCGCCAACCAGCTTTGTAGCGAACTTAAGTTAGTCGTAGGCGATGAATATCCAGCCGATCATCCGATTTTATTGGGTAATTAGCATTCGATGATCAACACCAATCAGATAAATTTAAATCAGATAAATTTACCTGATTGGCGCTAATCCTATAGTCTTAGAACGTATAAGTTCCGCTTACGACCACGCTTCTATTCGTGGCATCTTTAGTATTAATATTTGAATCCAGCCTGCGGGATTCCCAGGCGAGGCTCATTTCAAAGTTCTTTGTCCACTCTTTTGCTAGATTGACTGTGTAGGCCAGAATATCGTCTTCACGCACCACCGGTAGCCTTTTGAATTTAAGCGAGTCTTGCTTGACGCCAAAAGCCAAGATGAAATCTTCTGGTAGTTTGCGTGAGTAGCTTAATTGCCAGCCTGTTGTATCTTTGTTTTTGGTGACTTTCGAGGAATCTTCGACTTTAGGCGAATACTTCGCTTTAAAAATATCGACTTTGCTTGCGGTAAACTCACCACCAATGGTAAATGAGTTCACAATTGCGTCTGGTGAATTAGGGTCGCGTACGTCGCGGTCTTGATAGTTATAGACCGCGTCAACACTAAATTGCTTGTTGACATCATAGGAGCTAGCGAGCGAACCAATGAAGGTATTGACGATCGTGTTGCCGTTTTGGTGCACGGACAAATAGGATATGACGGGTTTGATTTTAAAGCCCAAGTCTTTCCAAATAAATTCTGGGCCAGTCGAAAAGGCATAGTTGCTTTTATCGAGATTATCTCTGCCGTTGTGAAAATCACCCGTGCCTTTAAAGCTTGAACCCCAGACCACGAAATCGCCATCAAAAGCGTATTTGTGCCCGAAATCAATGTTGGCGGACCAGCGATTTAATTTATCCGATTTTGTCGCCAATTTCGCTTCAAGAACGCTGTTGATTAAATTATCGAGCTGATCGTCGTTTGCATAATAGCGTTTAGCGTCGCTGCCGCCGCCGCCGTCCATGCCGTCGTCATCTGGATCATCTTCATTACCGTCGCCGTCGTCGTCATCGACTGCTAAGTCATAATCTTCTTGGCTGAGCTCCGCGTCATCAATGCCCACGTCGTCGAAATCGTCATCGCCAAAGTCGTCGCTGTCGTCGTCATCTTCATCATCGCCGTCAAGTTTGGCTTCGGCTTCTTCAAAATCAGAAAAATCCGCTAGATTGAATGAATCACTGGATGAGGGTGCTACTTTAATGTCGGTATTGGTGCGAAATTGTAGCCCCACTTCTGCTTTAAATTTGTGCGGGCTTTTCGGCGCGGCGGGCGTGCTAGCTTTGCTTGAGCGCTTTGCGGCATCGGCCGCCATTGGCACGGTAAGGAGCGCGCTGCCAACAATTGCAGCCACTGCTAAAAACATTAGATTTTGTTTCATGAAAGTTTGGACTCGCGAGGACTAGGGCGTTTTGAGTTTATGTTGTTTTTTTGTTAACGCTTGCGTCACAGTATTTGATGTCTAAAAATTCACAATTAGTCACGTACGCTGCTGAAACAACCTCTTCAAAGCGTATTGAAAATTTTTTGCAGCGCTTAGGTAATGCGCGCGTTAAACAACACTGCAAGGGGCAGGGACACGATAAACTGCCGCGTCACTTGTTGATCTTTGAGCCTTGTTTATGTCCACCCAAAAGCCGATACAGCTTATTTTAGCGCGCCAATTGGCAAGTTCTTTGGCGATGCCGATTGTTATGGTTGACCCCCAAGGCACACTTATTTATTGCAACGAACCTGCGGAAGCGCTGCTGGGTTTGCGTTTTGATGAAACCGGCGAAATGCCCGCCGCGCAGTGGGGCGCACAATTTACCGTGAATGACGAAGAGCGCAATCCGATTCCGAACGATCAATGGCCTCTGGTGATTGCGCTGACCCAGCATAAACCGGTGTCGCGCATTATTTGGGTGGGCAGCGGCGGTGCTTGGCGTTTGCTCAACTGGACGTCGGTACCGCTGATCGCCCAGGGTGGTGAATTTCTCGGCGTACAAAGCGTCTTTTGGGAGGCTTAAGCGCATGCACGTAAAACTTTGGGGCACCCGTGGCTCGCTCGCTACACCCGGCCCAGAAATGGTGCGCTATGGCGGTAACACCTCGTGTGTCGGCATCACTGGCCGTAACGGCGGTGTTTTAGTGTTGGATGCGGGCACCGGGATTCGGCGTTTAGGCGCTTCGCTAGCCTCTAGCGTGCAGCGCGTGGATATTTTGCTGACCCACTTACATATGGATCATGTACAAGGTTTAGGATTTTTTGCGCCGCTCTATCGGCCCGGATTTGATGTGCATATTTGGGGCCCGGCGAGTGCAACCATGGGTTTAAAAGAGCGCTTGATGCGCTATCTATCACCGCCTCTTTTTCCCGTGCATTTAAGCGAATTGCCCTGTCGCTTAACGTTTCATACCGTGCCGTGCAAAGATGTGGATATTGGTGAATTTCGCGTCAGCGCTGAGATGATTTGCCATCCTGGCCCCACGGTTGGCTATCGCATTCAGTCTGCGCTGGGTGCAGTACTAACCTATATGCCCGATCATGAACCCGCCTTAGGCACCACCCCGTTTCCGAGCCTGCCGCGCGCCTGGACATCGGGTGCTAATTTAGCGCTGGGCGCAGATTTATTGATTCACGATAGTCAGTACAGCAGCATTGAATACCCTAGTCACCTCGGCTGGGGCCACAGTTCACTCACGCAGGCGTTACATTTTGGTACGCTTTGTGAAGTTAAGAAGTTCGTCTCATTTCACCACGACCCCAATCACACCGATTTAGCGCTCGATCTTTTGACCAGCGAGGCGATTGCCGAAGCACGGCCAAGTTACGAGGTGATCGGGGGGCTTGAGGGCAGCGTGTTTACTTTTTAAAACCAAAACGTTCGGGAGCCGCAGTAATGCCACTTTAGGATTTTTGATCACCAATCAGCGCATCTAACGCGCCCCCGAAACCGTCTGATAAAGCTCAGCCAGCAGATCATCCAGCGAGCGCCCTGCTGTTTGTAGGTGCACTTCTGGCTTGAGCGGGCTTTCATAGGGCGAATCAATGCCGGTAAAGCCACGTAGTTGGCCGCTTCTGGCTTTAGCATAAAGGCCTTTCACGTCGCGCGATTCCGCTACTTCCAGTTGCGTATCGACAAATACTTCGATGAACTGATCCGGCCCAAACAGGGCGCGCGCGGCGTCGCGGTCGGCGCGGAAGGGTGAAATCAGGCTGACCAGCACGATCAAGCCGGCATCCACCATTAATTTGGCGACCTCTGCCACCAAACGCACGTTTTCTTTGCGATCGGCATCGCTAAAACCCAAGTAGCGGGTCAGGCCGTGCCGCAAATTATCGCCGTCCAACACATAGACGTGCTGACCCGAATCGGTTAGCGCGCGATCCAGGCCGCTGGCGAGTGTAGATTTTCCGGCGCCAGATAAGCCGGTAAACCACACGCACTTAGGCGTTTGGCGCTTTTGTTGGACGCGGTCTTGATGGCTGACGAGCATCGGTTGCCAGCGCACATTGTTGCTGGAATTGGCCTCCACGACGGTGCCTGCAGCCACGGTGGCGTGGTTGTGGCGGTCAATCAGAATGAAGCTGCCCAATGTGCGGCTTTCGCTGTAGCGCTCCAGGGAAATCACTTGATCTAAGCGCAGTTTGCACAAGGCAACGTCGTTCAGCTCAAGCGCGCTTGCGTCGCGTTGGGTCTGTGTGTCGATATCGATCAGATATTTGATTTGCTCAATCCGCGCATTGACGGTGCGGGTGCCCAGTTTGAGTAAAAAGGATTGGCCGAGCTGGAGTGGATGCTCGGTCATCCAAAGAATGCGCGCGTCGAATTGGTCCGAGCGCACAGGCGCTTGTGTCAGGCTTGAGATTACATCGCCTCGGCTGACATCAATTTCGCCATCCAGCGTTAACACAATGCTATCGCCTGCAATCGCTGACGCGACGCTATCGGTGCCACGTACGATAGAAGTGACCTGTGCCTGCAGTGCACCTTTTTGTCCGGCAATCTGCGCCGCGCTGGAATTGACGGTGATTTGATCGCCCACGTTGACTTCACCGGCAGCAATGGTGCCCGCAAAGCCGCGAAAATCTTGATTCGGGCGGCATACCCACTGCACCGGAAGCCGAAAGGACAGGGTTGTTTCAGCGGCTAGTTCAGGCGCAGATTCCAGCGCGCTGAGCAAGCTTTCCCCTGTATACCAAGGTGTTTTTGCGCTGACTTCAATGAGATTGTCACCCGCGAGCGCCGAAAGTGGAATCGCGGTGACCGCTTTAATGCCTAAGCTTTTGGCAAGCACCAAATACTGCGCTTCAATGTCCCGGAAAATTGGTTCTTGATAGTCAACCGCGTCCATTTTATTGACCGCCAAAATCACCTGATTAATGCCCAAAAGGGACAAGATAAAGCTGTGCCGCCGCGTTTGCGTGAGCAAACCTTTGCGCGCGTCAACCAACACAATCGCCAAATCCGCAGTGGACGCGCCGGTCGCCATATTGCGCGTGTATTGCTCGTGCCCTGGGCAATCAGCGACGATAAATTTGCGCTTGAGCGTGCTAAAAAAGCGATACGCAACATCAATCGTGATGCCCTGTTCGCGCTCTGCCTGCAAACCATCCAAGACTAAGGCGTAGTCAATCGCTTCGCCTTGGGTGCCGTGTTTGCGGCTATCTTTTTCCAGCGCGCCCAATTGATCGTCGTACAGGCTTTGCGTTTCAAAGAGTAATCTGCCGATCAGGGTGCTTTTGCCATCATCAACGCTGCCGCAGGTGATAAAGCGTAACAGTGACTTGTTTTCGTGCGCCTCGACATAGCGCTCGAATTCGCTGCGTTCGGTAACTTCATGCAACATGGTTTTGGCTCCGTAATTTTCTTATTCCTCGTCATTGCGAGGAGTGCAGCGACGTGGCAATCCATTGTTCAGCGCGCCATAAATCCATAAAAATGGATTGCTTCGCTGCGCTCGCAATGACGAGGTTTAGTGTGTTTAAGTGATTGCTAGATTAGAAATACCCTTCGCGCTTTTTCTTTTCCATCGATGCGCTGGCGTCGTGATCAATTAAGCGGCCTTGGCGTTCCGAGCTTCTGGACTGCAGCATCTCGGCGATAATCTCCGACACATTGGTGGCGTTTGAGCGCACCGCACCGGTCAATGGATAGCAGCCCAGCGTTCTAAAGCGGACTTTTTCCAGGCGTGGCGTTTCGCGGGCGCGCAAAACAAATCGCTCATCGTCCAGCATAATCAGCGTGCCGTCGCGTTCGACAACGAGGCGTTCTTCGGCAAAATAAAGCGGCACCATCGGGATATTCTCGCGCTGGATATAGAGCCAAATATCCAGCTCGGTCCAGTTTGAGAGTGGGAACACCCGCACGCTTTCGCCTTTGTGGATGTGGGTGTTGTACAAGTTCCAAAGTTCTGGGCGTTGGTTTTTCGGATCCCATGTGTGGCTGGCTGAGCGGAATGAAAATACCCGCTCTTTCGCGCGCGATGCTTCTTCGTCCCGGCGCGCGCCGCCAATTGCGGCGTCGAATTTGCCGATATTCAGAGCTTGCAGCAGGCCTTGCGTTTTCATCACGTCCGTGAATACCTTTGCGCCGTGCTCAATCGGGCTTAAACCGCGCGCAAAGCCGTCTGGATTTTTGTGGACGCGTAAATCCAGGCCATATTTCTGCGCGATTTGATCGCGAAACTGATACATCGCCTTGAACTTCCAGCCGGTATCAATGTGTTGCAAAGGCATCGGTGGCTTCGCTGGATAAAACGCTTTAATCAGCAAATGCAGCAGTACCCCGCTGTCTTTACCAATGGAATAAAGCAACACTGGGTTAGCGAATTCAGCCGCCACTTCCCGCATAATTTCGATGCTTTGCGACTCCAGCCAGTCCAAGTGCGAGCGCGCTGGCTTAGGTTTAGGTTTCGCGCTTGCCGTATCGTTAGCCGCGACGCGTGGTTGTGTAAATGCGGCACTCATTGCTTGGGGTCTTGTTTCATTAGTGCGGGCTTCATAGGTATTTGACGGCCTCAGCTTAGCGCCTTGTGGCCTAGCTTTGGATGACCGCCCCGTATCAGTGCGCACGTCATCACTGCGGCTGTCGTCGCTACGTGCTTCGTCCCAGACAGAGGTTTCAAATTTTGCGGTTTCAATTCTTGTGGCGTGCGTCATAGCGATAACTCTAAAAATCTTGAGCTAAAGCTTGCAAGAGTTGCTTCACGATTCTGAAATAACTAAACAGAATATCAGTATCGCCAAACATGCTTGGCGTGCGCGGTGTCGTCGGACTAATTTGTAAGCTCAAGCCCGTATAGATTGATCTGATGCCAAATACTTCTTCCAATGCCGCTTTAATCCCGCTGTCGCTTGAGCGCAGCGCGCTATTGGCGCAGCTTTGTGAGGGTTTGGACGCTGCTGGCTACTGGTGGATCTCTGGCTATGCCGCCGCGAGCGCACAAGCCTTGCAAAAAGCCGCGCAAAGTTTCCACATTCACGATGCGGTTGCAGAGCCTCATGTTTCACCAGGGGCGTCCCAGGCCCACACCGCCACCATCGTTTACGGCACGCAAACCGGCAATGCCAAGCAGATTGCGATCACCTTTTTTGAGCAATTGCAGGCCACTGGCATTCAGGCGCGGGTTTTGCGCAGCGATGCGTATCCGCTGAAGGATCTTAAGACTGAAAAAACGCTGTATTTGGTGATTAGCACGCAGGGCGACGGCGACCCGCCAGAAGATTCGCGCGCCTTGGTTGAGCATGTATTAGGCCGACGCGCACCGAATTTGGCGCATCTGCATTTTGCCGTGCTGGGCTTGGGCGATTCGAGCTATCCGAAATTTTGTTCAGTCGCCAAAGCTTTGGATGCCCGCTTGGAGGAATTGGGCGCACAGCGCTTACATCCACGCGCTGATGCGGATGTGGAAATCGAGCTCGTCACAGCACCTTGGTTAGCCGCAGCGCTGCAGGATGCCAAGCTGCGGTTTAAGTCAACGCCGCCCGCATCCTCGGTATCGTTTTTGCCGGTGCGCGCCGCCGCACGCGTTGCCCCGGCTTTGTACAGCAAAGAACGTCCGTTTCCGGCAAAAGTGCTACAAAATCAACGCATTACCACGCGCGCCAGCAGCAAAGATGTGCGTCATATTGAGCTGTCCTTAGAAGGCTCAGGCTTGGCTTACAGCCCCGGCGATTCCTTGGGCGTATACGCCGAAAATGACCCTAACGCGGTGCAAGCGCTCTTGGCCGCGCTGCATTGGGCACCGGATAGCCAAGTGAGCATTGCCGCCAAAACCCACACCGCTGGCCGCTGGCTCAGCCATGAGCGCGATATCGCTAAGCTCAGTCGTGCCTTGGTGCAGGCGCATGCCGAACGCAGTAATGAGGCCACTTTACTTGCCCTCATTCAGCCCGAGCAAGCGGAGCAACTGCATGAGTTCCTAACCCACACGCATTTTATTGATTTGCTGGTGCGCTATCCATCGATTAGTGCGCACAGTTGGCAGCCCGCAGAACTATTGCCGCTGTTGCGCCCGTTAGCGCCTAGACTGTATTCGATTGCCTCGGCGGCATCGCAAGTCGGGACCGAGGTGCATTTGACGGTAGCGCACGTTGCCTATGCGCTGAATGGCACTTCGCGCTATGGCGTTGCCTCGCATACCTTGGCCAACGCGCAGGAAGGCGCTGATGTCTCGGTTTTCATCGAAACGAACGAGCGCTTTCGGCTTCCCGCGGATCGCAGTAAAGACGTGATTATGATTGGCCCTGGCACCGGCGTTGCACCCTTTCGCGCATTTGTGCAAGAGCGCGTTGAAACCGCAGCGACCGGCCGCAACTGGTTGTTTTTCGGCAACCCCCATTTTCGCGAAGATTTTTTGTATCAGCTGGAATGGCAGCAGGCGCTAAAAGCCGGAAGCTTGGCACGGCTGGACTTGGCGTTCTCCCGCGATGGCGCGACTAAGGTTTACGTGCAGCACCGCATTGTTGAGCAGGCGAAAGAACTGTTTCGCTGGCTGGAAAATGGTGCTTATCTCTACGTGTGTGGCGATGCAACGCATATGGCGAAAGATGTAGACGCCGCTTTACGCAGCATTGTGGCGCAAGAAAAACGCTTGGATCAGGACGGCGTGGCGGATTATTTCGCGCAGCTGCAGCAGCAAAATCGCTATCAGCGGGATGTCTATTAATGTCCAGTTCTACAAATCCCGTCGAAAAGATTAAGCAAGCCAGTGGCCAGCTGCGTGGTGAGATTCAGCAAAGTCTGCACGATCAAGTTACCGGCGCACTGCGCGAATCGGATCAAACCGTGATTAAGTATCACGGCAGCTATCAGCAAGACGACCGCGATGTGCGTGAAGAACGCCGTTTGGCGAAGTTGGAGCCGGAATTTAGTTTCATGATTCGTACCCGCACGCCGGGTGGCGTGGTGACGCCTAAGCAGTGGTTGCAGCTGGACTCGATTGCGACCCGATTTGCCGCACGCGGTTTGCGAATTACCTCACGCCAAGCGCTGCAGTTTCACGGCGTGATTAAAACCGAATTAAAAGCCACCATGCAGGCGATCAATGCGACCCTGATGGACACTTTGGCCGCGTGTGGCGATGTCAATCGCAATGTTGCGGTTGGGGTGAACCCGGCGCAGTCAAAAATCCACGCGAAGGTTTACGCAGCGGGCGCGAAACTGTCCGAACGCCTATTGCCGAACACGCGCGCTTACTATGAAATTTGGCTGGATGAGGAGCGCGTGGCAGGTACAGACCCAGACGCCGAACCCGCGTCCGACCCGATCTACGGCAAAAGCTACTTGCCGCGCAAGTTCAAGATTGGTTTTGTTGTGCCGCCGGTGAATGACGTTGACGTTTACACGCAAGACCTTGGTTTTATTGCCATTATTGCAACGAATGCGCACGGCGTTGACGAACTAGTAGGCTACAACGTGACCGTCGGCGGTGGCATGGGTGCCAGCCACAATGACGCCGAAACCTTCCCGCGTTTGGCCGATACGCTCGGCTTTATCGCGCCAAGCGATGTTGAAGCGGTGGCGATTGCAGTAATTACCACCCAGCGCGATTTTGGCAACCGCGAGGTGCGTAAGCGCGCGCGGCTGAAATACACCATTGAGGATCGCGGCATTGAGTGGTTTAAAGCTGAGGTTCAAGCGCGCAGCGGCGTACAGTTTGCGCCGCCAGCGGCAGCGCAATTTATTGGCAGCGGCGATCAGTTTGGCTGGCTCAAAGGCGAGGGCGACACGCTGCATTTAGGCTTGCGCATTATTGCCGGGCGCATTGATGACGCTGGCGACAGCCTGCGCTTGACCGGTATGCGCACGCTGGCAGCCCTTTTGGTTGACTCGGGCGGCGCGACCCAAATACGCCTGACGCCGAATCAAAACTTGCTGATTGCCAATATTGCGCCCAGTTTGCGCTTAGAAGTCGATTACATTTTGCGCAAATTTAGCCTAGCGACTTATATCGAGGCGGGCAGCGTGTTAGCGCACGCGATGGCCTGCGTTGCCTTGCCCACTTGTGGCTTGGCGATGGCGGAAGCTGAGCGCTATCTGCCTGAATTTGCCGGGAAATTGCAGGCTTTGCTGACTCAAGTTGAGCTTGCTGATACGCCGTTACAAATACGCATTAGCGGCTGCCCGAATGGCTGTTCTAGGCCTTATGCCAGTGAAATTGCGTTAGTCGGCAAAGCCCCTGGGCGCTACAACTTGATGTTGGGTGGCGACCATCTCGGTACCCGATTGAATCAGATCTATAAGGAAAATTTGGCGGAGCCAGAAATTCTGGCCGCGCTAGCGCCGCTATTGCTTCGCTATGCCAAAGAGCAAACCCCAGCCGAACGCTTCGGCGACTTCTGCGCCCGAACCGGCATCGTTGCCGCCAAAACCCGTGAAATTTCAGCCCGAGTCCTGTTATGACCAGCCATACAAACCTTGTTAAACCGCAATTGCAGCAAATTGAAGCCACTGCGGGCTGCGCCCACGCCGGAGTCCTGGTCGAAAATTTAGCTGAAGTCAACGCCTATCTGGCGACGCAAACGGCGCAGGCGCGCATCGAGTGGGCGCTGCAATATTTGCCCGCCACGCATGCGATCTCCAGCAGCTTTGGCGCGCAGTCGGCGGTTTTATTGCACATGAGCAATCAAGTCGCACCGGGCATTCCGGTGATCTTTGTCGATACCGGCTTTTTGTTCCCCGAAACCTATGATTTCGCCGATGCGCTGACCGCGCGCTTGAATCTCAATGTGCGCCGCGCCGAGCCTTTAAGTGCGCAGCGTTGGGACGAAGCGCAGGTGGCAAAATTACAAGAAGCGGGCGTTGATGCGATTGGCCGCTACAACCACGCCCACAAAGTGGAGCCAATGCAGCGCGTGTTGTGCCAAGAAAAAGTCAGTACCTGGATCGCGGGCCTGCGCCGTGTGCAGTCGGATTCCCGCAGCAGCGTGCAATTTTTGCAAAATAAAAATGGCCGCCTAAAGCTGCACTGCATCGCCGACTGGACCGATCGCGACGTCGGCCGCTATTTGTCGCAACACGACTTGCCCTACCACCCGCTGTGGGAGCAAGGCTATGTCTCGATTGGTGATCGCTATCTGACGGCACCCCTGCAACCCGGGATGCGCCCCGAAGATGCGCGGTTTTTTGGGTTGAAGCGGGAGTGTGGGCTGCATGGCTAATCTTCGTCATTCCCGCAGGTTTTTGGTAGGAATGAGGCCTATGTCTAAAATGGTTTTGCACATTTTTGATTTGCCTCGCTAGCCCTGCAATAATTATTTCGTATGTCGGTCACATGTGCCCACGCGCAAACAAATAATCCATAAAAATCAATGACTTAAAATATTGGCTAAGTTTTAATCAAACTAAGAAATTGGGGCTTGACAGGTATGCTGTGCGGTACTTTCGCGCGGCTTTAAACGCATTATCCCCAGAGTTATCCACAGCTTTTGTGGAAAACTTATTTTTCTTTAAAAATCAGTTGTTTAGAATTTTTGGGCGGCCTGAGCATTACGCCCAGACGCGTGGCCACTACTAAAAATGAATTACCGTGCGAATCGACTTGCCTTCATGCATTAAATCAAAGGCGTGATTGATTTGCTCTAAGCCCATTGTGTGGGTGATAAAGGTATCGAGCGGGATTTCGCCGCGTTCGGCGCGTTCGACATAGCCGGGAAGTTCCGTGCGGCCTTTAACGCCACCAAATGCGCTGCCGCGCCAGACGCGCCCGGTGACAAGCTGGAAGGGGCGGGTGGCAATTTCTTGTCCGGCACCAGCGACGCCGATAATGGTCGATTCGCCCCAACCTTTGTGGCAGCACTCTAAGGCTTGGCGCATCACGTGCACATTGCCGATGCACTCGAACGAGTAGTCCACGCCGCCGTCTGTTAAATCCACGATCACTTGCTCAATTGGGCGGTCAAAATCTTTCGGGTTGATGCATTCGGTGGCGCCGAGTTGTTTGGCGATCTCGAATTTGCTTGAGTTGGTATCAATGCCAATAATGCGGCTGGCTTTTGCCATCACCGCACCGATCACGGCGGACAAGCCAATGCCGCCTAAGCCAAAAATCGCCACGGTCGAGCCGGGTGTGACTTTTGCGGTATTCATCACCGCGCCGATGCCGGTGGTCACGCCGCAGCCTAGCAAGCACACCTTTTCCAGTGGTGCCGACTCGCTAATTTTCGCTAAGCTGATTTCTGGCAGCACGGTGTATTCGGAAAAAGTGGAAGTGCCCATGTAGTGAAAAATAGGCTTTCCATCGAGCGAAAAGCGGCTGGTGCCATCGGGCATTAAGCCTTTGCCTTGGGTTGCGCGGATCGCTTGGCACAGATTGGTTTTGCCGCTTTTGCAGAATTTGCAGGCACCACATTCGGGCGTGTAGAGCGGAATTACATGATCGCCGACGGCAACCGAGGTTACGCCCGCACCAATCGCTTGCACAATGCCCGCACCTTCATGCCCTAGCACCGTCGGAAACAAGCCTTCCGGGTCCGCGCCTGAGAGTGTGTAGGCATCGGTGTGGCAAACGCCGGTAGCAACGATACGCACCAAGACTTCGCCGGCTTTGGGTTCGGCGACGTCAAGCTCGACTAGGATTAAGGGTTTGGCTTTTTCAAAGGCAACGGCGGCGCGGGATTTGATCATTGAGGTTTCTTATTAAAATGCGGAGCAATCCGCAGATATTACACAGGCATGGTTTCCAGAGCGTGCTTAAGCAATGAATATTTAGAAATTCAAGTTCAAAATATTTCAAAGCAAGCGCCAAACTGTTAGCCTAGTCCGATATCGAACTTAATTCGGTCTGGAGCAAAGCTATGCAACTCGCACAACAAGTCAAACCACTGAGCTATCTAAAATCTAATGCAGCTGAGATCCTTAAAGCATTGGGCGCGGGTGCGCCACCGCTGGTGATTACGCAGAACGGCGAAGCCAAAGCCGTTTTGCAGGATTTAGCCAGTTTTGAGCAGACGCAGGAAACATTAGCGCTGTTAAAAATCCTGGCGCTTGGGCAGGCGCAGATCGAGAGCGGTGCATTTTCGCCTGCGGTTCAGGTTTTCAAACGCGTTCGTGCATCGCTGGCAGTGGCAGCAGCCTAGGCGATGCCAGCAGTTGTTATTACTCAGGACGCCAAACGAGACCTGCAAGATATTTTCGCTTTTATTGCCACACACGATTCCGTGGCACATGCCGAGATCTTTCTGACTGAGCTTGAGCGCGCAGTATTGAGTTTGGACCGGCATACAGGGCGGGGTGCAGTGGTGCCAGAACTTGCGGAACTTGGCATGCAGCACTATCGCCAGCTTGTTGTGAAACCGTACCGATTGATTTATCAGTTGCGTGACGCGCAGGTATTTGTCGTTGTGGTCGCACATTCAAAGCGTGACATGCAGAGCGTGCTGCAACAGCGTTTATTGCGTTGAAGTCATGCTCAATTAAAAGTCTGGGTAAACCTGATTTGTCCTGGCAATACATCCTCACCAACATTGACTGAAGCATTCATGGCAAAAATTAAATCCAGCTACGTCTGCCGTGAATGCGGCGGCATCAGCCCACGTTGGGTCGGGCAGTGCCCAGATTGCCAGGCGTGGAATACTTTGGAAGAGACAGTCGCGGCACCACCGATAAGCGCTCGACTGCGCGCTGGATATACCGGCAGTGCCAGCGCCAATGTTGCCGACCTAGCGAACGTGCAGCGGCAAAATGACACGCGTTTATCGACTTGCTCGGGCGAATTAGATCGCGTGCTTGGCGGTGGCTTGGTCACCGGTTCCGTTGTTTTGATTGGCGGCGACCCGGGTATTGGTAAATCAACGCTTTTGCTGCAAACTTTGGCGCTGTTGGCGGCAAAGAAGGTGCGGGTGCTGTATGTCAGCGGTGAGGAATCGGTGTCGCAAATTAAAGGCCGCGCCGAGCGCCTGGATTTACCGACCGCTGGTATTCGGGTGCTGACCGAAACCGCGCTGGAAACCGTGATTGCCACCGCGCAATTAGAGCGCCCGCAAGTCTTGGTCGCCGATTCGATCCAAACCCTGCATTTGAGTGATTTAGCCAGCGCGCCGGGTTCGGTGGCACAGGTGCGCGAGTGCGCGGCGCGTTTGACGCAATACGCGAAACAGAGCGACACGGCGGTATTTTTAGTCGGGCACGTCACTAAAGAAGGCGGCATTGCCGGGCCGCGCGTGTTGGAGCACATTGTCGATGCGGTGCTGTATTTTGAAGGTGAAGTCGGCAATCGCTATCGCGTGATCCGCGCCTTTAAAAACCGCTTCGGCGCGGTGAATGAAGTCGGCGTTTTTGCGATGACCGACAAGGGTTTGAAAGAAGTCAGCAACCCGTCCGCGATTTTTCTATCCGGCCCGATTGAGCAGCGCTCCGGCTCATTAGTGATGGTTACGCGCGAAGGCACGCGGCCGCTGCTGGTGGAAGTGCAGGCTTTGGTAGATCAAAGCTCGCTCGGCAATCCGCGTCGGGTTGCGGTTGGGTTTGACGGCAATCGGCTGGCGATGCTGCTGGCGGTGTTGCATCGCCACGGTGGTGTGCCGATTTACGATCAGGACGTGTTCGTCAATATCGTCGGCGGCATTCGCGCCACCGAAACCGCCGCAGATTTGCCGGTT
>JAYUUS010000221.1:0-3213 GCA_043754435.1 Rhodanobacteraceae bacterium
CGTGGGTACCTTCGCCGAGTTTGAGCGCGCCATGCTGCGCGAACGCACCCAGAGTGGGCTGGACATCGCCCGCACACAAGGTCGTGTGGGAGGTCGTCGGCCCAAGCTCAAGGCGAATCAGCAACAGGAGATCGTGAACCTTGTGGGTTCTGGCAAGAAGTCAGCAGCAGATGCCGCTCGACTGTTCAACGTGCACCCTGCAACCGTATCGCGCCTCCTGCAGCGTAGTGGCAAGTCCCCTTAACCCGGTTTTGCGTTCCATTGCTCCCTAAACCCCTGTATTGCTAAAGGGCATGCGCAATCTTGGTCGAAATAACATCGCCGATTTTTTAGTGCGTCTTCAAAGTTGGCAAGATATTGGCCAGCGGCAAAAACAGGCTGCGCGGCGAATCAGGTAATTCAATAAAGCCGTTATGCCGATAGAAGGCCGCAACCACCTTGTCTTTAGCGTCTACCAATAGGGCATAGGCCGCAATTTCTGACCGTGCAGCACGGGCGAGCGCATCGGCCAGCAATGCGCCACCAAGGCCCTGTCCCTTAAATGACTGATCGACCGCCAAACGGCCCATACGCACTGCCGGCACTGTTGGGTAGCGCGGCAATTTTTTGCTCATGCTCGCCGGAAGATCGGCCATCAGGAGGCTCGCAGATGCCAGTGTGTAGTAGCCTGCGATTCTCTGGTTTTGCGTCAACGCAACAAAACATGCGGCTACGCGACGGCGAACGTCCTGGGTGACCTGTTCGCGCAAATAACGATTCAGCGGTTCTGAACCACTGTCGAAACTGCTTCGGTCGTGCGCTACATCAAGCCTCGCAAGCTGGAAAGGCGCTTCAATCATTCAGTACGTAAAAGCTTGCTACGACGCACAAACGCACGTTCCAATGCCGGTGACAATTGCGGCGGCGCAAGCAATGCTTGCGCAAAGCACCGCTGATCGGCCAACGAGAGGCGGACTATCTCGGCTTGCTCGATCACGCGTTGCGCAGCGTCCTGGACTGCAGTTACGACAAAATCGGTTACGGTGCGCCCTTGAACTTCGGCGGCACGCTTGAGCATCGAATGTAGATCCGGGCTAATCCGCGCTTCAAGGCGGGCGGTAGATGTAGTCATGGTGTTGTTTTCCTCGCTCAAAATATTGTACGGCTCATTACCGTACACTTCAAGTCGATTAAAAGCCCCGATAAAACCGGGCGCAGCCTTGCCGTGCTGGCTGGGCATGGGGCGAGTGGAGGGCGCGCGATAGGTGTTATGTCATATTGGCCGTGTGGGCACCTGGCTTTTAAGAAACTTCGTTAGGCTTTTTCCTGATTGGCGCT
This sequence comes from Rhodanobacteraceae bacterium, assembly GCA_043754435.1. Lineage (GTDB taxonomy): Bacteria > Pseudomonadota > Gammaproteobacteria > Xanthomonadales > SZUA-5 > JANNYA01. The sequence continues at coordinate 1,318 of JAYUUS010000221.1, forward strand.
TCGGCACAAGGTAGCTCTATGTATCTGGCGAAGCGCAACGTCAATAAACTTCTTCACGGCGCGCTCTCGAATCCATTGGAGAATAACAAAGGACCGAGCAGCATTGACCCCTCGAGCTCAGAACAGGGGCGGCTAGCATTAATATGCTTTTTTTGACGCATTAACTACATTTTTAGTAAAATATTTGTGCTTTATTGCTTATAAAAGCAGGCCAAATGGCCGACTTTAATCTGAATATGAAATAAAAATAGACTTGTTTATAACGCTGAAACGCGACTAGACTTTGCCAAATTTTTACAGTTTTAGGCGATTTATGACCTTTGTCCGCTCACCGCTCACCGCTCACCGCTCACCGCTTGAGCAAAATTCCATAATTCCGCGACATTTTCTAAAGCGTGCAAAACTAGCGTTCTGTTTTTTAGGCAGCCTTTTCTGGCTGGGAAATGCTTTTTCCCAAGCGACGCCGACCACCGTTGAAATCCCTTCGCAAGTTCTGTCGGAAAGTCCTAACGACGAAAAATACGACCGCATGACGCGAGTGAGCGCTGCGGAGGCAATCGCGCCGCTCGGCGACAGCTTGTTTGGCGACTCCACCAATTACTACTCTGGCGCCACCACTTTTAGCGTTACCGACATTGATTTGCCGGGTAATAGTGCCTTACCGGTGCGCTTAACACGTACGCACTCGGCGACAGAAGTGCGTGGGCCAACCGCGCCTGGGCTTTTGGGCGAATGGGAGTTGGAAGCGCCGCACTTACACGGCGTCTTTTCAAAGGTTCTGGGCTGGCAAGTGAGCGGCCCGAATCCAAATGCGCGCTGTTCGTCCCACCCGAATGATCTAAATCCACCGAGCGCGCCTGCGACTGCGAACACCACGGGTACGCCGGCAGCAGGCCAAAGGTTTATTGGCGAAGACTACTGGGCGGGGAATTCACTTTCTGTGCCCGGTCAAGGTGACCAATTATTATTGGTACGCAGCGCAGAAAACACGCTTTTGCCTACCGACGGTCAAAACTATCCATGGACGACACTAAATCACTGGCAGTTGCGCTGCTTGACGACCCTAGCGAGTGGTGATGCGGGTGAGGGGTTTTTAGCGCTGGCACCGGATGGTAGTCGATACACACTCAACTGGATGGCAAAGCGCCCCGTGTCGTATCTGGCACGCACGAAACTATTTGGCTCTAATTATGTTGGTTTTATCTTGGAGCGCGACGAAATTCGGCTTTACGCCACTCGTGTTGAAGATCGCTTTGGCAACTGGGTAACCTACGATTATGTCGGCGGGCAGCTGCAAAAAATTGAAGCCAACGATGGCCGTAAAATCACGCTTGAGTATTACCCGACAACCGGCACGCTGCATTATGCGCGCGCACACGGCAGAACTTGGGAATACAACTACACGGGTTCTAGGCGGCTTTCAGAAGTTATTTTGCCGGACGCGAGCAAATGGGGCTATGACACCACAGTATTGGTTTTCAATTATGACCCAGATGCAATACCAAACTGTGGGCCGCAGCCTTATACGGTGAAACGCGAAAATTATACGATGACGCACCCTAGCGGTGCCGTCGGCTTCTTTGAATTTGACACCACGCGCCATGCTCGCAACGCGGTGACGCCCGTCTGTACCAATGATAGTGGCAATATAGTTCAGGGCGTTGCAAAACAGTTCGACACTTACGCCTTGGCACGAAAAACCATTTCAGGCCCCGGTTTATCCCCGCTGACTTGGACGTTGGCTTTTGGCGCGCAAAGTCCATTTAACACCACCAAACTTGCCACGCTCACCATGCCCAATGGCGAGCAAACCCGTTTTACCTTCGGCACAGTATTCTATAAAAACGAAGGCAAGCTGCTCAAGGAAGAAGTCTTAAGCGCCAGCGGCACGCAGTT
>JAYUUS010000222.1:0-29506 GCA_043754435.1 Rhodanobacteraceae bacterium
GGTGCCCAGTAATCTCGTGAATGCTGGCTGCGTTTAGCGATGAATGGCAATGCTTCGAGCGCTGCGTACTCAGCGTCAAATTTTGCCGTGCGCGCGTACTTGCTGAACTCTTTCTCAAAGTCTGGCTCAGCCTTAGCGGATGGCTGAATCTCGGTGTTGGCGGTGGTATTCTCTGCGTCCATTTTCTTGCTTCCTTGTGGGTTTATGGATCGGTGCCAGCGTGTTCTAGACGCTGGCACCAACTTTTCAGTTTGACGCGATAGCCGCGCGCCTCGGTCGAACTCATAGCAAGCGCTGCAGCGATTCCAGCGGACGGCCTGCCTCGGATGCAATGCGGATGCGCTCCCAAGTCACGCCGCGCGCGGATAGCTCAACAATCGTTGCCCATTCGCTCATAAGCACGCGCCTTTGCTCCAGGTAAGTGCTCCGGTTGTATGCCGCGCGGATCGCGTTTGAATCGGTGTGTGCGAGCGCTGCCTCGATGGTGTCGTATTGCCTGCCAAGCTCGTTAAGCGTCGTGGAAAAGAGCGCCCTAAAGCCGTGCGGTGTGCATCTGCCATCAAAGCCAATGCGCCGCAAAGCAATGCTTAGCGTGTTTTCTGAAAGCGTTTTCCGTTCCTTTTGGCCTGGAAACACAAACGCAGAACGGCCGCTATGCGGGCGCGCTTCGCTCAGAATATCTAAGCATCTGGAACTGAGCGGAACGACGTGATCCCGCCGCATTTTCATGCGCGCCGCCGGTATGGTCCAAAGCCCGCGTTCCAGGTCGAACTCCTCCCAAACCGCGCCGCGTACTTCGATGGTTCTAACGGCGGTCAACAGCAAGAACTCAAGCGCCAGCCTAACCCGTGGTTCGCCGCCATAGTCGCGAATCCCTAGGATAAGCTCGCCGATTTGCGCAGGCGGAACGGTCAACTGATGCTCGCGGTCAGGCACGCTATACAGGCCGCGCAGTGGATGCGCATGGTCAACTTGGGCGCGCCCGGTCACGATTGCGAATCTAAACACCTGACTGAAATAGGTGCGAACTCTTACCGCCGTTTCGTACAAGCCAGCGGCAACAATCTTATCTAGGTGCGCCATCAGTAATTGCGGTGTTACGGCTGTTATCTGGACCGGCTCAAACATGGGGTAAACATGCCGCCGCGTGATTTTCTCAAACTTCAGCGTCGTGGCAGGACTCCAGACATTGCGGTTACGGGTTAGCCATTCCCGGAACAATGCCCCTACGGTTGACGCCGCCGCCGCTTGATCGGCTTTAGAAACGGCCTGCTTTGCGCGTCGCGTGGTCATAGCACGTTGCTTAGGTGACACTGGTTTGACGCCTAAAGCGATTTGCTCAAGCGCACTGGCGTGAAGCTCGCGCGCTTTCGCCAATGTAATGGCCGGGTATTGTCCCAGTGAAAGCAAATTTTCTTTGCCAGCTAGGCAATACCGCACGCGCCAGAGTCGTGCTGTCGGTGTGACGATAAACATAAGCGTCGTTGTGCCATCGCGATGCGCTCCAACGGGTAACTTGGCAAGCATTGGAGCCTGGAGCGTGATGGGTGGCTTTTTAAGTTTCATGCTCAGCGTATACTTTCAAAAACGGGGTGTTTTGAAAGTAACCTATTCGGTATGCGTTGCAAACATGGGTGCTTATGACTTCAATTGAATCTGAATGACTCAAACGACAGGCAAAAAAAAGCCCTAAGTCGTTGAAAACTAAGGGCTTTTGAGTGCTTCTGAATCCTTGTGAATACCTTACTTGGTGCTCTCGGACGGACTCGAACCGTCACAGATTACTCCACTACCACCTCAAAGTAGCGTGTCTACCAATTCCACCACGAGAGCAAAACAAAAACTAGAAATTAATATACCTATTTTTCTGGCGTTGTACCAGCCGGTTTAGCCACAACAGGTGCAGGAGCTTCAGCGGGTGGTATGACGGAATTCGGTACTGCTGGGGCGGCAACTGGCACAGTGCCTAGCGCTGGTGCAGGAACTGGAGAGGTTGCTGGCAATAGAGGCTTTGCGCCTGGAAGTTCGGAAACTGGTACTGGCGCAGGCTTTGCAAATTCACTCATCAAACCGCCCGGCGCATTAGACTTGGTACGGCCGCCATGCGCAACATAAATGCCCATGCCGATACTAATAATGAAAAATATCGCCGCACAAATCGACGTGGAGCGAGACAAAAAATTGGCCGAACCCCGTGCGCCGAAAACGGTACCGGATGCACCAGCACCGAAACTTGAACCCGCTTGGGCACCTGCACCCTTCTGCATCAGGATCAGACCGATCATCACAATGGCGACGATCACGTAAATCACGTTGAAAAACGGAACAAGAAGTTCAGCCCATTTCATATTGCGCTACCAGAAAAGTTGTTGGTGAAGTTTTGCCAAGGCAAAACATATAAATAAAAAGCTGCGTTTAGGGATAAGTAGCCCTAAGCTGCCGCGATAATTTCTTGAAAATCGGGGGCTTTCAATGATGCGCCGCCAACAAGTGCACCATCGATATCAGCCCTACTCAAAAGCTCTTTAGCATTTGCGCCTTTCACGCTGCCGCCATAAAGTATCTGAATCAGGCCCGCAAGCTTAGCACTGTGCTTTGCAATTTGACTACGCAAGTAAGCATGCACTTCTTGCGCTTGTTCAGGCGTTGCAGTGCGGCCCGTACCTATTGCCCAGACAGGCTCATAAGCTAAGGCCGCGTTTGCAAATAAGTCAATGCCGCACTTGTCAATAACCACATCAAGTTGACGTTTGATGACGCTAAAAGCTAGCCCTGATTCGCGCTCGGGCAGTGTTTCACCCACACATAAAATGGGTTTAAGGCCACCCGCCACTGCGCGGCTGAATTTTTCTGCAACGATCTTGTCTGATTCAGCAAACAGCGCACGTCGTTCTGAATGCCCTACCAAAACATACTCACAGCCCACATCACGCAGCATTTCAGCAGCCACTTCACCGGTGTATGCCCCTGACTCTTGCGCGCAGAGATTCTGCGCACCGAGCTTGAGTGAGCTGCCCTGCAGTAGGGCTTTTACCTTCGCCAGATACGGGAAGGCAGGCAGTAAAAGCACATCCACATTGACCGGCCAATGCTGACTCGAAATTACCTTCACCAAAACCTCAATCTGAACGCCGGTCAGATTCATTTTCCAGTTACCGGCGATCAGTGTATTACGCATTGTCAATTTTCCACTCAAGGATCGCAAGCGGGATAGAGATCAGTACCCACCACGATACGAACAATTTTGGTGGTTGTTATGCTTGGCGCGCCATTGTCAAAAAGGCGCGCCTTGAGGCAAATAAAGCCTGGAGCTGGCAATCCACCCCCTGCATCACGCAAGTCAAATACCATATTGGCTGTACTTGTGGGCGCAGCGTTTGTGCTCATGATTGGCAACACACTATTTAAAATATTGCCAGTACCACTAGGCGTGTGAGTGAGCATTGGCCGCCACGCTAACACTTGCCCTTGCTCATCAAGCCCACCACCTGAACCCATTCCCGTGGCTACCAACACGCTTTGTTTTAAAGATGCGTTGCTTGCTAGATTGATCGTCCTTACATTAAACACAGGCGCGTCGTTAACAGACGTTACGGTGTATAAAAACGACTGTGTAGCGGTCTCATCGCCGTCGGTCAGGTTAACGGTAATCGTTGCGCTGCCAAACTGATCTAATTTCGGCGTTAACAGCAGGGTTCTGTTGTTGCCACTGCCGCCAAAGACAATGCCAGCGCTGTCGATAAGCAAGGTGTTACTGGAACTGGAGGACAACACCAAATTTGCCAACGGCGTGTCAGTGTCATTAACCGTAAAACCAATCGGCCCGACTGCCACATCTTCAAGCGAATTTTGCGGGGCAATTATGCTCATAGTCGGTCGCGCACTTGGCACCCGAATTCGTAGCGTTTTTAAGGGCGATAGATCAATGCCGCCGTTAGCACTACCGCCATTGTCTCGAATACGGAATTTAATGTCTGCGCTGCCGCTATTGCCTAGAAGTCCAAAACCCAATGACGCGGTAGCGCCACCCAGCTGCAAATTGACGGCGTTTGCACCCGTCCCAAGAAGAATATTGGCAGCTTCGACAACTTCCAGATCAGCAATCGCTAAAATGTTTTGTGCGTTTTCAAAAGGGCCGAAATTCACTAGCAAAGCGGCTGTACACACATAATTTCCTTTAGTGCCAACAGGAAAGGTCATTGTCGCGGGCGTCGAACCATTTTCCGGGGTGAACTGCATTCCTAAGTCCGCTGGGCAATTCGGCGAAAAAATAAAGCTCGGCGCGTCATTCACGGCGTTAACCTGCAGGCTAAAACCCTGGGTGATCGAAGTTATCCCGTCACTGACCGTGATATCAATAATTGCAAAACCGAAAGCATTTGCGTTGGGCGTCAAACGAATCGTGCGATTGTTAAGATTGACGGTTGCAAGCGAGATTCCAGAGTTATTAATTAATGGGTTTGGAGTCTGGACAGAGTCACCGCGTACAACTGCCGTAACGTTTAATGGCCCGGTGTTATCTGGATCAGCCACGGTAAACGCCAAATCGCCCGTGTTGGTGTCTTCATCAATAATCCGTGTCAGCAATCCGCCAATGGTAGGCGCGATATTGGTAACCGCTTGGATTGGATTGGATGCAACCGCATTGTCGGCGTTATTGGTTTCATTTTCGCTTGGCTGCGAAAACGCTGCTGCTTGCACTCGAAAGGTACCTTCTGTGTTGCGCAATACACGGCGTACAGTAAACACGAGTGCGGAACCCGATGGCAAGGTTGCACCGGATTGATAAATGTAACTGTCGCCACTTGGCTCACTACATGTTGCCCCGCCTTCTCTGGCACAGGTCCAAGTACCGTTCAACTGTCCAGAAATCGGGTTAATGAAAAAGTCGCGCACCTGCACATTCCTTGCGGTGCCAGGTCCAAAGTTATCGACGCGGATGGTGTACTCTGTCACCCCATTGACAAGTGTTTGGGCAGGCAGACTAATTGTGGTTTTTAAATCGGTGCCAACCGCTTCAAAGCCATCTGAAAAGTCGCCAAAAGCTTCAGGTGCGTCCTTCGAAGATGCACTGGGTTGAACTTCTGGTAAGGCGCCGCCTGGAAACACGACGCATTTCAAATTTAATTCTGTGCTGACATTTAAAATTCGCTTGTTTGAATCAGCAGGATCAATTATGAATCGAATACCACCCGTTTCGTTGAAAAATGGCGATAGCCCACGAAAACCACGACCATCACCACCATCGACAAACATTTGATTCGCATCAACCAACCTGAGCCGAACCACTGAATCAGACTGATTTGTGTTGAAGTCGGCGCACAGCACGGGATCCGCAACGCGCAGCTGCATCACTCGACGATTCGCTTGACCAGCCACATTACCGGCAAAATAGGCTATGGAACGGCCATTGTCGTTTGCCCCGGTAACATCGGACTGAAACGCAACGGTTGAAGAATTGTTGATACTTAAGCGTACCGGACGATTTTGCGCCTGCGCAGATACGGACAACACAATCGCAGCACTGATTAGACAGTTGCGCAGAACGGAATTCGATTTGATGCTTGGGTTCATTTGAATTGGACTCATTTGAATTGGACTCATTTGACGAAGCTTCATAGATGCTTGGCTCAGCAAAGAAGTTTTTTGTTATTCGCTTTGCTCACGCAAAACAAGTTTTGGTTATTTGTTTTGAGTTGGCAAAACAAACCTAGCTAACGGAAAAGGGACACAAGCCAACTTGGCTAATTGGGGTTAAGCCTACACTATCGGGGCGTAGTTGTGAATACTTGCACAGCAAAAAAATAGGGTTTAACTGCAAGTCACTGATTTCAATAACTTCACAGATTACTGACGGAAAAGTATAGGTGCGGTAAGCTGCATAGGGTGTTAAGTCGGGGTTAGATAATCTCAAATTTAAGGAGTATGAAGATGGTGGTTCAGGATATATTGAGAAGATTCGCACAGATAGGCAGCGCTGCTTGCGCGCTGTGTCTAATTTTAGACTCAGCCCAAGCGCTTGACCTACGCAAAGATTTGTCAGAGGCGCAGTTTAAAGCCGCTGGGCTATCGAAACTTGAGAGTGCAGAACTGGACGCACTACAGCGGCTTATTGATGCAACGCCTGCGCGATCAGCTCCGCTGGCTGAAAGTGTGACGTCAAAACCTGCTGTAGCGGCAACCGAGAGTTCGCCTGACTGGCGCCCAGCGCCTGCAGATTCTGAGCGCACGACGATAGAAACTGAGGTCACTGATTCTTTTAAAGGCTTATTCGGTGCCACTCAAATAACCTTAGCGAATGGGCAAGTCTGGCAGCAAACTGACCGAGCAACCTTTGATCGCAAATTGCATGACCGAAGAGTGCGGATAAAACCGGCTATTTTGGGGCGCTGGCGGCTGCAATTTCTCGACAACAACCTATCATTTTCCGTCAAGCGGGTGCAGTAAGGCCATGTCGCGTTGGCGCTTAAGTGGACAAACGGCTTTAATCACGGGCGCTAGCCGAGGCATAGGGCGTGCCTGCGCAATCGAATTTGCCGCGTTGGGCGCTAATTTGGTGTTGGTGGGGCGCGACGAAGATGCACTTGAGGCTATTGCTAGTGAGATATCTGAAAGAGACCTCAGAGAAAGTGAATCAGCAGCCCAAGAACGCATTCGTATTGATGTGATTAGCGCCGACGTCAGTGATGGCGAAGGCCGGGCCGCAGTTTTTGATCAATTGAGCGACTTGAAGTGCGAGCTGCACATCTTGGTCAATAACGTCGGCAACAATATTCGACGCAGCGCACTGGAATACTCAGATCAAGACCTGCGCTTCATCTTCCAAACTAATGTGGCCAGCGCTTTTGAGATGAGCCGTATGAGTCATTCCCTGCTCAAACAGCATGGCAGCGCCAGCATTATCAATATCGCCTCGGTATCGGGTATGACCCATGTGCGCACGGGTGCGGCTTACGGCATGAGCAAAGCGGCGATTGTGCAAATGACGAAAAATTTGGCGTGCGAATGGGCACCTGATGGCATTCGCGTCAATTGCGTCGCACCCTGGTATATCCGCACCCAGCGCTCGGAAGTGGCCTTGACCAACTCAGAGTATTTAGAGGAAGTGCTGAGCCGAACGCCAATGGGGCGCATCGGCGAGCCAGAAGAGGTTGCCGCAGCAGTCGCATTTTTAGCGCTGCCCTGCGCTAGCTACATTACCGGCGAATGCATTGCCGTGGACGGCGGTTTTTCGCGCTATGGTTTTTAGCGCGGGTGGTTTCTAATGCGGGATTGCCTCAATCATGCTCGCCCAGTTCGCTAGTTTTTCCACACTTGGCGGTTGCGCAACAATTGAGCGACTGATTTTGTCACCTGCTGTTCCGATAGAGACGCTCAAGCGGAACTCTGGCAATTCGCTCGCCGCTAAACACACAAGCTGCGGCACAGGTGGCAGCTCATCGCTAAGCTCGACAATTTCTGCGTTACTGCCCAAAGTTAGGGCCAGTTGCATGCCCTCGGGCAGCGCAAATTTAGCAAAGACTTCGCGGCCTTTAAACGCCTGCCAAGGCTCAACTTTGCCCTCACTCAGCAGCGGCTCGGTAGTGGTTGGCGGAATTAGCACCTGATAACTGTTTTTAGACACTGCAAAACCCAGTTCGCGACCGTCTAATTCAGCATTTTCACACATCAAATCAAGCACCTGCTTGATGCGCTCCGCCTGTTGCGTAATTTTGCGCTCGGGCGAGGATCGCGCAATTGCGGGCAGCGCAACAGCCGTAATAATGGCGATCACGGCCAGCACCACCATCACTTCAAGCAAGGTGAAGGCAGCGCTGTTTCGCATATTAGTGAGCGTTCCCAATCACTTCGCATCCCAATTACCGATATCAGCATCACCGCCCTCACCGCCGGGTTTGCCGTCCGCACCGAGCGAATAAAGATCAAACTCCCCATGCTGGCCTGGGCGCAAATATTGATAAGGGTTTTGCCAAGCATCTTTTGGTGGCTTTCCTAGGTAGCCGCCGGTGCGCCAATTAGGCACTTCAGGTTGGCCGCTTGGCTTATTAACGAGTGCGGCCAGGCCTTGTTCAGTGCTGGGAAAATTGAAATTATCCACCTTATACATGTTAAGAGCCCCAGATATCGAGAGTAAATCCACCTTGACCGCCTTAATCTGCGCGTCGCTACGCGCGTTCATGACATTTGGAACAACCAATGCGGCCATGATCCCAATAATCCCCAGCACCACCATCACTTCTAATAACGTAAAACCTAGCGTTAAGCTCCGAGCTTTACTGCGAACGAGTCGTTTTCTTAATTTCATAATCGCAATTTAGTTAGTCAGTCATCCGCAAGTCTAGCATTGCGGCCTTTTCCATCTTTTTAGCCTGATCCCAAAGCGCATCTTGTTCGGCTAAATTGAGTGTAGCCAAGTCTAGACCGCTTGCGGCCGCCAATTGTTCCATTTGGCGAAAGCGCGATTCAAACTTGAGATTGCAGCCGCGCAGTGCGCTGGCGGGGTCAAGCTTAAGATGCCGGGCGACGTTGGCCGCGACGAAAAGCACATCACCTAATTCTTCGAGCTGATGCGCCGTGTTTTCTGTATGCGCGGCCTCGTCTAGCTCAGCGACTTCTTCGCGCAATTTATCTAGCACTGGCGCAATGCCGGGCCAGTCAAAGCCCAATTCCGCCGCACGTTTTTGCAGCTTGATCGCGCGCTGCCATTCGGGCAAACCGCGTGATACCGCATCTAGCGCCGATACCTTAGATGTATCCTGCCGATCAACGCGCGCCAATTTTTCCGCCTTTTTCAGCTCTTCCCAGCGCCGGGTTTGCTCCTCAGCATCGGCCACGCTGGCACCTGCAAACACATGCGGGTGACGTCGCAGCATTTTTTCATTGATACCGCGCGCCACATCATCAAAGTCAAACAAGCCCTGCTCAGCAGCGATTTGTGCATGAAAAACAACTTGCAGCAGCAAGTCACCCAACTCTTCTTTCAGATCCGCGTGATGCTTGCGGGCAATGGCATCCGCGACTTCATACGCTTCTTCCAGCGTATAGGGTGCTACGGACTCGAAGGTTTGTTTGACATCCCAAGGGCAGCCGCCCACAGGTTGGCGCAAGCGCTGCATAATTTTGCGCAAGCCCAGCATCGGATCAGCGTCTAACTGCTCCGCACGTTGAATTAAACGCGGCGCATTGTCGGGAAGCGCGGGAAGCGCATGAAGCACGTTAACAGTCATGATTCCGTGCGCCAATGCAGCCGCGTCAACCAGTCAATGCTCGAATCCCCTGCGGCAATAAAGGCCGGCACCAATAGCTCAGCACCTTGGTTGTAGCGCAGCGGCTGACCCCTGCGATTAAGCACCACGCCACCCGCTTGCTCAACAATGCACTGGCCGGCGGCAATGTCCCATTCTGATGAAGATGAACTCAAGCGCGGATAAATATCTTGCTCACCGGCCGCGATCCCTGAAAATTTCAAGCTACTGCCCAGCGGACACAACTCATGTTCCCCCAAGGCGCTAAGCAGGCCCGATAGCTCGGCCGGGTGATGGCTACGGCTGACCGCGACGCGCACGGGCGATGCGACTTTACAAGTCTGCAAAGCCTGCGGAGCTGCGTTATCCGCCTGCCAGGATGTGCGCCACGCACCGCCACCCCGCGTGGCAAAACAGACATCGCCGCGCGCGGGCGCGAGCACAATGCCGAGCACAGGTGCGCCGTTTTCAATCAAGGCGATATTGACCGCGAACTCACCGTTGCGCGCCACAAACTCGCGCGTGCCATCCAGCGGGTCAATCAGCCAATAGCGCTTCCAGCGTGTGCGGTCAATAAAAATACGCGCGCCGGATTCCTCACTCAGCACCGGGAAACGCGGCTCCAACGCCTTTAAGCCAGCGTCTAGCAGATGGTGTGAAGCCATATCCGCTGCCGTTAACGGCGATGCGTCAGCTTTTTCAGTCACCTCAAAGGGCCGCGTATAAACCCCCATTATCGCCTGTGCAGCCTGCTCGGCAAGTCCGCGCGCGCCAATCAACAGCGCTGCTAAATCCGTATTCGATAGCTGATGCTCGCTCATGGTTGTTTTGCCGCCCGCTCAATCAGTGCTTCCGCCGCAAGCCAAGCGCGCGCCAAAAGCAGCGCGCCCAGCGCCCTGCCCTCAGTGAATTCAGGGTGTAAAGCCAAAGTTTCGATCTCCGCTAATTTCCATGGAATCACATCAATCGGTTCCGGCTCATCGCCCTCAAGCTGGCTTGCCGTCAAATCGCGCGCCAGCACAACATGAATTTCATGCGCCATATAGGTAGGTGCCAAAGACAAGGTGCGCAAATAGTCCAGGCGGCCCGCAGCAAAACCGGCTTCTTCCTGCAGCTCACGGTTTGCGGCCACTAAGATGTCTTCGCCTTCATCAATGCGCCCGCGCGGCAAACCCAACTCGTAGCGATGGAAGCCACAGCCATATTCGCGCGTGATTAACACGGTTTCTATGTCCAGCATCGCCACCACCATCACCGCATGGTTAGAATTTGGAATCACGCGATAAAACTGACGCTTAGCGCCATTGCTAAACTTGAGGCTCAGCTTTTCCATCGGTGATTCACGCACAAAGCACTCGCGCGCCTCAATGACGGGTAAGGTTTTCATCGGCAGTTGCGCATGCTCAGTAGGCTCAGACGAATTTTTTTGATCAGATCTCATAAGGCGAACATTCTGAGCGCAAGCGCGTGCATCGCAGGTGTACCGGCTAGCACCGAAGTCGTCCTCAGCGTAATCGCTCCACCCTCTAAATCCGTCATGACGCCGCCTGCCTCGCGCACAATCACGGTCAATGCGGCAATATCCAGAATGTTTAAATCACTTTCAATCACCAAATCTAAACTACCTTGCGCCAGCAGGTGATAGTGATAAAAATCGCCATAACCCCGCATGCGACTCGCACCTTGCAGCAAATTCGCCAGCACCGCCCAGCGTGATCCGCGCGATAGTGTTTTAATATTACCTGTAGAAACAATGGCTTGTGCGAGTTGATCGGTATTAGCGACTTTGAGCGCCACATTATTGAGTTCAGCGCCCGCCCCCTGCAGCGCGCTGGCAATTTCACCAAATTCTGAGGCGGAACTAACCCCTAAAACTAATTCGCCGCGATGCATCAGGGCAATTTGCGTTGAAAAGACGGAATAGTTTCTAACGAAGCTTTTGGTGCCGTCAATCGGGTCAATGAGCCAAAGATAGTCCGCATCCGGGCGCTCAATTGCGCTTTCTTCGCCGTAATAGCCGTGCTCGGGAAAGTAATGCTTCAAAACACGCTTAATCTCTAGCTCCGATTCGACATCCGCTTGAGTAACAGGCGTTTGATCCGCTTTGAGCGTGACCGCTACTTGGTTGCGATAGTAGTGTTTGATAACGAGGGCAGCGGCATTTGCCGCCTCTTTGGCCGCACTTAAAGCCAAACTTAAATCCAGGGCTTGTTCTTTCATCAATATCTCAACTTATTCAGGTTCTAGGCGCGCTCACTTGGGTACGACTAGAGTGCCGTTAATTTTAAGCAGGCGTGCGCCAGCAGAACCTGGGATTGGCTGACCAATCAAGCTTAAGGCGCGCGCCATATTTGGATTGCTAACGGTTTGGCGCAGCGTGATTTCTGCATGGTAGTTTTCGCCTTGCAAGGTAAAGCCACCGGATATATCCAGAGCTGCGCTACCAATGGGGCTTATCGCGCCGGTTATCGCACCGCTTACATCATTTTTTATATTGATATCGAAACTGCCAAAATCTGCCTGCGCCAAGCCGGTCACCCCAGCATTCAACCACTGCAAATTTCCCTGCGCACGGATCGGTAGCCCACGTTGATCAAGGCTCAGCTCGGAAAAGTTTAAGGCTAGTTTGCCCGTAGGGATTACCGCTGGTATGCCTAAAGCCGGCGCTAACCAGCGGGCATCGGCAGACGCGGTCAAACTAGACAACACCCAGTTCGAGCCGAATTGCTGAGCAATGCCGTCCAGTTGGACGCTTGCACCGTCGAGCTTTAACTGCACTCTTGGCGTCAATCGCAGCGCACTCTCGGGCGGAATTTGCCAATCTAGCTTTCCCACAGATTGATTTGCGACCGTTACGCTCTCAGCGTTGCCATTCCAGAGCGTTCCATGCAAACCGAGCAGCTGCACATTCGGCACTTTGTGCTGTACGAACCGCCATGCAATCCGTGCAGGCAGCGTATAAAAAGCTAACACCATGACCAAAAACCCAATGAGTGCGGCGGCGCTGAGCTTACGCATCATCGGCTGAGCGTCACTTTCGCATTCACAGTAGACGTACCGAGCGTATCAATCGACAGCTCTACCACTTGCACTTGGCTTTCATGCTCCAACTGCTCAAGCAGGGTCATTAGCAAATCAAAATTAACCCCACCTAATTCTAGCCGCACCTGATTCGGCGGCAGGGTCGTGATATTTTTTAAACCGCCCTGCATGTTTTTTCCGCGAATGCTTTGATCGACGATTGCAGTCAATGAGCTGGCACTTGGGTTTGCCCGTTCAGCACCGAATGCGCCTGGTGTTACTTGGCCGGGTGTTACGGGGCCGGGTGTTACGGGGCCGGGTGTTGTTTGGCCTGGCATTGTTTGCCCCTGGCGTGCGGCACGCGCGGCCATCAATGCTGATATTTCTCTCAATGCGATGGCTTGACTCTGCACCTGCAAAACCATACGCGCATGCGTTTTTCGCAAAGGCTCGTACACGCCAAAAAAGGCCACCAATGCAACCAGTAAAACGGCACTCACGCTCAGTGTTCGCTTTTCGGAGGCGCTGCGCAGCAGCCAAAAATTAGCGAGCTTATTAGCGAGTTTGCTTTGCTGCATACTCAAGCTTGATCCTTCATTCGCAAGTCAAGTGGCACATGATATGAAATGCCTAACGAACCCACTTCCTTGATTTTGATACGCCCTGTCAACATCTGCCCGTTTGGATCGATATTGTTGTTGCCTAAGCTCACTTCAAGCCCAGAAAGTGTAGCAAGCCGTGCGCGCAAAGCATCAATCGTGGCCAAATCAGGCGAACGAAAACTGAGCTCCAGCTCACCATTGCGATAGTCCGCATTAATCAATGCCAGTCGCGTTTCGCTATAAAGCACAGGGGCTATGCGCCTAAAAAGCCCCAGTGCACCGCCATGCGCGCCAGCCCCGGTTTCCGTTTGCTCGGATTTTAGTTTGCTTTGCAGCATGGCGACGGGATCCAGCGAAGCCGGGCCGCTCGGAAAAACCTGTTGATAAAACTGACTAATTTCTTGATCTTGTACGCTTAAAGTGTGCGCCAACTGATAGAAATCCATACCGATACGTGCACCCTGGGCAAGCACAGCAGCCGCTGCTAAAGCGGCCGCGAATCGCCAAGATTTGGCAATTCTAAAAGAACTGCCTGGGGCTTTGATCGGTATAATCAAACTTAATAGTTGCGGCATCTGCAAAAGTCTAGCCGCCAAATAGTGATTCGACTCGGCAATCGCTTCTGCGGAAAAATGCGGCGGTAGTTTGGGGAAATTAATCCCGTCGGTTAACAGCAAATGCAGGGGCAATGCGCCGTCACCACTTTGTTTAAGCTTTAAAAGTGCGCTTAAAGACTCGCTTTCAATTGTCCCCGCTTCTGCAGTGCCAAAGCGAAAACTCGTCAACGCCCGCTCCACCCACACCGTGTCAAAGGCCAATAGGTAAGGCAAAGGCACTAAGGCCTCCAACTGAAAACCCGCTATGCGCAATGCTTCCAGTGCTAACAGCAGCCGCGCTTTATTCATCACCGCCACCGCTTGCATCCCCTCCTCTAAGGCCAAGGGCAAGATAAAGCTCAGCTCCTCGACATCGCTCGCAACAAAGTCCTCTAGGGCAAAACCAATGGCTTGGCGAAAACGCTCCCGCCCTTGCTTGGGCGCGCTAACAAAGCGCAGCGCTAACGAAGGGCTGGCACAAATGGCAATAATTTTTAAACCAGCGGGCAGTGGCTCAGATGCCGCTTGACTAAAACCCATGGGGCCGCGCGCCGAATCACACCGTAGCCAAGTCGTCGCATGGAATTCGCCATCAAGGCGCAATAAAATAAACTCGCTCATGCGTGACCGTGTAGAAGAGCCAAAGTGCGCTTAAAAGGCCTAACGCTTCATAAAGTTGAAAAATTCGTCGTTTGATTTCGTTGTTTTCATCTTTTCTAAGAGGAATTCAATCGCCGCTAATTCATCCATCGGGTGCAGCAATTTACGCAATATCCAGATTTTTTGCAGCTTTTCTGGATCGATCAGAAGTTCTTCACGGCGTGTGCCGGAACGATTGATGTTAATCGCTGGGTAGACGCGTTTCTCAGTGATCTTGCGGTCCAAATGCACTTCCATATTGCCCGTGCCTTTGAACTCTTCATAGATCACCACATCCATCATTGAACCAGTATCCACGAGCGCCGTGGCCAGAATCGTCAAGCTACCGCCCTCCTCCGCTTTCCGGGCTGCACCAAAAAACCGTTTTGGCCTTTGCAAAGCATTGGCATCGACACCGCCAGTCAATACTTTACCGGAACTGGGCACCACCGAGTTGTACGCACGCGCTAAACGCGTAATCGAGTCGAGCAAAATCACAACGTCTTTTTTATGCTCCACCAATCGTTTGGCGCGCTCAATCACCATTTCTGCAACCTGCACATGACGGCCCGGCGGCTCATCAAAGGTGGAAGAAATAACTTCACCGCGCACTGTGCGCTGCATGTCCGTTACTTCTTCTGGACGCTCATCAATCAGCAATACGATTAAATGGACATCCGGGTGGTTGCCCGCAATCGCCTGCGCGATATTTTGCAGCATGACCGTTTTACCCGCTTTTGGCGGACTCACAATCAAGCCACGCTGGCCCTTTCCGATTGGTGCCATCAAATCAATAATGCGCCCGGTAATATCTTCAGAAGAGCCATTACCGCGCTCTAAAGTGAAGCGCTCGGTCGGAAAATAGGGCGTCAGGTTTTCAAACAGTACTTGATTTTTCTTGCTTTCCGGGCTGTCACCGTTGATATCCGTGACTTTCTGCAAGGAAAAATAACGTTCGCCGTCTTTAGGCGCACGCACATTTCCCCGCACATAATCACCCGTGCGCAAATTAAAGCGTCGAATTTGCGCAGGGGAAATATAAACATCGTCCGGCCCAGCTAAATACGAGGCATCCGCACCACGCAAAAACCCAAAGCCATCCGGCATCATTTCCAACACGCCTTCGACGTCAATGGAATCATCCCGCTTAGCAAGCGCCTTAAGCACATGAAACACCACATCTTGCTTCCTGCTACGCCCGATATTTTCAATCTGCAGCTCTTCAGCCAACTGCATCAATTCATGGATAGGTTTGAGCTTCAGTTCAGTCAGAGTCATGCGCAATCAGCATTAAAAAGGGACGGTTTAGGCACCGTAGGCAGCTCTGGTCGAGAGCGAATTAAAGGGTTAGTAAGGGCTGTGTTGCTAAAAGCAAAACACTTTATTGAATTGACGATTAGGTTGGCTTATTGATTGTCTGCCAAAGGCAAACAAACCGGTTTGCCCGCTAAAAGCACGCTAATCTTGATGAGCGCATTAACAGGGCAGAATGGCCTTGAAACAGCCAAGGTGCGTGATCGAATCTAACACCGAATAAGCGAACGCTAACACTGTTAAGGCTTCGACGTCAAATAACTACTTTTTCAAAAATCAAAAAAGCCGTCAACTACAAATGCAAAACCCTCGTTTTAACGAGGGCTGTGCAATTTAAAATGACTAAAAACAGACTTATGCTGTGACGTCGGCGCTAACAACCGGACGATCTACAAGCTCAACATAGGCCATAGGCGCATTGTCGCCAGCGCGATAACCGCACTTAAGAATGCGCAGATAGCCCCCTGGACGTGCGCGGTAGCGCGGCCCAAGCTCTACGAACAGCTTACCGACGACTTGCTTATCGCGCAAGCGACTAAAAGCAACACGACGGTTAGCTACACCGTCAGTTTTGGCAAGCGTAATCAACGGCTCAGCAAAACGACGCAACTCTTTAGCCTTAGGCAAAGTTGTTTTGATGAGCTCTTCGCGGAACAAAGCCAGCGAAAGGTTTTTAAATAGCGCTTTTCGGTGCGCACTGGTTCGATTTAGTTTACGACCAGAATTTTGGTGACGCATTTCCCTTGCTCCCTCTTAGCCGCCGAAGCCCGCACTAGCGAGCCCCACCGGTGGCCAATTCTCTAGTTTCATGCCCAGCGACAATCCTTTTTGCGCAAGCACGTCCTTAATTTCTGTAAGCGATTTTTTGCCTAAGTTTGGCGTTTTAAGTAGCTCCACTTCGGTGCGTTGAATCAAATCACCGATGTAATAAATACTCTCTGCCTTCAAGCAATTCGCCGACCGCACTGTAAGTTCAAGATCATCAATCGGACGCAAAAGCATCGGATCAAATTCTTGTCGGCTTGGCGCAGGTGCCTGCGTTTCAACCCGCTTCACATCAACAAAAACCGCCATCTGATCAACCAAGATGTTAGCAGCGCGCTTGACTGCTTCAACTGGATCAACCGTATTGTTGGTTTCAATATCAAGAATCAACTTATCAAGATCGGTACGTTGCTCAACCCGTGCCGCTTCAACCGAATACGCCACGCGCAAAATAGGTGAATAAGAAGCATCAAGTTGCAAACGACCGATTGGCCGCGCTTCATCGTCAGGAAGCCGACGACTGGTGGCAGGCTCATAGCCCACACCCTTTTGCACCTTTAAGCGCATCGTCAACGTCACGTCTTTGGTTAAGTTGCAAATGATGTGGTCACGATTCACAATTTCAACGTTGTGATCAACCGTGATATCACCTGCAGTGACGGGCCCCTTACCTTTTTTGGTAAGCGTTAACGTCGTACCTGTGCCTTGGTGTAGGCGAATCGCAACTTCTTTTAGATTTAATAAAACGTCGAGTACGTCTTCTTGCATACCTTCCACAGGACTGAACTCATGCACCACACCGTCGATTTCGACTTCGGTGATAGCAGCGCCAGGGATGGAAGACAGCAAAACTCGACGCAAAGCGTTCCCAAGCGTATGCCCAAAACCGCGTTCTAACGGTTCAAGTACGACGCGGGAACGCGTACCAGAAACACTCTCAACTGAGATGTTACTGGGGCGTAGGAGCGAATTAGATGCCATGAAGGGTTCCGATTACTTCGAGTAAAGCTCGACGATCAAATTTTCATTGATGTCACTGGACAAATCACTGCGAATAGGCGCGCTTTTAAACGTACCGGTGAGCTTCGCAAGATCAACGTCGCACCAGCTTGGAATCGAATCCATCTGCTGTGCAAGTGTGGTCGCTTCTTTAATACGCAGCTGCTCTTTCGCTTTTTCTGCGATTGCAACGGTATCGTCAGCTTTTACTTGAAAGGAAGCCAAATCGACGCGCTTGCCATTCACAACAACTGCGCCATGCGAAACAAGCTGACGCGCTTGGGCGCGGGTGACCGCAAAACCCATACGGTAAACAACGTTATCAAGTCGACATTCGAGAAGTTTCAACAAATTTTCGCCAGTAGCGCCTTTTTGCGCCGCTGCTTTTTGATAATACAGGCGAAACTGATGCTCAAGCATCCCATAAATACGACGAACTTTTTGCTTCTCGCGCAACTGCGTTGCGTAATCAGAGCTTTTAGCTTTTTTTGCAGCACCATGCTGACCAGGCTTCTGATCTAACTTGCACTTGCTATCCAGCGCGCGAGCTGGACTCTTTAAAAATAAATCAGTGCCTTCGCGGCGAGCGAGTTTGCACTTTGGACCAATATAACGTGCCATTTTATGATGTCTCCCGGTTTAAACGCGACGCTTTTTAGGCGGTCGGCAGCCATTGTGCGGAATCGGTGTGACGTCAATGATGTTAATCACCTTGTAACCGATTGCATTGAGTGAACGCACGGCGCTTTCTCGACCAGGACCTGGGCCCTTGATGCGAACTTCAACGTTCTTCACACCATAATCAAGCGCTGCGCGACCAGCTTTATCAGCGGCAACCTGCGCCGCAAATGGCGTACTTTTACGGGAGCCACGAAAACCAGCTCCACCGGAGGTTGCCCAAGAAAGCGCGTTACCTTGGCGGTCAGTCATCGTGATAATGGTATTATTAAATGACGCTTGCACATGGCAAACGGCATCAGTTACAACGCGCTTGATCTTCTTCTTGACCTTCGCTGCGGCAGGCTTACTCATTGCTCAAATCCTTTGAGTCTATATTTTGTCTGTCTGTCTTGAGCTGCTTCGTTAAACTGAATTTATTATAATTATAAAAGCAGCAGCGTATGTAAAACTCATGGCCACGTTAGGCAGCCATGATGTGAAACTACTTCTTAATTGCCTTACGCGGACCTTTCCGGGTACGCGCATTCGTCTTAGTACGCTGCCCGCGAAGCGGCAGACCACGACGATGTCGCAAACCACGATAGCAACCTAAGTCGATCAAGCGCTTGACGCTGATCGCAACTTCACGTCGCAAATCACCTTCAACCACAAACTTGACAACCTCCGCACGGATTTTCTCCACTTGGACTTCTGTCAAATCACGAACTTTTGTTGCCGGGTCAACGTTTGCCGATTGGCAAACTTTGCGCGAACGCGTGCGGCCGATACCATAAATACTGGTCAGGCCAATCCATGCGTGTTTGTTGACGGGAAGGTTTACGCCCGCGATACGTGCCATTATTCAATCTCCATATTGACGGCCGCTATTAGCTCTCTAAAGTAGCACGAATTTTTAGCGTTCCAGAGGCAACGCAAAAACTCGTTCAGCTTTTAGTCTAACGCGCGCCGGAAGTGCGTCCGATGCCTTTAAAATTTGCTTTTCGTAAAACGCTTTCGTACTGATGCGACATGAGATGGGTTTGCACCTGCGCCATGAAGTCCATTACAACAACGACTACGATCAACAACGAAGTACCGCCAAGATGAAACGGCACGTTGAAATACTTATTTACTAAATTTGGAAGCGTGCAAACGGCAACTAGATAAAGACTTCCAATCAAGGTCAGCCGTGTTAGAACGCCGTCGATGTATTGCGCAGTTGCCTTACCAGGACGAATACCCGGAATCAAAGCGCCACCTTTTTTAAGGTTTTCCGCAGTCTCGGTGGAGTTAAACATCATCGCTGTATAGAAAAATGCGAATCCAATAATTAGAACCCCATCAAGAACCAAATACAGGGGCTCACCAGGAGACAAAACATTAGCCACACTACCCAACCAACTCATTGAGGGAATATTACTAAACCATTGCGCTGCTGAGGCCGGAAGCAAAATTAAACTTGATGCAAATATAGCGGGAATAACCCCGGCCATATTCAACTTTAATGGCAAATGCTGCGCCTGATTGACATAGCCCTGACGACCGCCGCTACGCCCAGCATAATTGACCGTAATTCTGCGTTGCCCGCGCTCCATGAACACTACAAAACCCGTTACCGCCACTGCTAACGCCCCTACAAATATAACGGCTAACCAGTTAAGCTGATCTTGCGCGGCAAGTTCAAAAGTACCTGCAACTGCTGCGGGAAGGCCTGCCACAATACCGGCAAAAATGAGCATCGAAATACCATTACCAATACCCCGCTCAGTGATTTGCTCACCCAACCACATCAAAAACATGGTACCAGCTGTAAGACCAACCACTGTGGTGAACACGAAACTCGCGCCTGGGTTAATTACCCCGCCGGAATTCTGCGCCGCCATAGCGACACCAAAAGATTGAAACAACGCCAAGCCCACTGTGCCATAGCGTGTGTATTGGTTCAGCTTACGCCGACCTGACTCACCTTCTTTACGCAAGGCCTGCAGGCTGGGAACCGCAGTTGCTAATAACTGCACCACGATCGACGCCGAAATATAAGGCACCACCCCAATGGCAAACAATGAAAAACGCCCAAGCGCACCGCCGGAAAACATATTGAACAAATCAAGGATGGTGCCTTTTTGGCTCTCCATAATCTGCAACATTCGGGCCGGGTCAACGCCTGGCAACGGAATAAAGGAACCAAACCTGAAAATAACCAGAGCACCTAATAAGAAAAAGATGCGCTGGCGTAATTCGGTTAACCGTCCAATTGATGCAAGCGACGGTGACGTCGAGTTATTTGCAGCCAATTGCTACTCCACCTTGCCACCGGCTGCAGCAACTGCTTTCGCAGCACCCGCCGTTAGAACCAAACCTTTTAGCGTTACAACGCGGTTGAGTTCACCACGTGAGACGACCTTAACTCTAGTGACTTCAGAACTAATCAAACCTGCAGCACGTAGCACCACTAAATCAATAACATCCGCAGTTAAGTGCTCCAATTGATAGAGATAGACTTCGCCGCGTGAAGCTTTAATTTTCGAGCGAAAACCCACCTTTGGTAACCGACGTTGCATCGGCATTTGCCCGCCTTCAAAACCGGCCTTTATTTTGCCCTTACCGGTACGCGCGTAAGATCCCTTGTGACCACGACCACAAGTCTTCCCAATCCCAGAACCAATGCCACGTCCGACGCGAAAACTCTTTGTACGAGCGCCAATAGCAGGTTGAATTGTATTTAATTCCATAGTCATCACATTCTCCAGTGCAATTAGACGACATCGACCATATAACGCACTTTCTGAATAAGGCCACGAACTTGTGGACTATCCTTAAGAGTGCGTTGGCTATTGAGTTTACCTAGACCGAGCGCTTTCACACAAAGGCGATGACGCCCTGGTGTCGAATTGACACTACGAACTAGCTTGACCGTTACGGTCGCTACTTCAGGCTGCTTGACCATCTTCCTCACCCATTAATTCTTTCAAAGACTTACCACGCTTGTGCGCAATATCTTGCGGCGACGAAACCATTTGTAGGCCTCGAATCGTTGCACGTACCAAGTTGATTGGATTGCGCGAACCATAAGCTTTCGCCAAAACGTTCTGCACCCCAACGACTTCAAACACTGCGCGCATCGCGCCACCGGCAATCACGCCAGTACCGCTACTTGCGGGCTGCATGAACACCTTCGCGGCGCCATGGTTGCTTTTAACGGCATACCAAAGTGTGCCGTTTTGCAAGCTCACGCGTACCATTGCACGCCGCGCGCGCTCCATTGCTTTCGCAATGGCTGCTGGCACTTCACGAGCCTTACCGTAACCAAAACCTACCCGTCCTTGGCCATCACCAACAACGGTCAACGCAGTGAAGCTAAAAATTCGGCCACCCTTCACTACTTTTGCGACTCGATTTACTGCGACGAGCTTTTCGAGCATGCCGTCGCTAACTTCTCGTTCATTATTCGACATTTGCCTTTCCTTATTTCCCGTGTCCGCAAGCGGAGACTTGTGCGCCTGTGCGGCCGTTAGAACTGCAGGCCAGCTTCGCGAGCGGCCTCAGCAAGAGCTTTAATGCGGCCGTGATATTTAAATCCGGAACGATCAAACGCAACAGCTGAAACTCCAGCCGCCTTCGCGCTCTCGGCAATCGCTTTACCAACAGCAGACGCAGCATCTTTGTTCTTTGTCGCTTTCAGCGTGTCCGCGATTACCTTTTGTACCGTCGACGCTGTAGCAAGCACTTTCCCGTCAGCACTAATGACTTGTGCGTAAAGATGCTGGCAAGTTCGATGAACCGTCAGACGTGTCGCACCGAGTTTACGAATGTGGCAACGTGTAGCTTTCGCTCGGCGAATTCGTGCAATTTTCTTTTCCATAAGAATCTCCTAGCTCGCCTTATGCTTTCTTGACTTCTTTCAAAGTGATTTTTTCGCCGCCGTAGCGTATTCCCTTACCCTTGTAGGGCTCGGGTGGACGGAACGCACGGATTTTGGCAGCAACTTCACCAACTCGCTGCTTATCAGCACCTTTAATCATAATTTCAGTTTGTGTTGGTGTTGCTAAACTAATGCCTTCTAAGGCCTTAAACACAACTGGGTGCGAAAATCCAATCGTAAGATTCAAATCGTTTCCAGCCATTGCGACACGAAAGCCGACGCCGACCAGCTCAAGCTTACGCTCATAACCCTTATCGACACCAATGATGCAATTCTGAACCAGTGCGCGGACAGTTCCGCCCATCGCTGTATCACCATTTTTGACATCAATCTTGAGTTCATTGCCTTCAGCAATAAGGTCAATATGACTAGGCTTCGCGACCGTTAAGGTTCCCTTCGGACCTTTCACCGAGATGACGTTTCCCACTACAGACACTTCGACGCCTTTCGGCACCGTAATTAATTTTTTTGCGACACGTGACATTTATAACCCCCTTAAGCGACGATGCAGATAACTTCGCCACCCAAGCCCAGTTCCCTGGCCTTAGCGTCGGTCATCATGCCTTGGCTGGTGGAGATAATTGCCGCACCTAGACCATTTTGGACCCGAGGCAGCGCGTCTTTGTTGCGATATGCACGCAAACCCGGGCGACTGACGCGCTGTAAGCGCTCAATCACTGGTTTGCCACGATAATATTTAAGTGTTACTTCGATCACTTTGCGGTGTTCGCTTAACGATACTTCAGCAACTTCGGTGACAAAGCCTTCGGCTTTGAGCACTTGCGCAATTGACATTTTGAGCTGCGAAGCCGGGATTTGCACCGACACTTTATTCACCATTTGCGCATTACGAATGCGGGTGAGCATGTCGGAAATAGGACAAGTAAGATTCATATGATTTCTCTTTCCTTACCAGCTTGCTTTACGCAGACCGGGCACGTCACCACGCATTGTGGCCTCGCGTAACTTGGTGCGGCCTAAGCCAAACTTTGCGTAAACCCCACGCGAACGACCTGTTAACTGACAGCGATTCCTGCCTCGGCAGGGGCTGGAGTCACGCGGCAATTTGCTCAACGAAGCGGCTGCAATCTCTTTTTCTTCGTAAGATGCGGTCACACTGCTAATAACTTTCTTTAGTTCAGCGCGTTTTGCGCGAAACTTGGTCTCTAATTTCGCGCGCTTGATCTCGCGATTGACCATGCTTGTCTTTGCCATGATTTATGTCCTCTTGAGATTAATTGCGGAAAGGGAAACCGAAAGCCGCCAGCAGCGCCTTCGCTTCTTTGTCTGACTTCGCCGTGGTTGTGACTGCGATATCCATACCGCGCAGTGCATCAACCTGATCGAAATCAATTTCAGGGAAAATAATTTGCTCTTTAATACCAAAGTTATAGTTTCCGCGACCATCAAACGCCCGACCCGACAAACCACGAAAATCGCGGACGCGTGGCAGAGAAACGTTAATCAGACGATCCAAGAACTCAAACATTTGATGCCGACGTAGCGTGACCTTGCAACCAATCGGCCAGCCCTCGCGAATCTTAAAAGTTGCGATAGAATTCTTAGCCAGCGTCGTAATCGGCTTTTGACCGGCAATTTTTGCCATGTCGCCCACGGCACCTTCTAATTTTTTCTTATCGCCAACCGCTTCACCCACACCCATATTGAGCGTAATTTTGGTAAGGCGTGGGACCATCATTGGATTACTGTATGCAAACTCTTTAGTCAGAGTCGGCACAACGCTTTCGCGATAAAAATCTTGTAAACGTGACATTGTCTAGCTCCTTAACCGTCAACCATTTCGCCGTTACTTCGGAAAACGCGCACTTTCTTGCCGTCACCTAGAACTTTGAACCCAACGCGATCGCCCGCTTTGGTGGATGGGTTAAACAACATAACGTTCGACTGATGAATTCCAGCTTCGCGCTCAATAATACCGCCGGGCTGATTTGCCCCAGGATTGGCTTTAGTGTGGCGTTTGACCATATTCACGCTTTCTACGAAGACTCGGTCTTCGTCAACGCGCAGGACATTACCCTGCGTGCCTTTATTTTTGCCAGCAATCACGACTACGCGATCGCCCTTCTTTAATCGATTCATTGGATCCTCAGAGCACTTCAGGTGCCAGCGACACGATTTTCATGAATCGCTCTCCGCGAAGTTCGCGCGTCACAGGCCCGAAAATACGGGTTCCGATTGGCTCAAGCTTGTTGTTAAGCAACACAGCTGCATTTCCTTCAAAACGGATGAGTGAACCGTCAGGACGACGCACACCGAACGCGGTTCGCACCACGACAGCGTCATAAACCTCGCCTTTCTTCACTTTTCCGCGTGGAATTGCTTCGCGTACACTGACTTTGATGACATCGCCGATATGCGCATAACGACGCTTGGACCCGCCAAGCACCTTAATACACATCAGTTCACGAGCCCCGCTGTTATCCGCAGCAGCGAGAGTGGTTTGCATTTGAATCATGGAAACTCTCCTAGTTACTGCGCAGCTTTGCTCAGTACTTCTGCTAATGCCCAAGCCTTAGTTTTGGCAAGGGGACGGCAGGGTACAATTCGCACGGTATCGCCGATACCGGCGGTTTCACTCTCGTCATGTACGTGAAGCTTAGTAGAGCGCTTCACATACTTGCCGTAGAGAGAATGTTTGACTTTACGTTCGATTAGAACCGTAATGGTCTTATTCATTTTATCGCTGACAACACGTCCTTCGAGACTGTGCTGTACTTTTTGTGACTCACTCATGACTTACTTACCTTTTTCGACGCTTCGCCCAGCACCATCTTAATTCGCGCAACATCGCGACGCGCGATACGAAACTGATGCGATTGGGTAAGCTGCCCTTGCGAGCGCTGCATACGAAGATTGAACTGTTCTTGACGCAGGTCAATCAGTTGATCCTTCAACTGAGCAGCAGATTTCTGCCGCAGATCTTTAATTTCCATTAGACCACCGCACGCGAAACAAACGTTGTTTTAACGCTCAACTTAGCAGCTGCGAGCGAGAAAGCCTCACGAGCAATTGCCTCACTAATTCCCTCTACTTCAAAAAGCACACGCCCAGGGTGAATTTCTTGCACCCAATATTCGACGCTGCCTTTGCCGTTACCCATTCGAACTTCGATGGGTTTCTTGGTGATTGGCTTATCAGGGAAAACACGAATCCACTGCTTGCCACCACGCTTGACGTAGCGGGTGATTGTACGGCGTGCAGCTTCGATTTGGCGAGCTGTTAAACGCCCGCTCTCTACGGCCTTCAGGCCAAATTCACCGAAACTGACTTCATTCCCACACCACGCCAGACCACGATTACGGCCTTTGTGCTGCTTACGATATTTAGTACGACTTGGTTGCAACATGGTTAACGTCCTTCTTTCGAAGACATGCGCGGCTCAGCTTTCGCTTCGCTTACAGGCGCATGAAGGTCAAATACTTCGCCTTTGTAAATCCACGTTTTGACACCAATGATGCCGTAAGTGGTTTTGGCTTCGGCAAAGCCATAGTCAATATCAGCGCGCAGCGTGTGCAATGGCACGCGACCTTCGCGATACCATTCTGTACGTGCAATTTCAGCGCCATTCAAGCGGCCGGCAACGTTCACTTTAATCCCGAGGGCACCCAAGCGCATCGCATTTTGTACCGCGCGCTTCATCGCGCGACGGAACATAATCCGACGCTCAAGCTGTTGCGCAATACTTTCGGCAACCAGTTGCGCATCGGTTTCAGGCTTACGAATTTCCACGACATTAATGTGTGTTGGAACACCCATCAATTCCGAAACTTCCTTGCGCAGCTTTTCGATGTCTTCGCCCTTTTTGCCGATCACCACACCCGGCCGCGCCGTGTGAATGGTGATACGAGCCGTTTTTGCAGGACGTTCAATTTGAATGCGACTAATACCCGCTTGCACTAACTTTGCACGCAGCATATCGCGCGTTTTAATGTCAGCAATCAAGTAGGTGGCAAAATCTTTCTTTGTTGCGTACCACTTAGAGTTCCAGTCACGAGCAATGCCGAGACGGATACCTATTGGATGTACTTTGTGACCCATAGCTTTCCTTCCTTATCGCTTGTCGCCGACGACGACGGTGACGTGACTGGTACGCTTCACGATGCCTGCACCGCGACCTTTAGCACGAGGCTGCATACGCTTTAAGCGCGGGCCTTCGTCGATAAAAATTTGCGTTACGGAGAGAGTATCGATGTCTGCGCCGAGGTTATTTTCTGCGTTGGATACCGCCGAGAGCAGCACCTTGCGAATAATGGCTGCGCCGCGCTTATTGCTAAATTGCAACAAGTTTGCAGCGCTACCGACCGCTAAGCCACGCACTTGGTCAGCAACCAAGCGACCCTTTTGTGGCGAGAGACGCACCATGCGTAAAATTGCTTTCGCTTCCATGTTATTTGCCCCCCGTCGCTTTCTTGTCGCCCGAATGGCTCTTGAACGTGCGGGTTATCGCAAACTCGCCGAGCTTATGGCCGACCATATTTTCATTGATCGCAACCGGCACGTGTGCACGCCCGTTGTGAATCGCAAAGGTCATTCCAACCATGTCAGGACTTATCATTGACCGTCTTGACCACGTTTTGATAGGTTTTTTACTATTAATTGCTGCCGCAGCGGCCACCTTCTTCTGCAGGTGATCATCGATGAACGGGCCTTTTTTTAATGAACGCGCCATAATTTAGTTACTCCATTAACCTTTGCGGCTGCGGCGGCGAACGATCATGTTATCCGTACGCTTATTTTTACGTGTCTTGTAACCCTTCGACGGCTGGCCCCAAGGCGAAACCGGGTGAGGATTACCCTGCCCACTTTTACCTTCACCACCACCGTGCGGGTGATCGACTGGGTTCATCACAACTCCGCGAACGGTTGGACGAATACCGCGCCAGCGTTTCGCGCCAGCCTTGCCGATCTGTTCAAGATTGTGTTCGCCGTGACCCACTTCGCCGATGACGGCGCGGCAGTCCGACGGCACTTTTCGCATTTCACCCGAGCGCAAACGTAAAGTTGCGTAACCTGCGTCTCTAGCGATCAAAGAAACCGACGCACCCGCACTGCGCGCCATTTGCGCACCAGCGCCCGGCTTTAGTTCGATGCAGTGAATCACGCTACCGATTGGCATGTTCGAGAGCGGCATGCAGTTACCAGTTTTAACACCGGCGTCCGAGCCAGATAAAATAACGTCACCGGCTTGTAGACCCTTCGGCGCAATAATATAGCGACGCTCGCCATCAGCATAACAAATAAGCGCAATGTGTGCGGTACGGTTTGGATCATATTCCAAACGCTCTACAGTACCTGGCACACCATCTTTGGTACGCTTGAAATCAATCATGCGATAGTGCTGACGGGAACCGCCGCCACGATGGCGGGTAGTGATCCGACCGTAACAATTGCGTCCACCGGTATTGGATTGACTGTCCAACAGCGCTTTAACCGGCGCACCTTTGTGCAGATTCGGCGTGACTACGCGAACCATGCCACGGCGACCGGGCGATGTTGGATTCATTTTCATTAATGACATGATTTTTCCCCTATGCCTTCAAGCCAAAGTCGATACTTTGACCTTCGCTGAGCGTGACATAAGCTTTACGGTAGCCCTGGCGATGACCCTGCCGACTGCGAAAAGCCTTCGCCTTACCTTTGATGTTCGCAACTTGTACGGCATCAACCTTGACCTTGAACATCGCTTCTACAGCGCTTTTCACTTCGGCTTTAGTCGCCGTTGTATCAATTTTGAATACGTACTGATTGTGCAAAGCCTGCACTCGCGCGGTTTTTTCGGACACATGCGGCGCACGCAGCACCATATAATCGCGCTCTGTTCGGATAATTGCACTCATGACAGCCACTCCTGAACTTTTTTCACGGCACCGGAGGTAATGACGACATGTTTGGCCGTAATTAAACTCACTGGATCGATACCTGCGACATCAACAAGTGCGAGATGCGGCACGTTTCGAGCAGCCAGAAAGAGATTCTTGCTTACTTCTTCGCCAATCAACAAAGCTTTGGTGACGCCTAAGCCCTTGAGCTTTTCAATCATGCCTTTCGTTTTTGGCGAAGACACTTCGATGCTGTCCACAACTTTTAAGCGATCTTGACGGATGAGCTCAGAAAAGATCACCTGCAAAGCACCGCGATACATCTTGCGATTTACTTTTTGCGTAAAATTACGCGGCTTAGCAGCAAATGACACACCACCACCCACAAATATCGGTGCGCGATAATCACCGTGACGTGCGCCGCCGCCTTTTTGCTTTTTGAATTTTTTCGTGGTACCCGTGACTTCAGAACGCGTCTTTTGCGCCTTTGTTCCGGCGCGGCCTGCTGCTTGGTAAGCAGTGACGACCTGATGCACCAAATCTTCAGCGTACTCACGAGCGAAAACCGAATCGGAAACGCTCAGATTTCCACCACCTACAATATTAAGTTCCATAGTTGCGCTCCTTAACCTTTCGCCGCTGGTTTAATAACGACGTCGCCATTGGTCGCACCCGGAACCGGGCCGCTGACCATAATCAGGTGGCGTTCTAGATCAATTCGTACGACCTTCAAATTTTGTGTCGTTTGCTGTACGTCACCCATGTGCCCAGCCATTTTCTTGCCTGGGAATACACGGCCTGGCGTTTGACGCTGACCAAGCGATCCTGGCGAACGGTGACTCAAAGAGTTACCGTGCGTTGCATCACCCATTTTGAAGTTGTGGCGCTTAATGGTACCGGCGAAGCCTTTACCTTTAGTAACGCCTGTTACGTCAACCTTGTCACCAACAGCGAAGCTGTCAACTTTGATTTCAGCGCCTACTGCAAAACCACCGACTTCTTTTGCGTCTACGCGTAGCTCCCACAAACCGCGACCTGTGCCTGCATTCGCTTTAGCGAAGTGGCCTTTTTGCGGTTTATTGAGTAGGGAAGCGCGCTTGCTGCCGAGCGTGACTTGAATCGCGCTGTAGCCGTCTGTTTCATTTGTTTTTACTTGTGTTACACGATTTGGTTCCGCCTGAATGACAGTTACAGGAATGCCTGCGCCCGCTTCAGTGAAAATTCGCGTCATGCCGCATTTGCGGCCAATGAGTCCAATTGCCATAGCTGTAGCTCCTTAAGATTAATAGAGCTTGATCTGAACATCTACGCCAGCGGCGAGATCCAGATCTTTCAACGCATCAACAGTTTTGTCGTTCGGATCAATGATGTCCAACACGCGCTTGTGCGTGCGAGCTTCATATTGATCACGAGCGTCTTTGTCGACGTGGGGCGACACCAAGACGGTGTAGCGTTCAATTTTTGTTGGAAGCGGAATCGGACCCCGCACCTGCGCACCTGTGCGCCGGGCAGTTTCAACGATTTCGCTTGCTGAACGGTCGATCAAACGATGATCGAACGCCTTCAGTCGGATGCGAATCCGTGGCTGAGCCATGACTTTTCCTCTGCGCGTTTCGCGCAATTAACAGTAAAGAACGATTCTCAACTGCAATCCCGCAGCTGAGTTGATACATTTTGCTACTAGAACTTAACTTCTACTTCAAATTTCAATTCAAAACTCAGCACTTCAAAACTCAGCACTTCAAAACTTGGGCTGAGAAGACATCACTGCCTTAAACTCAGCCCGCGAGCATACAACTTATTTTATGACTTTTGCCACAACGCCCGCACCAACAGTGCGGCCGCCTTCACGAATCGCAAAGCGCAGGCCTTCTTCCATCGCGATCGGCGCGATCAAAGAAAC
>JAYUUS010000223.1:0-3148 GCA_043754435.1 Rhodanobacteraceae bacterium
AGTAAGTAATTTTGAGGCGTTGGCCGCTGGCGTCGATTCCGTCAATCGCGTTACATCGCGACTAATCAGCACAGTTCCGCGCGCCTCTCTACGCACATCAGCCGCCGTTGCGCCCACGCTTTCGATGCCAATAACCCAATGCGCTGAGTCTGTCGATAAATTAAGCAGCTCGGTCACGTCCGCACCCGCGTACAGCGTCACAGTGTCGCCCGCTAGCGTTATTCCTGCCCCCGTCGCAAATGCCAGCATCACGGAAGTTGACGCCACGGTTTCGCGAATGTGCGCGCGATGCGTGCGGCCCGTTTGTGAGCTGTCTAAAGTTATGACGGGGTTAAATGTTGCGCCAATGTCTAGCGTTAGTTCGATTGATTTAGTCATGTTCCTACCTACATTCGGTGATGTCGAAAGTGACCGCGCGAATACCGCGCTTGATTTGCTGCGCGCTAAAATTGGTGATAGCGCCATGTATTGCAAGCGAGCCGACGCGCGCAGAGTCGCTACTAACGCCGCCTGGCATAAGAAAGGCCTCGGTGCCATTGCCTAAGCTCTCAAGCTCCAGCAGCCCGCCGTCATCACCCCATTGCGCATCGGTAACTGCGGGCAAAGTGACGGAGTATTTGCGCCAGCTTGGGCGCTGCGATGCGAATATCGCGCCGCTCGTGGGCTGGATTATTTCAGCACCGCCAAGGCTTACGCGCTGCATATTAATTCCGGGCAAGGCTCGGATTCCGTCGCCAATCCACAGCTGGTGCGCATAAACATTTTGTGAAGTTGCGGATAGCGAAACTTCAAACGTCGAAGCGGATTGCGCTGCGCTGTACACCGCAACATAGTTTTCGCTTTGATGCGCTCGAGCGCGTAAAGACTGCGAAAGTTTCTTGTTTGCCAAAGTCGATGGGCTAATAAAATCAGGGTCATAATTAGTTATGTCAGCAGTAGATGACACGCCAAGCAAAGCGAAGACGCTTATATTTTGACTTGCCGCAAATTGCAAGCGCAACACTTTTCCGCCCGCTGCGGGAAAAGTGCAATAGCCATCTTTGTAGGTATTTTTAAGCGTAGCTGCTTGGGTCAAATTGATCGCGGTCGCGCCAGCATTCTGCATTGTTGCCAAACTAACTAAATTTTTGAAGCACAGCATTGTCGGCCTTTTTTTAAAACGGTATGCGTAGAGTGCCGTACGAATCAATGACGTAAGCGTCACTCGTCGAATATCCTAGTATGTTTACTGATAACAGATCAGTCCACGTTGCCCCGTCATTACTACCCTGCAAGCGCAATAATTTGGGCGAATAGCTGTGATTCGGTGGGTACGCGCGCACTTCCAAAAATGCCGCGCTTGTGGCATTGCCTGCGCCAAGGTCGTATTGCACATACCCTGGGATCCCGCCAAGAATACTTGTCCAGAGAGTATTATCGTCGTCAAAAGCGCGCGCTGCTGTATACGACGCGCTGTACTCAGAGCTTGCCGACGGAGTGCCGCCAGTAAAAATGCTAGCGCCGCCTGACGCGACACTGACTTTAAAATATTGAATGCCGACAACAAATAAAGACGGCGTTTGAATCGAATCTACAGCCAGCCGCCAATAACGATAATTAGTCACGACCACAGGCGTCGCACCCGCTCTCTTTTTGCCCACAAGCTGCATAGATGTAGTCATGAGCATAAGGTCATATCGTAAGCTAAGTAACTGAAATGTGTTGGGCGTAATTCCAAGATCAAAGCGCTCGTGGGTTACATTGACGTGTGCGCCGGGATTCAATTCCTGCAAATCAAAGCCCACCGCACTGATGTTTAAGAGCATATTTTCAGCGCTGTAAAAGCCCTGCAAAAACGTTGCTGCTAGTGTCGATTGCGATGTAAACCACGTTTTGAAAACACGCTCTTTGACGCCCGCATTGTTGGCGTAATAATCGGCGAATGTCACCGCCATGGCTGCTTGCTCGTCTGGCGATTGAAGCTTGTACGTATCTGTAATTGTTGAGGACTGGGAGTTGTGCACGGCGTCGTTTTGGTTCCAGCTAATCAATTTTCCAAGGCCGTCAAAAGGCGCGTTTTCAACTTCGATTTGCATAATTTTGTCTTGCGTCAATTCGTACGCCGGGACAATCGCGGGAATCTCGTAAAAGTCCTGCAGCATCGCTACAGCAATACCGCCTCCGTCGTTGCGCTGATAGAGTCCAGCGTCGAAACCTGCAAGGATTTTTTCGATAGTTTGCAAGCGAGTTTCATCGCGTGCGCTGACGCCCACGCCGATTGCTTGCGTCAGCGCCCCCCGGCTCCAGTTAGCACCAGCGGGATACCCAATCGACGTCATGATGTCGTCAAACGCGGTGCCGCAGCTGCAGGGGCTAGCCGCAGTTGGCTGCGCCAATTTGCCCGCAATTCGCTTGCCCTCCACTGCGGTTGTTGTTAGCGAAAAGTCGCCTGCACCTACGGCGGCAGCGGGCGTTTTAATAATTACATCCGCGAAAACTTGCACGTATTCTGCATCGCGAATGCCGGTGTCAAAATCAGTAGACGCGCCCACAACTTGATACGCGTCAAGGTCAACAGTGACTCTCCCAGCCGCCCATAGCTGCGGCTTATTTTGTGTAAACGTGTTGTAAATCGCTGAGTAAAATTGCGCTAAGCGAACGTCTAAATGCTTTTTTATGTTGCCACCGTCTGATTCTAAAATTACTTCTGAGGTACTGAATATAACGCGCGTAATGTACTGCGCAAATTTTCGGTCTACAGCGGTGGCATCGGTTGCCCAAGTAGTGCCAGCAAAGCTCGCATCATCGGCGGCATGAACAGCAAAAATAGCTTGATCGGTACTCCACAAAGTGCGGTATTGATCTAGCGCGCCGTCGCTATTTTCAAGCCGAAGAGTGTATTTATGGTCGTAGGTTTTCAGCCCATACATTGACTGCGCGCAGAAGCCACGGTCAACTGTAGCGGACAAGATGCGCGGCTTTTCGGCCCCGATGCGCTGGCTATGAAACAGCTTAGTGCCAGCGCCTGGACCAGACCACGCGACGAATGCTTTTAATACCCTCATACCGGCACCCGATTGGCTATTCGCCGCACTTCATCGGCGAGAGAATTAAAGTTAGCTCCCAAACGAATCAATGCCTCGGATTGTACTTGCGCTTCAGTGCGTTG
>JAYUUS010000224.1:0-9382 GCA_043754435.1 Rhodanobacteraceae bacterium
GGCGTGGCTTTATCAGGGTTGATGGACGCGCGTAAACCGGCGGCGTAGTCCTTGCTCATCAGCAGGCGCACGGGCACTTCGGTGAAATCTGGGTCACCCAAATAGATCGCGCGGTCCCGATACGAGCGGCGCATCGCTTCGACTAGTAAGTGCGTGCGCTGCACTTTGTCGAGTTTGCTCAAATCAAAGCCGGCCAAAATATTGAAAATACTGGCTAATGCAGTGCCGCCGGAAGACGGCGGTGGTGATGTGATGAACTGGTAATGGGCATAGTCAAACTGCAGCGGCGCGCGCTCCACCACTTGATAATTCGCCAAATCCTGCACGCTCCAAATGCCGCCAGCCGCGCGCACACCGGCGACTAGTTTTTCCGCAAATGGCCCTTTGTAGAAATCGGCGGCATTGCTTTTTGCAATCATACGTAAGGTACGCGCTAGTTCTGGCTGCTTAAAATTGCTGCCCAAGGCAATTGCCTTGCCGCCGCGCAGGAATTGACTGGCCGCCGCCGGATACTTCACTAAAGTTTCGACGCGAAACCCCTGCATGGCAAAATTCTTGTCGCCCCAGGCGTAGCCTTTTTCCGCCAAGCGGATCGCCGGTGCCAAGGTTTGCGGCAAACTCAAACGGCCATAGTGGCTTTGCACATGCGCTAGTGCCGCCGCTAAACCCGGAATGCCCGCTGCCAGCGGGCCGTTAACGCTCAAGTCGCGATTTGGCTCGCCCTTCGCGTCTAGATACATATCGCGCGTGGCCGCCAGCGGCGCTTTTTCGCGTGCATCCACAAATACCGCGCGTTCGCCTTCGGGTTTGTCGGGAAAATACAGCAGCGCAAACGCACCGCCCCCTAGGCCTGAGCTTTCTGGCTCAACTACGCCAAGTGCTGCCGAAACCGCAACGGCCGCATCAAAAGCATTGCCGCCCGCTTTCAGCACTTCTAAACCTGCCGCCGTGGCTAGCTTATTGGCGCTGGCAATGGCCGCTTCCGGTGGTTTAGCGGGTGCGCACAGAGCAGGTGTGCTGATGAGTAAACAGCCCACAATAAACAAAGATCGAATCATTTAATTTTCTAACCTTGGGTGAAATACATCCCCAAACTAAGCGGGCATGCGCTTGCTGTCAATGGTGCGGCGCAGTCTGCGTAACTGCCGCACGTTTCCGATCATCGTCGCTGGCGGCTACACTGCGCGTTCTTAATGTTGATTGAACTTAGGCGGCGCAGCAATGGCGAAACTGTATTTCTACTACTCAGCGATGAATGCTGGGAAGACCACGATGCTGTTGCAAAGTGCGCATAACTACCACGAGCGCGGCATGCGCACGCTGATTTTGACGCCGCGCTTGGATGACCGTTACGGTGTGGGCGTGGTGCAATCGCGCATCGGTTTGAAGTCGCCTGCGCTGGCTTTCAACCCTAGCGATGATTTGCTTGCGCTGGTGCAGGCGAATATTCAGGAGCTTGGGAGGATCAGCTGTTTGCTGGTTGATGAGGCGCAGTTTCTAAAAAAAGCCCAGGTTTGGCAGTTGACCGACATTGTCGACAAGCTTGACGTGCCGGTGCTGGCTTATGGCTTGCGCACCGATTTTCGCGGTGAGCTGTTTGAAGGCAGCCAATACTTATTGGCGTGGTGCGATTCGATGGTGGAGCTCAAAACGATCTGCCACACCGGGCGCAAAGCCACGATGGTGGTGCGCGTGGACGATGCTGGGCACGCCTTGACGGAAGGCGCGCAGGTCGAAATTGGCGGCAATGAACGCTACGTCAGCGTGGCGCGCGCGGAGTTTAAGCGTATTTTCCATGAGGCCGGGCGCATCGAGCCACAGCAGGTAGCGTTTGTATTTGACTAATCCACCTGCGTTTTTAGGTAGCATCGCAGCATTATTTCTGCACGGACAAACGCAATGCTAAACCCCGCTTCCATCACCCTTGCGCGCGGCCAGGCTGATTATTGTTTGCTGACCAAATTTGGCAACCGCCACGGCTTGATTGCGGGTGCGACCGGTACCGGCAAAACGGTATCCTTACAGGTGTTGGCCGAGGGCTTTTCGGCGCGCGGCGTGCCGGTATTTATGGCGGACGTGAAGGGTGACTTAGCCGGTATGAGCCAAGCCGCACAACTGTCTGACAAGCTGAGTAAAAGACTGAGTTTATTGGGCGTTGACGACTTCACGCCGAACGCAAGCCCGGTGGTATTTTGGGACATCTTTGGCAAAAGCGGGCACGCGCTGCGCAGCACGATTTCTGAAATGGGGCCGATCTTGCTGGCGCGGGTGTTAGAGCTCAATGACACCCAAGAAGGCGTGCTGAACGTGGTTTTCCGGGTGGCCGACGATGAAGGCTTGCTGCTGCTGGATCTGGCCGATCTGCGCGCGATGCTGAACTTTGTTTCGGAAAATGCGAAAGCCATATCCGCGCAATATGGCTTGGTTTCGCCGCAATCGGTGGCGGCGATCCAGCGCTCACTGCTGTCGCTTGAGGATGCCGGCGGCGCGCAGTTTTTTGGCGAACCGGCGTTTGAGCTGCGCGACTTGTTTGCGATTGCGCCCGATGGCCGAGGCGTGGTCAATATCATGGCCGCCGATCAGCTGATCTTGAAGCCAAAGCTGTATTCCACGTTTCTCTTGTGGCTTTTATCTGAGCTATTCGAGCAATTGCCGGAAGTGGGCGATTTGGATAAGCCGCGCATGGTGTTTTTCTTTGATGAAGCGCATTTATTATTCACCGATGCGCCGCCCGCACTGGTGCAGCGCGTCGAGCAAGTGGTGCGCCTGATTCGCTCCAAGGGTGTGGGCATCTATTTTATTAGCCAAAACCCGGACGACGTGCCCGACACGATTTTGGGCCAGCTGGGCAATCGTATTCAGCATGCGCTGCGCGCTTTTACGCCGCGCGATCAAAAATCGGTGCGGGTGGCGGCGGAAACCTTTGTCACCAATCCGGCGCTCGATACCGCGAGCGTCATCACCCAGCTGGGTGTCGGTGAAGCGTTGGTGAGCTTTCTAAATGACGGCGGTGTGCCGGGAATGGTGCAGCGCGCCTACATTATGCCGCCCAGTTCGCGCATCGGCGCCATCACTGAGCCGGAGCGTCAGCAGGTGCTTAGCTCCAGCCCGATTGCCGGCAAGTATGAAACGGCAATTGATCGTGAAAGCGCTTTTGAGGTGCTGAAAAAACGGCTCGAACAGCCTGAAGCTGCGCCGCAGGCTGCCGCCCCCGCGCCTAGTGCCGGCGGTTGGTCGTTGAGCTGGCCCTGGGGCAATAAACCTGCGGCACCTGTACCGCCGCCGCTACCGCCTTCGCGTTCGCGCATCACAGCACCGCCCGCGCCGGTCGCCGCTCCACGTGCGCCCGCTGCACCGCGCGTTAGTCAGCGGCAAAGCGTGACCGAGACGTTTGCAAAAAGCGTGGTGCGTACTGTCGGCTCAAAGTTGGGGCAGCAGATGATTCGCGGCTTGTTTGGTGCATTGATTCGCGGGCGTTAGGCCTGGCTATGGAGACATCAGCAAAATTTGAAATTGCTAGCGTTTTCGAACTTCCCAGTCGGAAATGTGTTGTCCTCGTGGGGCGTGTCAGTGCTGGAATCATACGACCCGGAATGAGTGCATTCGTTTTGCTGGATGGCGGCCTGTTTTGGAGTCTGCTGATAAAATCTGTCGAGTTTGTTGATGGCCCAGGAAAGCTGTCACAGATTGGTCTAACAATTCAAGACCACGGTGCCGAGGAATGCGAGCTGCTGAGAGACTTGTGCCCAATGGGTACCGTGGTTGAAGTAAAAGTATCTAGCGAGCGTTAGGTTTTAGAAATTGTGCGCTTCGCGGTAGCACTTTAGTATCACTCGATGCAAACCGAACTCGTCACAACACTGAAGCGCGAGGCCACGTTGCTGCTCTCGGACATCGAGCGGGATCGTGAGCCCATTCTCATCACTCAGCATGGCTTGCCGAGCGCATACTTGGTTGACGTTGAGTCCTATGAACGCTTGCAGCAGCGGATGACCATTCTTGAGGCGGTTGCGGAGAAGCCTTGTGCTGGTCATACCTTAGTGATACCGTTTCAGTATGAAAGTTGCCATATCAGTACCAGACTCCATTTTTACAGCTGCAGAGCAACTGGCCTCGCACATGGGCAAGTCGCGCAGCCAGCTTTATGCAGAAGCCCTTGCCCGCTACGTCGAGGTCAATCAAGGTTCGGTCGTTACAGAGCAGCTCAATGCCCTGTATGCCCTGCAACCTGCCGAGCTAGACCCGGCATTACAAGTGGCACAATTTCAGGTGCTCGCCCATGAGGCGTGGTGAGGTCTGGTGGGCTTCGCTACCTAATCCAGTAGGTTCGGGGCCCGGGTTGCGCCGTCCCGCCGTGGTTGTTCAATCCAATCCATTCAATGAGAGCCGCATTAACACGGTAGTGGTTGCTACTATTACTTCGAATCTCGCTTTGGCAGCTGCACCGGGCAATATCCGGGTCGCAAAATCTGATTCAGGTTTACCGCAACCGTCTGTCATTAACGTTTCGCAACTCCTCACACTTGACCGTAGCTTGCTTACAGAGCGCGTCAAACTGCTGCCGCCACTCGTTATTCAAAACCTCAATGATGGGTTGCGTTTGGTGCTTGCGCTATGACATCCAATTAGGCGTTCAAGCCGCCTGTTTGCGGCGCTTTAGAAATTTGCTGCATTTAAGACCAATTCCAACGGACTGCTCGCTATGCCAATTGCGCTAGCATCAAGCGCCCAACATGCAGGATAAATTTTTGAAGACCACTCGAATTTTAGGGATTGACCCCGGTTCCCGGCGCACGGGCGTGGGTATTATCGACGTGTACGCCTCTAGTTTTAAGCACGTCCATCACGAAGTAGTCAGCACCTTCGACGAAGATTTTCCGACTCGCTTAAAAGATATTTTCGATGGCGTAAGCGCTGTCATTCAGCGCTTTGCGCC
Organism: Rhodanobacteraceae bacterium; assembly: GCA_043754435.1. Classification (GTDB taxonomy): domain Bacteria; phylum Pseudomonadota; class Gammaproteobacteria; order Xanthomonadales; family SZUA-5; genus JANNYA01. Next base: position 4,937 of record JAYUUS010000224.1, read on the forward strand.
GGAAGAATGTGGGATTGAATCGGTGTTTATGAGCAAAAACGCCTCGTCAGCATTAAAGCTAGGGCAGGCGCGCGGGGCGGCGATTTGCGCGGCGGTCAACGCCGGTTTGCCGGTGCAGCAGTATGCGCCGCGCGAAATCAAAAAGGCAGTAGTAGGCGGTGGCGGCGCGGATAAAACCCAGGTGCAATATATGGTGGGCATGTTGCTCAATATCAGTGGCCAAATTGCCCCAGATGCCGCTGATGCGCTGGCAGTTGCGATCACCCACGGACAGGTGCGTGAAACTGCCGGACGCTTAGGCTTGCCGGTGCGGATGTTTCGTTAGCGCACAAGCCAGAATAACGCTCAATCCGGCGCTTGAAAAAACGCCTCACGCTGCGCCGCTGTCATTGCCAATAGGCGTTTGCGAAAATCATCGCGCTGCTTTGGCGGCAGGCTAACAAAATGCGCACGCACAACAGCACGCTGTGCGGGCGATAAGCTGCGCATAAATTCGATGGTGGCGGCGCGTTCGGCGGGTGGCAAATTGCGCAGGCCCTTGCCCGTATTTTGCCCGCCATTGCGCGGCCAACTATTGCGGGGCGCGAACGCGCCATTGCCACGATTCAAGCCGCCATTGCGCCGCTCGAATTCGCGTTTGAGTGCATTGCGTTGCGCCTGCGGCAGGGCGCGGAACTCACGCAAGGTTTGCAGCATGCGTTCCCGCTGTTCAGGGGGCAACGCTTTAAAATTGCGCAGCTTTGCCTGTGCCAGCGCGCGTTGCTCAGGGCTCATCGCTTGCCACTGCGCCGCGCGCTCAGCCGCTGCGGCGCGTTGTTCGGGCGTCAAGGCTAACCAGCGGGCGGCGCCGATGCGCAGTTTGCTTTGCGTATCAACGCTCAAACTTGCCCATTCTTTCTGATAAGGCGCTAACACGCGCTGCTCGTCTGCGCTTAAGGCGCTAAAAGCAACACCGGGTGCCGCAGCACTTGGCGCGGTTGGAATTTGCTCGCTGTCTTGGGCTGCTGCACTTTGCGCATGCGCCGCTAGGCCAACAAACAGCCCAACAAGGCAGACTAAAAGCCTAATTTTTCGGTTCATGGGCAGCATGTGCGCTCGACTCCGCCGCCGTTTTGGCATCTGTTTTCGTTTTCTGCGTGCCCGCAGGTGGATCGTCTATTTGACTTAATTCAACCGGATCAAGCGCAGGATCGAATTCACCCAAATACAGCAAAAGCGCGCGCTGATCCGCCGCCGCCGCGCTGCCCAGTTCTGGAGCCTGTGCTGGAGCATCGCTAGCAAGCTCGGCTAGGCAGAGCGGCGTACGCATGAGTGCAGCACTGAGCAACATTAACTGTCCGAACCTAGCACATGGGCGGGTGCTGCGCGCTGGGCGCTGGTTTCGCTTAACCATGCGTAGAACTCCAATTCATTCGCAACCACCGTTTCGTCGGCATCAGTTTCATCCAGCGCCGTGGGATCTAATTTAGCATCGAAAAGAACGGCAGAATTTGATTCGTCCACAGCGTCTGCGCCAAAGGTCGCTTCATAGAGTGCGGTCGCTTCCAGTTCCGCCGATGTCGCTTCGCTGTGCGGGTGCGTCAAGATCATCAAAGTATAGGAGGCTGACAGCGCGAAAGCCGCAGCCAGAAACGGCGTGCTGCGCCAAAACGGAGTTTTCGCACGCGTGGCAGCGATCGCGCGGGCGCGCGCCTCATTTAGCCGCATTTGTGTCGCCACACTATATTGCCCGGCTTGTGCATCCAGGGTGCGCAAAACCGCCTGTAACGCAGGGTCTGCGCCGTCGGCAGTCATAAAAATATCTGAATTTGCGGCTTTCATATTAAAGGCTCCAGCAGCGTGCGCAGGCGTTCTAGCGCACGGGAAAGATGGGTTTTAACGCTGCCTTGTGAGCAACGCATCACTTCTGCGGTTTGCGCGACATCAAAACCTTGCCAGACGCGCAGCAAGAACGCTTGGCGCTGGCGTGCTGGCAAAATGTGCAGCGCTTTGTTGATTGCGGGTGCCGATTCGGTGCTCATGGCGATGCGATCCGGCTCGGCGGTGTGCGTGTCAGCAACATTGCGAATGTAGTCCTCATCCACGCTGTTTGCGCCGCTAGCGTCAGCAGCACTGCGGCCAGAGAAAAACACGCGAAAGCGATTTCGCACCGATTGCCGCCGGTGCCAATCGGTTAAGCGTGAATCCAGCACGGTAAAAAACAATTTCGCCCAATCTGACCTGGGTGCGGCTTTTGCAGCACTGACGGCGTAGCTTTTCACGAAGCCGAGCATGGCATCTTGCACCAAGTCCATCGCTTCTTCACGCTGGCGCGTGCCTAGCTCCGCCATGCGCAGGGCGCGGCGCTCATGTTCACGCAAAAATTGATCGAGCGCACGCTCATGCGTGAGCGTCGCCACAGTCTGCATCGCTACAGAATTTCTCGAATCGTTAAGGTTTTCGGTTGAAATAGCGCTTGATCCAAATCCACCTGCAAAGCCCTCAGGTGCGCCAAGCGTAGCGCTTAATCGCGAAATTTGGCGCATCAAAATGGGACTGATGGAGTGGGTTTGGGTAAACATACCGGCTTACAACGCACAGGCTTCACGCTGGTTGACTGAAGCCCTACAAGTGGCTGTTAAAAAAGGGTTTTGCACATTTTGATGGTGCTAGCTTGCAACCGTCATAAATATTTCGCGCCAATGTCAAGAGCCGGTAATAAGTAAAAATAAAAACTAATAAAATCAATAACCTATTAAATTGATGAAGTTTTCGTCAGCGCTGTAAATTGGGGCTTGACAGGCCCGCTAGGCGGGGCTTTTCAGCAGGCTTACAAAGCTTATCCACATAGTTATCCACATTTTCTGTGGAAAACCTATTTTATTTATATAAAACAGTATGTTGGAAGATTTTTCTAGAATTTACCTGAAGTTTTCCTGGTAACTTAGAACGAATAAAAATTTTCTGTCATCTATGCCATTGTGACGCTTATTCGAGTGGCGCGCGCTAAGTAATTGAATTACTTGCTAGTGCTTAGGCTAAAGGCGACACTAAAGCACTATGAAGCCGCAAAATTTCATCGAAAAAAGTCGCGCCAGGACAGTTTTGTTCAGTTTCATCCGTCAATTGTGAACGTTGCTGCCCGCTCATTGCCACAAGATTTGCGGCCCGATGTGCAGCCCCTCGTGCTGCACGTTGCGCTGCCCACGCCTTTAAATCGGCTGTTTGATTATTACGCGCCGCTTGAGGGCCTGCCCCAAATCGGCATGCGCGTGCGCGTACCGTTTGGGCCTCGGCAAATGGTTGGCTTTATTGCCGGCATCAGCACGCATAGCGAATTCGCCAGTACTTTGAAAAGCGCCTACAAACTGATTGATGCGCAGCCGCTCTTGCCGCCAGAGCTTCTGGACACGCTCAATTTTGCCGCGCGCTACTACCACCACAGCTTAGGCGAGGTGCTCAACGCGGCGGTGCCGACCGCTCTGCGCGATGGCGCGGTGACCAAAGCGCGCGGCGTGCCCATGCTGCGCGCGAGTTCGTCGGCAGACTTGAACACGCTGCGTGGCCCGGCACAGCGCGCGCTTTTGGCGCTGCTGCAGGCCGGTGAACGCAGTGATTCCGAGCTCAATCTTGCCCTGCCGGGTTGGCGCGCCGCATTTGCCGCGCTGAAACGCAAAGGCTTGGCCGAACTGTGGATCGCCGAAAGCTTTATCCCGCCCGGAATTAAAATGGCGGGGCCACAGCTCAACGCCGAACAGGTGGCTGCGGTCAATGCCATTGCGGCGGGCGCGGGTGCGTTTTCGCCGTTTTTGCTGGATGGCGTCACCGGCAGCGGTAAGACTGAGGTTTATCTGCAGGCGGCGGCCATGGTGCTGGCGCGCGGCGAAACGGTGCTGGTGTTGGTGCCAGAAATAGGTCTGACGCCGCAAACGCTCAAGCGTTTTGCGCAACGTTTGGCGGTGCCGCAGGTGGTGCTGCATTCGCAACTCTCCGAAACCGAGCGCGCTTATGGCTGGCAGCAGGCGCGTTCGGGCGCGGCGCGCTTGGTGCTGGGCACGCGCTCTGCGGTCTTTGCGCCTTTACCGAATTTGGGCTTGATTGTGCTGGATGAAGAGCACGATGGCTCCTACAAGCAGCTTGACGGCTTTCGCTATCACGCGCGGGACTTAGCGCTCAAGCGCGCGCACAGCTTAAAAATTCCAATTGTGTTGGGCTCGGCGACGCCGTCGTTGGAAACGCTAAAAGCCGCGCACGAAAAACGCATCCGCACGCTGTATTTAAGGCAGCGCGCCGCCGCCAGCCGCCTGCCGGAGCAAGCTGTGCTGGATATTCGGGGGCAAAATTTAGACGAAGGTTTAGCCAGCGCCAGCGTACATGCGATTCGCCAATGCCTAATGAGCGGCGGGCAAGCCTTGGTGCTGCGTAACCGGCGCGGTTTTGCCGCGCAGTTGGAATGCATTAGCTGTG
>JAYUUS010000225.1:0-9370 GCA_043754435.1 Rhodanobacteraceae bacterium
GCAAATCTAAGCGCCGCTGAGGCGAACGAGCTGTCCAAGTTGGTTGGTCTTTTGCTTAAAGCATCAGGAATATAAAGTTATGAGCACTGTATTTGAAAGCATTAAAGCCGGGCTAACCGAAGCCATCGCGCACGCTGAGGGCAAAGCGGTGACCGCCAAACTGCATCAACCGAACGCAATTGATGTAAAGGCCATTCGAGCACAAGTTGGTATGTCACAAACGGAGTTTGCCTCTTCCTTCGGCATCAGCGTGGGTACGTTACGCCATTGGGAACGCGGCGATCGGCAGCCACAAGGGCCTGCGCGAGTGTTGCTGCAAGTTGTGTCAAAACAGCCCAAAGTTGTGCTGGCAGCGCTTGCGGCTTGAAATCCAAATACAAATTGCAGGCCGACCATGCGGCATTCGGCGGTCTTGCGTTCCAAAGGCTTTAATTGCGTCACTCCAGATCCCGACTGCGCAAGCGCAACCAGAGAGTACGTCTAATTAAGTGACTTAATGACTCGGTTACAGCTGAAGTGAAACCCAAAATCCGATTATTTCGCGCGGTCTATGGGCTTTCGCTACTCAAAATATATCGAAACCCCAAACCCACCGGTAACATCCGGGCTATCGGAATTAAGGCCGAAATCTGCCGATGCATCTAATTGCACGGTAGGTGTCACCATCCAAGTCAGGCCGCCGCCTGCGACGCTGCTATTGGGCTCGCTAGCGTTACTGAAATAACCCGCCTCCACATAAGCGCCAACGGTTTCACTCAAGGCAAAACTTAAGCTTGGCGAGACCGTAATCGAGTTTTCGCTGTCTAAATGGGTCGCATTGACATAAAAGCCGCCGGTGACGTCCGGCACCAAATCCAGCGCGAGGGAGACGCCGAGGTCATATTGCTTGGCATTGTTGCTAAACGCATCTGAGCCGGTGTCAAAAGTAACGCTGCCTAAGGTTGCCCACGAAAAGGTATCCGACGACGAGGGTAGCGCCACTTTTAACCCTAAACGGGTGTCACCTGCACCATGGAAAGTTTGGGAAATGCCATCCGCTTTCACTTCGAGCTGATTAAACAGGGAAGTGGCCAGCTGCAATTCCGCGCCGTCAAATAGGCCAATGCGCACATTGGTTCCGGCCGAATAGAATGAGATTCTAACGCCAGCATCGCTGCTGCGCGAAAAATCAGGCAGGCCTTGTTCTAGCGATATTGCGGCGCGCGGAACGATATCGGTGGCAAAAGCGATGCCGGGGCGATCAAATGCGGGCGTGTCAGCGGCAGCGAGTGGCGCATAGACGAAAGAAAGCGCTGCAAGAGACAACAAAGTGATAGCAGACTTCATATAGCTCGAATGGTGGGCATAATCAGCCTAGTATAGGGTGCGTTGAGTCAGCGTGAGCTAGTTGAACCTTATTCGTTATGCAGGATTCTTATTTAGACTAAGCAGCAGACTAGTTAATTTGGGGAATTCCCATGCACACTTGGCCGCTCGCTCAAATCTCACTCGCCAACGCATCCTCAGGCACCGAGCCTAAAAACGGTGCCAGCTTCTTAAAAAATGGCGCACGCGCGCTGGAGGTGCGCCAAAACAGTGCAATGGAACGCATGGGTTGCGGTGCCGAAAATGGCACCAGCGTTAGCGCAGAATTGGCTGCCACGGGCGGCAAGGTCGACAAACTCGGCAGCAGCGTGGCCCCGACGCCAGCGGCGACCATTTGCCGCAGCGTTTCTAAGCTAGTCGCGCGAAAGCCGTCGGCTTCGCCGGTGCCAGCAAGGGCGCAGACGCTGAGCGCTTGCTCGCGTAAACAGTGGCCGTCGGCTAACAAAAGCAACGGGTGATGCGCCAAGTCAGTGATATTCACCCGCTTCTTCTTAGCCAACGGGTGCGCATTCGGCACCGCTAAAACAAAACTTTCGTCAAACAGCGCGACACTATCAAAATGATCGTGCGTGACCGGCTGCGCCAATACTGCAAGGTCAATTTTCCCGCTCGCAAGCAGTTCGATCAGCACCTCAGTCTTCTCTTCCACCAGACGCAGTTTAAGTTTTGGAAAACGCGCGACAATGCGCGGCACTACGTGCGGCAGCCAATACGGCCCAAGCGTTGGGAACACGCCCAAAGTCATCGTACCCGAATCGGGTTCTTTGCTCAGGCGCGCCAGCTCGCGAATAGCTTCTACTTCGCTTAACACCAAACGCGCGCGTGCGGCGATTAACGCACCAACGGCGGTCAATAGCACTTGGCGCGGATTGCGCTCGACCAGCTGCACGTCCAACAGGCTTTCCAGTTTTTTAATTTGGGTCGACAGCGTTGGCTGACTGACAAAGCACGCTTCAGCGGCTTTACTAAAGTGTTGGTAGTCCGCCAGCGCGACCAAATACTTCAAATCTCTCAAATTCATTGGGCTTAACCTGGTTAGCTTTAGCTTTAGATGGTAGTAATTCCGGGCCTTTTCGGATGCGGCGAACTATAGCTTAGAACTATGATCACAAGCATTTCATTTGATCGTGCTAATCGCAGAGACTAAAATGAACGTTCGTCCCTGCTATGCTTGGGCCTGACTTTTTAAACACCTGGCTGATGACGACTTTTTTTCTGGTTGTGTTTCTTTGGATATTTTCTGTGTGTTTACATGAGTTCGCACATGCCATTGTTGCTTACAAAGGTGGCGACCGCTCAGTGAAAGATAAAGGCTATCTCAGCCTAAATCCGATGCACTATTTAGACCCATTTAGCTCGATATTGATCCCGACGCTGGTGCTGATTATGGGTGGTATCGGCCTGCCAGGTGCAGCTGTTTATATCAACACCAGTGCGTTGCGCTCCCCGGCTTGGCAAAGTGCTGTGTCGCTTGCAGGACCTGCAATGAATTTGCTGATTCTGTTTTTCATCTCCCTACTGATTGCCGCCACTGGCTTACAGGGCAGCGCGCTAGGGGCAGCGCTGGCGTTCTTCGCATTTTTACAGGCGACTTCCGTGGTGCTTAATTTGTTGCCTATTCCTGGATTCGATGGTTTTGGCGCGATTAACCCTTACCTACCTACTGATGTGCGCATCATGGCGCAGCGGATGGCACCAATGGCCGTTATGGGCTTTATTGCCATTATCTTTTTTGTGCCTGGGGTCAATAGTTTTATTTTTGGCGGGTGCTTTAAAATTGCCTACATGCTCGGCATTGATCCTTACGATATTCAAGCAGGCTTTCAAGCCTTTAGGTTTTGGAAGAACTAAACAAAACAGGAGCAATTTAAATGTATAGGCAATTCAACAAGCGCGGGTATTCGTTCTTTCTAGCAACCATTGCATCCCTCATGCTCGTCGGGTTATTCAGTGCGTGCGCGCCAAAAGGCGTCAGTGTGACTAAGGAAATTGTCGAGCAAGTTTTAAAGCGCAGCTGGGACAAGTCAGGCGCTGAGTATCCAAACGTAAAAGTCTCGCTGACTTTAAACGACGTAAAGTTTGGCACCGCTTATGTTGCCACTGTGCAAGAGGTACAGGTCGAGGGGTTTCCCGAAGGTGCTACGGTTACGCCCGCAATCGTTGATTTTACTGTGCGGACTTACTATGACAAAGAAACTCAGGCTGTGCGCCGAGTCCGAGAGGCGCGCGTCTACAAGGACAAATTTGATGAGTGGGCGGTGATGACCGGTAGTGTGCGCGGGGAAGACACGACCACGATTGAGGCACCAAAAAAATAGAGCGAATTAACGCTTCAGCATTGCCGCCATCAAGCCCGAGTCAAAAAGACTGCCAGAGTCTCGCGATGAGTCCACACGCGCCAGCATCGGCGCAGGCAATAGTTCAAGCAAACTGGCGATGTTTTCCTCTAATGCCAACATCGGGCTGGGCGCAGGTAAAACATTCGCCACCCAGCCGAGCAAGCGCACGCCACTGCGCGCAATTTCATTCACCGTAAGGCGCGCGTGATTAATACATCCCAAGCGCACGCCAACAACGAGCAACACCGGCGCATTGAGGGCTTTCGCTAAACCTGCATGCTCCAAAGTATCAGCCAACGGCGAAAGCCAGCCGCCCGCACCTTCAACGATCACATTGTCACACAGCATTTCAGCGGTGCGCACGGCGGCGCTAATCTGAGTCAACTCAACATCGATTCCGGCAGCGCGCGCCGCAATGTGCGGCGCAATCGGTGGCGCAAACGCATAAGCATTCGTCTGCGCATAGCTCAGCTTCACGCTTGAGGATGCCATTAGACTTAATGCGTCCGCATTGGCTAATTTGCCACCGGTGTGTTCACAGCCTGACGCAATTGGCTTTAACCCAGCGCAGCGCCGTCCAGCTTGCGCCAACGCACGCAATATCAGGCAGCTCACATAGGTTTTACCGACATCGGTATCGGTGCCGGTAATTAGAATTGTGCTCATAAATGCTCAGGTTTCTGGGGCAACATATCCTGCCACTTGATCCCCACCCTCACCGAATAGAAACAATTCCATCTGTTCGCCCAAATATTTTTTCGCCTTGGGGTCGAGCGGGCTGAGGCGGTTTTCATTGATTAACATGGTTTGATGCGCCAGCCATTGTTGCCAGCCCTGCTGACTAATGCTGCTTAAAATACGTAGCCCGGCAGCACCGGGAAAAGGCGCTCGGGTCAGCGCTTCGCCTTGCTTTTTAAGGCGGTGGCAATAAATCATTTGGGTCATTTTGGTTCCTTGTTTATCTAATTTGAAGCGGTTCACTATTCCCCTAAATCGCAACCAATCCCGCACTCGCCAACTGCAGCATCTTAATGCCCACGCTATCGAACTTGACTTCGACGCGCAGATAAGCGCCCTCGCCTTCTGCGCTAATCAACAGGCCTTCGCCGAACAGTTGATGTTTGACGCGACCGCCAAGTTTAAGCCCCATATTGGCCGATTCGCCGTAGCGCTGTCGCGGCGCGCCGTAATTGGAACCATAGCCTGAGCTATAACCTGAACGGGTGCGCGACGGGGGGCGAATTTGATTGAGCAGATTGATCGGAATTTCGCCGATGAATCTGGAGGGCTGCTGCAATTGGTACTGTCCGTGCCGACGTCGGCTCTCCGCATGGCTGATGGTAAGCACTTGCCGGGCACGCGTAATGCCCACATAGGCCAGCCGGCGCTCCTCTTCTAACGCAACGGCACCGTCTTCCGAGGCGCGTTGGGTCGGAAACAAGCCTTCTTCTAGGCCTACCAAATACACGAACGGAAATTCCAAACCTTTGGCGGAATGCAGCGTCATCAATTGCACGGAATCTTCCCAGGCTTTCGATTGATGATCGCCCGCTTCCAATGCCGCGTACGCCAAAAATTGCTGCAGCGGCGTTTGTTCAGCGGGCGGTACTTCACCCGGAACTAGATCGGCAATCGGCGGGCTAAAGCGGCGCGCGGTATTGACCAATTCGGCCAAGTTATCCGCGCGGCCTTCTTCGGCGCGATCAACACGCTGATAGTGCGTGTTTAGGCCAGACTTGATTAACATCGTGTCGATCAAGTCCCCTAAATCTTGTTCGCGCGCAGCCGCTGTGCATTCTTCCAGCATTAGAACCAGCGCGGTGGCACCGGTTTTAGCTTTACCGCTCAAGCCACCACACCCTAGCGCTTCGACAATAGCGGCAAACAGCGACAAACCACCAGATTTTGCGCGAGTGCGCAATGATTCCAGGGATTTTTCGCCAATGCCTTTGGGCGGCGTGGCGATGGCGCGCTCCAATGCCACATCATCCTCACGGTTTTGCATGAGGCGTAAATAGCTCAGTGCATCTTTGATTTCGGCGCGCTCAAAAAAACGCAGGCCGCCATAAACACGGTACGGCAGGCCTTTTTGCATCAGTGCCTCTTCAAACAAGCGGCTCTGTGCATTGGAGCGATACAAAATCGCGTGCGCTTTTAAAGCCCCGCTAGCCTCGCCTGAATCGGAAGTTTTTTGAATTTTCTCAACGGTGAAACGCGCTTCTTCCTGATCATCAAACGCGCCAAACACATTAATTTTGCCGCCATCACCGGCATCGGTCCAAAGCGCTTTACCCATGCGCCCATCATTGTTGGCAATCAGCGCATTGGCCGCTGCCAAAATAGTGCCGGTCGAGCGATAGTTTTGTTCCAGCTTGATCGTTTTAGCACCCAGAAAGTCGCGTTCGAAGCGCTGCATATGTTCAACACGCGCGCCGCGCCAGGAATAAATGGACTGATCGTCATCACCCACGACAAACACCTGCGCTCGTTCCCCAGCGAGCAGGCGAATCCAGGCATATTGCAGGGTGTTGGTATCCTGGAATTCGTCTACCAAAATATGCGAGAAGCGATTTTGATAATGTGCCAACAGCGCCGGGTGTTCCAGCAATAGCTCCTGGCAGCGCAGCAAGAGTTCGGCGAAATCGACCACGCTGGAACGCCGGCAGGCGGTTTCGTAAGCGCGATAGATATCGATCCAAATCGGTTCTTGCCGATGATTGCCCGCTTGAATGGTATTAGGGCGTAAACCTTCATCTTTCCAGGCGTTAATCAGCCACATCGCCTGCTTAGGCGCAAAACGCTCGGTGTCCAAGCCCATATCCGCCAGCACGCGCTTGAGCATTCGCAGTTGATCATCCTGATCTAGGATTTGGAAACTTTCGTTTAACCCCGCCTCACGAAAATGCAGGCGCAGCAGCTTATTGGCTAAGCCGTGAAAAGTGCCGATCCACAGGCCCCGATGCGGTTGCCGCAGCAGGCTTTCGATGCGCAAACGCATCTCAGCGGCGGCTTTATTGGTAAATGTCACGGCCAAAATAGCGTGCGGCCAGATATTTTCCGCTTCCACCAAATATGCGATGCGCTTGGTCAATACGCTAGTCTTGCCTGAACCGGCGCCCGCGAGCACTAAATAATGCCCCGGTGGAGCTGCGACCGCAGCACGCTGATGCGGGTTCAAGCCGCTAAGAAGGTCGGTTAAATCCACGTTGTTTTAATTTCCTTTACGGCGCTATGAAAAACGACTCAATAACGACTCAATATCGCGATCCCATTTAGCGACTGATCGTATTTAGCGACAAGGGTAAAGCAAAATCGGATGCAATTGCGCTGGTTCGACAATGTGCCCCGCGATCCTATCCCATCTGTTCCACCATAATTCCTGGCGGCACAAGCCCGCTTGTTAAACGCCAACGCGAAGCCGACGAACGCCGCGCTTGACAGCGCCGCGCTGCCCGATATTATGAGCCTCTCTACTTGGTCAGAAATCGACCATTCGCGTGCCCAGATGGCGGAATTGGTAGACGCACTAGTTTCAGGTACTAGCGGGGCAACCCGTGGAGGTTCGAGTCCTCTTTTGGGCACCAAACAGACGTTCAAGCAAGTCCAGTAAAGTCCACAAACCCGCATAACAGCGGGTTTTTTTATGGGTTTAGTGTCCAAAGACGTACAAGCTGGTTTGATGGAATCCGGGGGTATATGGGGGTAGAGTTGGGGGTAACAGCGCTTATTTGCACCTACCCCCGAAATGGATACCCCTAATGCCAATAGATACCACCTCCGACCTAGAATTGAAAATTGCCATTGCAAAGGCGAAAGCTACGGGCAAACCCACTAAGACCTTTGATGGTGGCGGATTGTTTCTGTTCGCGACCCCACAAGGCGGCAAGCTTTGGCGTCTGAAGTATCGTTTTGGGGGTAAGGAAAAGTTGCTTTCGCTTGGCGTATACCCTGATGTACCCCTAAAAGCGGCGCGGGTTAAGCGCAACAAGGCCCGCGAACAGTTGGCGGCTGGCATTGATCCGGGCGCGCTGCGCAAAGAGGCCAAAGCCGCCGAAATACGCGAAACCGTGCAAAGCGCCCGCACCTTTGAAGTGGTGGCGGAAGAATGGCTAACCAAACAAGCCAGCAAGCGCAGTGATACGACGATGCAAAAAGCACGCTGGATGCTGACCGCGTTTGTGTATCCAAGCATCGGCACACGCCCGCTTGATGCTGTCGAGACTTCCGATTTACTCGCATGCCTGCGCACCCTGGAAGCGCGCGGCAAATTGGAAACCGCTAGGCGATTGCACCAACGTATGAACGCGATCTTTCGCTATGCCGTAGCGTGTGACTATCTCAGGCGCAACCCGGCCGCCGATCTAAGGGGCGCGCTAGAGCCGCCTGTCACGACGCACCGCGCGGCAATCACGGAACCGGCAAAGATTGGCGCGCTATTGCGAGCCATTGACGACTTCGATGGTTATTTAGTAACCGGCTTTGCCCTGCGACTATCCGCACTGACGTTCAAGCGCCCTGGTGAGATACGCGGCGCGCAGTGGTCAGAGTTTGATTTTACCGAAAACGTCTGGCGAATCGACGCCAAGCGCATGAAAATGAAAGCAGCGCATGACGTGCCACTAAGCCGCCAAGCGCTTGAACTGTTGAACGAACTAAAGCCGCTATCCGGTTCCGGCCGCCTGCTTTTCCCGGGCGTGCGCAGTGTTGAACGCCCGATCAGCGAAAACACCTTGAATGCCGCGCTGCGCACCATGGGCATTAGCGGCAAAGAACACACCGCACACGGCTTTAGGGCAATGGCTACCACGCGCCTAAATGAAATGGGGCAGTTGAACCGCGAAGCAATCTTTCGCGCCCTGTCGCACAAAGAACCCAACAAAACGCGCGCTGCTTATGACCGTTCCGAGCATTGGCCCGAGCGCGTCAAGATCATGCAGGTATGGGCGGATTATCTCGACGCCTTGCGCACAGGCGGCAATGTCATTGCGGGCAAGTTTGGGCGGGTGGCTTAGTCAAAAGCTGCGCAATCAGCTTGTAAAGTTAAATTAACTTAAATGGCTAACGGTAGCTTGGCTGCGTGTGAATTCCACGGCACCTACACACAAGCCCGCATAAGCCCGCATAAACCCGTATGTGCAGAATTATCGAGTCTGAATTCAGATTTAGCCGAATTCATAGCTGACAAATTTAGATATTATTGACGCGCCAGGACATTAAAAATGTGCTGATGAGCATCAAACCCGATAGATGGATACGCCAGATGGCACAAACCTAGGAAAACCATGACCGAAAAAATCGACAGAATTAAAACCGTATGCGCCGACACCGGCATGAAGCGAAGCACGCTTTATCTAAGGCAGGCACAGAGGCAGTTCCCAAAATCAATTTCACTAGGGGGTCGTACAGTGGGCTGGATTCGCTCAGAAGTTGAAGCGATCACGCGGGCAAGAATTGCCGGGCTATCAGACGAAAAAATTCAAGCGCTAGTCATTGAACTTGAATCGAAGCGCGGGGTGGCGAATGACTAGATGCCAACCAGAAAAGGGAATCAGCCCGATTGCAGTCGGACCAATCCTTAAACCAATTCACAGCTTGGGGAAGCGTTGCGAAGTAAAGCTGAAAAAGGATAGCGGAGTGCGTAACGAATGTCACTCGCTATGTCACTC
>JAYUUS010000226.1:0-9334 GCA_043754435.1 Rhodanobacteraceae bacterium
GAGTTCCTTTTGAGCATTTAGGAATGGTGGACTGAGTGAAAATGGATAACAAGATAAAAGAGTGTGTGTGCAGTGCTTTCTAGGTGTTTGTTTTGAAACGAGTATTTGCACGTACCGCCGGTGTTGCACGCGTGCAGTATTGGGTAACGCATTGAAAGTCAAAGAAAAAATTGCACTTTCCAAGGCTAAAACCTAGTTTTAAGCGAATAAGTGCTAGCTTGACCGCGCGATTTACCCACCAAAAAAACTTTACTACTACTGTTTTTTGATTTATTTTCATCGTTAAAAAGGATGAAAATAAATGATTATCACTGTAGGAGCGACTAAAGGCGGGGTTGGCAAAACGACTATTGCTTTAAACCTAGCCATCGGGCGCGCGTTAGCTGGGCGTGACGTGTGGCTAGTGGACGGTGATCGGCAAGGTACTGCGCAAACCGCTATTTCAATTCGCGCAGAAGAGGGTAGGGTGCCTGCCATCGCGTGCTCACAATACGTCGATGGCCCAGCACTACGCGCCCAGGTGCAGCACCAGCGCAGCAAGTATCAAGACATCATCATCGATGCCGGTGGTCGCGATTCCACTGCGCTGCGCGCAGCGCTCACGCTTTGCGATGTTCTGGTGATTCCGTTTCAGCCGCGCTCGTTTGATCTATGGGCTATGCAAGACGTTCTCGCATTGGTCAATGAAGCCAAGTCCGTGCGCGATGGTTTGCGCACTGTGGCGCTGTTGAATCAAGCCGACCCGCAGGGCTCAGATAACGCCGAAGCGGTGGAAGTGGTGCGTGGACTGGAAGGCGTTGAACTGCTGGCGGTGTCACTCGGTCGGCGCAAAGCCTACGCGAGTGCCGCAGGTTCCGGGCTCTCAGTGCTGGAAAGCAGCCCAAAAGATGCTAAAGCGAGCGCAGAAATAAAAGCGCTAATTGATTCTGTTTTCATTGGTAAAAACATCTAAGGAACGATTAAATGGCTATCAAAATGCCTAAGCAAAACCAAGCTGAAAAATTCATAGCGGCGGCTCCTGATGCTGCTGCGAATCCAGAGCGTAAGGGGGTCGTTCGTGGTCGCCGTGAGCAGATTACCCACACGCTCCCGACTGAGCTACGGGCTCGAATGGATGTTCAGGCACAAAGCCGCGGTATGACGCGCGCAGGCTTTATCAACTATGCGATTTCCAGAGCACTGGATGATTTGCAATGAGGCAGGCTGAGCGAGTCGAGCGCTTAGAGATGATGGCGAAAGCCGATCAACACAGTGACGTAATGGGGCCATGGTCTAGCGGTGAGCGCTTAGCGGTGGCGCTAGTGTTGAATCGCCATGATTGGCTTGAAGCCTGCCAAGCAGTCGCGAAAACGCTACGTGACTAGCGCAATGATTTTGCGTTGGGCGTCAGTGGTGTTAGAAGGGGAAAGCTACTCACTCGAGCACCTGAGCGCCAGCACGCGCGAACTTGTTATTGCGCCAAATGTGCGTGCGCCAGAACGCCGAATATGTTTAGCGGTTACCTATGGTTTACACTGTTTTTCAATATCAATTGACGATGTAAAAAGCACTAATTTAGTAGTTCACGATGGCAGAGAGCAAAGGGCGTTTGACTTGGCGCGCTATCGGCTTTCTCTGGCTTTGCCTGAGATTGTCGCTAGCCTTGAGCTTCGGCGCTGCTTTCATACCGGGCACCGAAATTTTTTCACCGTAGAGCTGGTGGACGAACAAGGCCAGAAACAGGACTACGTCATTTATTTCCGTACTTGGCGCGCCGCTGCAGGTGAAGCGGGTGATGTACGTTTACATGTGGAAAGTGCTTATCTGCGCAGCGATGCACCGCAGCGCCACAAGAAAAGCATCCGGTTTAAGGTGATCGTTGCCAACACTTACACGGGCAAGGAAATTCACGAACCCAAAAACTAGAACGCCCCGGCATTGCCGAGGCGTTAGAACTAGTGCCGGGTGCTCTTGGGTATTCCACTCAAGGGTGGACCCTTCGAAAAGGGGGTCGGTCTCTTACGCCCGGTTGAGAATCCTGTCCCACAACAATACGCCTAGCGCGATAGTCGCGCTAGATCGCTATACGCCGAATGGGCGTATTAGTTCATTTGCCTTAATAATCAACAAAGGAGCAAACCATGGACAAAACCACAGAACAACGAATGCTTGCCGAGCTCAACGCGATGCCGCGCGATGATTTATTCAAGATGCTTACCGAGCTCAACGGCATGCGGGCGGAGATTACGGAAATAAGCCTGCGCATCGTGCGAGTGTGCACCTGAGTAGTAAGTTTTACGGCAATATCACGACCTACAACGACCGTTGAAGGTTAAGGCATGATCAAACAAGTTGGTGAAGCCCTTTCTAAGTTTCAGTTCGTTGCCTATTACCGAGTTAGTACTGATAAGCAAGGGCGCTCCGGCTTGGGACTCGATGCACAGCGCGAAGCGGTCGCGGAGTTCATTCGGTTGCACAATGGCGAACTATTGGGCGAGTTCGAGGAAGTAGAGAGTGGCCGCAAGATCGAAAGCGAACGCCCTGCGCTTGCTCAAGCTCTGCAAGGATGCCGTGCATATCGTGCGCGGCTGCTGGTGGCCAAGTTGGATAGGCTAGCGCGCAACGCTGCCTTTCTGCACCGGTTGCGCGAATCAGGTATTCGCTTCACCTGTTGCGATATGCCTGACGCCAACGAGCTTACGGTCGGTATTCTGGCGCTAGTCGCAGAAGATGAAGCGCGCAGGATCAGCGAGCGCACCAAAGTTGCACTGGCAGCGGCAAAACGGCGCGGAACGGTTTTAGGTGGGTATCGGGGCGGATCTGTCGCGCACCTTGCGGGAGCGGCGCACAAAGCCGTGAAAGTGCGCCAAGCGCGCGCCTTAGCGCATGTGAGCAACGTCTGGCCGTTCATAGCGCCGATGGTGCACGAAGGCCGCTCACTGGCGTTTATTGCACGCGAACTCAGCAGGGGAGGGCGGGTTAAGACGTCCAGCGGGTTAACCGCTTGGACGCCGATGGCGGTTCGGCGGGTGATCAAACAACGATCCAATAAATCGGATCGCTAGGTTTGGGCTGCTCTCAAACACTGAGCATGTCTATTAAGGTTGTTTGTCCACCGCATCCCCAAATCCCAAGCCGCTCTTGGAGTTCAACGGCGCGTTCCTACTCTTCAACCCCCGGTACCGGCGTCGACGGGCAATTCGATAGCGGCCCTACATTATTGAAATTTACATCACCCAAAACCTGAATCGTCGCGGTGGTAAAGGCCGGCAAATTGCCCACATCGAGTGAGTTAAACCCGTTGGCTGTGGTTTCCTGCCACGCCAGCGGCTGCAGCGCAAAACCAAACTGCGTGCCGCGCCGTTGTTGGATTGGATCGACGCACAAATACTCTGGCGTGCCGGGTAGTGCGGTGGAGCAATTGGTCTGCGGTGCGGCTAAAGTTGCCGCCGAAATAAGCTCTTTATTCGCCTGAAAATAGCGCCCGCGCGACGTTCTGAACCAATTCGGCGGCAGCAAAACGTCCGGCCCGGGGCTATTGCTGGTAATGCCGGTCGCCTTGACCCTAAACGTTTGATTGACGTTGGCAAAGTTCGGCGCAATCACTGCAATCCGCGTCGACTGGCCCAAAATCATGGCGTTACCGGGGTGCGTGGTGGTGAACTGATAGGCCAAGCGTTCACTGCCATTTGGCCCAATACAAAAGCGAAAATACTGCACAACCGTCAGCGGGCGAGCGGGTGTCGCAGGCGTCCAAGCGGCGGAAGTCAAATAATAGTCGTAATTGCTCCAAACCGTGACCACGCTAGGCTCGCGCACATCGACATTGCCAACGGCAATCCCATCCGTTTCCTCACCCAATTGCCCGCGATACACGACTTGAATAAACAAGTCCGTGGCATTGATCGGAATCGGATCGGCGCTGAAATCAAAGGTCTTTTCGATCGTTGCCGGTGCAGTGCCACCACGCCCGCCGGGCAGGTCGGTTTCACTGGCAATTGGCAGTTCGGCGGACACTGAAATCTCTTGGTAATCCGTGCGCGTGCCGTCGGGGCAAGTAGGTTCCGTGATTGGCCCTGCCAGCACCGTTTGCACGCGTTCGCCCGTTAAATCCGGCTTGTAGCAGGGGTTTCGGTGATAGCGCGCCACCGCCACGAGTTTGCCTGCGCCGACAATCTGCGGCACATTGGTGCTCGTGCCAGATTCAACAATTGCCTCCGTGCTATTGCGCACTTTCAGGCGGATTTTCTCAAAACCAAAAATGCCGCCACTCGCAGTTTTGATCGGGTAGCCCGCCACCATGGTGTGTGCCACGCCCTGATTGAGAATTCCGAAAATGTTTTGGTCGATGGGTTCGATGTCGAGCTTGCCGCGAAAGAAGAAGTTGATTAGGCCAGTGGAATAAGCAATCGCGCGCGGGGCGAGCATGTCTTGGATTTGCACGTAGTTATTGAGTGTCAAATGCCCCCGACCTTTGGTGTCAGTGACGCCCGCAAGCAATTCCCAGATTCGCACGGAGGCAATCGGTGCTTTTCCGCTTTGTAGATTTGGGTCGACATAGCTTGGTGCCACTGCATCTGGCACTTGCCAATATAGAGCCTCAAATTTTAGGTTCGCCGGAAACCCAGGTTCGCTTGTCACAAACGCGTCGCCACGAACCAAACTAAGATCGCTCAGCAGCGGCGGTGGGCTTTGAAAAGCACCTGCAAAGTCGCGTTCGGTGTAGAAACCGCGATTGGTGTAGTCCGCCAAGCCGCGCCGACTATTCAAACTGCTGTCTTCAGTGCCCGTGGTGAAAAATTTGCGCTGTACCGAGAATTTGGGAATAGGGTAGGCGTTCGCAGTCCAGATATCGGTGTTCGCCGGGGCTCTTTGCCCGCCTTCATCGAACATGGAAATCCATTTTCCGTCATCGCATAGATTTGAAAATGAGTACCTAACTTTAAGACCTGCACCGTTTAAAACTTGGTCAAATGGAAATGTGACCCGGTAATTTGCAAAGTTCTCAAAGGTACGTGTGGCAACCTCCTGATTGCCCAGCCCTTCTTCAGTAAGGCTGCCATTGCAAAGAAACGAATGCGGCTCGGCGCGCACATGCTGTGGGCTGGCGCTGTCTTGCAGCAAATGCACCACGTGGCCGATGGATTTGAGCGTGCTGGCCCATAAATTCTGCCGAAAATTGGAATAGCGACGTGTCAGCAGTTCACTAAAAGGTTGGCCGCCGCTTACGGGCGCTTCTTTATAGGTCAGCGCCAGCCAGTAAAATCGGCGCGCATCCATATAGCTGAAATGGTTCCCGCGTGATGGATCTGGCGTTTGGTTGTTTGCCCAGCTGGCATTGTCGGCAATGCCTAAGGCCCAGGTCGTGGAGCGGGTTGCGCCTAAAACAGCAGCTGCATTACCTAAGCCATGTATGTCGTTTTTTGGGTCGTAAAAATGGTGCAGGGAACGATATTCATCAATCCAAGGATCTTGATCCGGTGTCAAATTTGGATTGTCATATTTACCAAATTTGTAGTCGTCTTCGCGAATCGCACCGCGCATGAGCCAGCCCTCGAATCGAAGCCATGCGGTCTGTCCAAGTGTGTTTTCTGCAACGGGTAAAAGCCCGGTGTAACGCGGCGGCATCGAACGTTGTTCAAATAGCGTAGGGCAACGTGTAAGCATTCCAGCGCCGCCTTGATCGCCAAACCATGTCCCCTGGGCATCTATATAGTGGTCTTTGCCACCGAATTGCCCAGAACTCGTTGTTCGTGTGCACTCTTGCGATTCGGCTTGACTAAATGGAAGTTCGGCTGGGAGGCGGTCAAAACCGAGTCTGAAATATAGATCTTTTGACTCAGGCGAAATGTTATTTAGTATTGATTGACCGAAAGAAGTTGAGGTAAAAACTGCATGCGTTTCTAAATTAAAGGCGTATATATTTGCTGCCAAACCACAGGCAACCAAACAGATTAATAAGTTATTTCTCATTTTTAATTTCCAGAATCGCGGCTTGCAAATACGGGTCCATCCAGCTGCAAAACACTTTATGTTCTGACTCACTCAATGGAATATCGGTCATGAACTCTTTGCTGCTCGTGTTAACGTGCTCAGGAAGCAGATCTTTCATTTCATCCCAAGGTTTACGCCCTTCAGGTAACAACCAAAGACCACGCTGCATCCATTCATACATGCTTGAAATTGTTCGCGTTGTGCCTGCTTTCATGCCTTTCCAAAGTGGGGTGCAAAAATACTTCGTTGAATAAACTGCACGTTGCTTATCAGAAATTTCAACGCGCTTGATTTCTAGCCCTATATTGTCGGATCCAGGTTCATCACAGGTTTTACCTACAAATCCGAAACTCTGCGCGACAAATTCAGGAAAACTTAAATATCTAATGAAATATCTACGCCTATTTTTAGGATTATTGCGAAAATCATGAAACCCTGCAATTGGCATTATTTTCGTCCAATGATGACTCCAGCGATCCGACATCACGGGTTGATGATAGACATATCCATGTTTAATTAATTCATTTTCAAACCCCGGCATTGTCCCAAGTCGATTGACATCGTAGGGAATATACGTCGTGATATGTTGCGCATCAGGCACGCCATATTCGTATTCAAAAAACTGATAGCCGGGCACAAAATAAGTTGGGATAGGATCCACCCGCCAAGATGGATCTTTCGCTGTGGTGCGAAACCAACCGTCTGCACCCGTGCGCCCAAGAACACCACGCGGGCAGGTGGTCATGCCTCGGTCAGTAGGTTTGCCACGCCAAGCAAAATTGATCCAGCCACCTTCAATGGGCTTGGTGGTTTCGGCGTCAATGAATTGCCATTCGGCGACGGCCAAGGGTTTTTCGACCCGGTTACAGCCTGCGGTGATGCAGGCAATGAATACAACCAGCAGAATCAGGTTTTTCGTCTGAAAATAGCGCATAGCAACCCTAAAGGTAGTGAATGCGCCAAACACCATTTTCATCGCGCCGAAAGCGCATAGAAAAGGCTTTGTACTCAGCGGGGTTAGCGGTGGGTATGCCGATGACCAATTCTGCGGAATTGCGCGACAGCTGGCCGGTGATGATCTGCCCAAGCTTATTTGCAGTAGCGACAAGCGTATTGGACGACGCTAAGCTCGTCCATAGCGCCTGCATTTCCGTACGCTGCGCCCCCGGCGACTGAGTATTGAGCGCCAGCGGAATCTGGTTTTGCTGCAATCTTGATTTCATTGCGTAATAAACCCCGCACAGCGTTTGCCGGGTGTATGCCAAGCTTTGAATCAATACCCGCGCGGTGTCCTCTTGCACCACCAACGGCGTGCCGGTATTTCCGTCATCAAAACTGACGCGGGCGCGCGCCGCGTAAAGACCCGGATTTTCATAGGCGAATTCAAGCCGAGCTGGCGGCGTCGCGCTATCGACATCAAAAATGCCATCGCCGTTGTAGTCAATTTCAACCCGTGCGACCACGGTTTGATTCGGCGGCAACCTAGTAGCCAAAACAAACGGCATGACGGTTGGCGCGTAGTCGCCAGGGCTGCGCGCCGCGAACACCACAGCGGGAAGGGCTGCCGCACTGTAAGTTACCGTGCGTGTTTGCGTGACCGGCGCGGCGTCGGTGCTGGCATAGCGAATGGTCAGCGTGTTGATGCCTGGATCGAGCGGAATTCTGGGCGACACAAAAGCGCTGCCATTGGTCAGCGCCGGAACGCCATTGACTGAGACGCCGGAGTTTGCAGGGCCGAGATAAGTGCCATAAATCTGGATCGCGTCCACACCAACCGTTATGCCCGCTGTTGGCCCTTGGATCGTGATGCTGAGCGGTGTGTTTTCAACCGGCAACACTACCGATGCGGGCTGCTCGCCAGATTCAAAGCCACTGCGCGCTAGCGAAACGGGGAATCCACATTGCTCTTGCCCGCTTGCAAAAGCAGAAAGCAAAATCCCAGAAATTAATAACAGTTTTTTCATAAGTCACCTTAAATGAAGCACGTTCACGGGAATCGAAAAATTGCGAGATCGGGTTGCCGTGTTTTCGACCGCCTGGTTGTTCCTTAATTTTGCTTCTGAATTCGATGGTATTTCCCGCGTTCGATCAAGCCTACGCCTGAAACTGGGAGAAAAGGAAACAGCAAGCAAGTGCGCTTGAATTGATACTCAATGGCTAAACGCGAGTCAAACCTATACGTCAGTCGCCTTAACGACAGCTGGAACAATTTCGTATCACGCTGTGTGATTGCAGTTATATGGAATTAACAACTACCCGGGCAGGCTATTTTTGGAAGTGCCATTGTTCGGCAAGCCACAAAAAGCTAGTCTATTACCCAGAAACGAAAAAACCCGCCTGGAAGCGGGTTTTTTCGTACAACTTGGTTGGCAAGAGAAACCAACGGATTCAAATCTGACAGTGCGAATCCTAGTGCTCTTGCCTGCCTCAATCAAGAGGTAGTGCGTGAAAGATTTATCTCCGCCTACTCGCTCACACTATTGTGAAGCGGGGGGCTTGTGTCAAAACAGCTTACTTTAGCGCTACGCGCGCCGGCGGAACACGCCGATTTTGTCCATGCGCAAAAGCGGCATGGAACGGTATTGATCTGGAAACAGCAAGCGTCCAGTCGGCAATGGGTCAAAATTCAGCCTAACGATGACCTGGCGCTGCTCATGGCTGAGCACCTAGGTCAGAACGACCGCTACTTCACGCCCAACGAGTTCACGCAATGGCGGCGCGTGGACTTGCTGCGTTCATTGCGCGCTGTTTACGTGGATTTAGACGGCTGCACCGATTGGAAAGGCGTGCTTGAATGGCTAAGTGAGCAGGGTTTGCCAATTCCTACACTCATCATCGAGAGTGGGCGTGGTTTGCACCTGTATTGGCTGCTAGAGGCGACGCCAGCGAAAGCCCTGCCGGTGTGGCAAGCGGTGACTGATGCGCTGGTCAGTAAGCTGAAAGACTTTGGTAGTGATGCGTCCGCCCGCGATTGCACGCGCATGCTGCGCATTGTGGGCAGCGTCAACAGCAAGAACGATGTGCAAGTGACAGGCTGGGTGCTGCAGCCGTATCGCTGGACGTTGCACGAGCTAGCGGATGCGGTGATCGGGCCCCGCGTATTGCGGCCAGCGGCGGAAGTCGTGGGGCTTGAGCGTGCGCGCGCAAAACGTCAAGCGAGTGTGCATCAGCGGACCGGGCCGTATCGGTTATGGCATAACCGTTTTCAAGATCTTATTAAAATCACCGAATACCATGCATTTATGCGCCCGCAGGGCGTGGGGGAGGGCAACCGGGACAATTTGCTGTTTTTGTTAGCGGTGGCGTTGAGCTGGTTCACCAACGTGGCAGGACTGCAGGAGCACATCGAGCGCGTCGCTAG
>JAYUUS010000227.1:0-28661 GCA_043754435.1 Rhodanobacteraceae bacterium
CCAAGTCGTGAAAAAATGCTCTAGGCTTGCATCGTTTAGCTTGATTCCGAGACGTTCTCTATAAACGGCGTCACTCACGCGCTCAGGCAAGCCAAGCTCTGCGTAAACGCGTTGATACAACGTGCAAATCGCCCCATAGGTCAAGGGCCACTCAAAGTCTGGACGGTTGAAGTCGGCCTCGACAAATTCCGCCAACTGACCGCCCCAAAGCGTGCTGGTGCCACCCAGTCCAAAAGCGCGCGCCATGCTGACACCATCATGTTGCTTGGCGCTAGAGCTGGCACCAAAACCATCGCGCGCGGTGTGGGCGACCCGGTCGCCCGCCTCGATCAACACTACCGTTAACCCTTGCTTAACCAGATAAGCGCCTAGAAAAAGACCGACCGTACCCGCTCCAGCGATCACCACATCTGCGGTAATTTCCGCAGTTGAGTCATTAATTTTTTCAATTATCATGGTTTATTACTTTTGGGATTACTCGGGATCGTAATCCAAAATCGGCGCCAGCCAGCGTTCGGTGTCGCTCACGCTGTCGCCCTTGCGCTTGGCGTAATCCGTAACCTGCTCCAAAGTTACGCGGCCGACTACGAAATATTGGCTTTCGGGATGGCTGAAATACAGACCGCTAACCGCTGAGGCCGGCCACATCGCGCAGGACTCAGTCAATGTCATTCCGGCGTTTTTCTCAGCGTCTAGCAGCTTGAAAATCGTGCGTTTTTCGGTGTGATCCGGGCAGGCCGGGTAGCCCGGTGCCGGGCGAATCCCTTGATAGCTTTCTTCGATCAGCTTGTCGTTGGCTAAGCTTTCATCCGGGCTGTAGCCCCAAAATTCGGTGCGCACGCGCTGGTGCATGCGCTCGGCGAAGGCTTCGGCTAAGCGATCTGCCAGCGCTTTCAGCAAAATTGCGCTGTAGTCATCGAACGCGGCTTCATAGGCTTTGACTTTTTCATCAATGGTGCCGCCCGTTTGCACCGCGAACGCGCCAATGTAGTCGGCTTTGTCGCTGGCTTTGGGCGCAATAAAGTCACTCAAGCATAAGTTAGGCCGGCCGGGCGGCTTATCGGCCTGTTGACGTAGGCAGTGCAACACGGCGCCATTGTCCAACACAATGTCATCGCCGACGGCATTGGCTTGCCATAAGCCAATCACGCCGCGTGCGGTGAGCCATTTTTCACTGACGATTTGCGCCAGCATTTTTTGCGCATCCGCAAATAATTCGCGCGCCTGTACGCCCACGACAGCATCGTTTAAAATTGCCGGATAGCGCCCGGCAAGCTCCCACGTTTGGAAGAACGGCGTCCAGTCGATCACATTGGCCAGTTCGGTCAAATCGTAATGATCGAAGGCAAGCACGCCCAGTTGCTTCGGCACGGGCGGTGTGTAGGTAGCAAAATCACCCTCAAACTTGGCCTGCCTTGCTTGCGCGAGCGTGACTAATTTTTTCGCGCCGGTTTTATCTTTATGACGCTCGCGGACTTCCGCGTAATCGGCGCGAGTGTCTGCAACAAAAGCGTCGTATTTTTCCTTGCTGACCAAGTTTTGCGCCACGCCCACGGCGCGTGAGGCGTCTTTGACCCAGACAGTCGGGGCTTTGTAAAACGGCTCGATTTTAAGCGCCGTGTGTGCGCGCGAAGTAGTGGCACCGCCAATCAGCAGCGGGCAAGTAAAGCCTTGGCGCTGCATTTCTTTCGCCAAATGGCTCATCTCGTCTAGGCTCGGCGTAATCAAACCGGACAAGCCGATCATGTCGGCGCCGTGTTCTTTTGCGGCGTCCAAAATCTTTTGTGCCGACACCATGACGCCCAGATCAATCACCTCAAAATTGTTGCACGCCAGCACCACGCCCACGATATTTTTGCCGATGTCGTGGACGTCGCCCTTGACGGTTGCCATAATGATTTTGCCGTTGTTTTTACCGACATCACCACTGCGCAGCTTTTCGGCTTCGATATAGGGCAGTAAATACGCCACGGCTTTTTTCATGACGCGTGCGGATTTCACGACTTGCGGCAGGAACATTTTGCCCGCGCCAAATAAGTCGCCAACCACGTTCATGCCCGACATCAAAGGCCCTTCGATCACTTCTAGCGGCTTATCAAAGCCGATGCGCGCGGCTTCGGTGTCGATTTCGACGTATTGGTCGATGCCATGCACCAGCGCGTGCTCCAGCCGTTTGATGACGGGGAAATCTCGCCATGCTTCGGTCGCCACTTCGGCCTTTACCGCACCTTTTTTGTAGCGATCCGCCACTTCTAACAGGCGTTCGGTGGCATCGTCGCGGCGATTCAGCACCACATCTTCGACGCGCTCACGCAGATCGCTCGGCAAATCATCGATCATCGGCAAAATGCCGGCGTTGACGATGCCCATGTCCATGCCCGCTTTGATGGCGTGGAATAAAAACACGCTGTGGATCGCCTCGCGCACCGGGTTATTGCCGCGAAAGGAAAAGCTAACGTTGCTCACGCCACCGGAAATATGGCAGTGGGGTAGAGTGCGTCTAATTTCGGCGGTGGCTTCAATAAAGTCCACGGCGTAGTTGTTGTGCTCCTCAATGCCGGTGCCAATGGCAAAGATATTCGGGTCAAAAATGATGTCTTCGGGCGGAAAGTCCAGCTCATCCACCAAAATACGATAGGCGCGCGTGCAAATTGCGATTTTGCGGGCTTTGGTGTCGGCTTGGCCTACTTCATCAAATGCCATCACCACCACGGCCGCACCGTAGGCGCGCACTTTTTTCGCGGCAGCGATAAATGCCGGTTCGCCTTCTTTCAGGCTGATCGAATTGACAATGCCCTTGCCCTGCAAGCACTTCAAGCCGCATTCGATCACGCTCCATTTGGACGAATCTACCATCACCGGCAGCCGCGCAATGTCCGGCTCGGCCGCAATCAGATTGCAAAAAGTCGTCATCGCGAGTTCCGAGTCAATCAGGCCCTCGTCCATATTGATGTCCAGAATTTGAGCGCCGTTTTGGACTTGCTGGCGCGCAACTTCGACGGCTTTGGCAAACTCACCGTCTTTAATCAGCTTTTTAAACGCAGCGGAGCCGGTGACGTTGCAGCGTTCCCCGACATTGATAAAGTTCAGTTCGGGCGTTAGCACCAGTGGTTCCAGGCCGCTTAAACGGGTGTAGCGTGGCGTTAAAATAGGGTCAACAACAACATCAGCAGACATAGCTAGTGCTTTGAAATCAAGGTAATTTATAGTTTATCTCTGTATCGCGATAAAGAGATAGATCGTAGCCTACGGGGGCGTATGGCGTGTTCAGTATCGGCGTCTAGACGTCTAAAATTGGTTGGCAAAGTGATTCGGTAGAAAACCATGCATTTGACCCACAAAATCCCGCTCGTAAACGCTCATGTTCACTACTGCGCGCAGTTCTTTGACGCTGCAAACGCCACCGAATTGCTGCGCGATTTGATTGCGACGACGCCTTGGGAAACGCATTTCGTGCGCATTTTTGGCCGCGAAATACCGGCACCGCGCCAGTCCAGCTGGCATGGCGACCCGCACTGCAGCTACCGTTATTCCAAGGTGCGCTATGAACCGAAAGCGTGGACGCCCTGTTTAACGCAGGTGCGCGACGCATTGGCGCGGGCCGGCATTGGCGAATTTAATTGCGTGTTGGCGAATTTTTACCGCAGTGGTACTGACAGCATGGGCTGGCACAGTGACAGCGAGCCGGAGCTTGGTGTCGATCCGCTTATTGCAAGCGTCAGTTTTGGCGCGCCACGGCGGTTTTGTTTGCGGCATAAAAATTTGATCGACAAGGCTGACTTGCTATTAACGTCCGGCAGCTTGTTGGTGATGGCAGAAGGCTCGCAAAAGCATTATCAGCACGCCTTGCCAAAAATGGCGCAGGTCGGTGCGCCTTCCTACGCACCTAGGGTCAATTTGACGTTTAGACGGATTGCGCCCTATTGAGTCACCGCATTTAACTAAAACCCTACTGCGGCGGTGCCGTCAATTCAGCCATTGAAAGCTCGCCGTTTTTATTTCGATCTTGCCGTCTAAATTGTGCGGCGATATTGGCTTCATGCCGGGCGCGGGTCACGCCCGTCATTTTTGGCACCAAAGCCTCGTCAGCATCAATGACGTTGTTTGAATTTTTGTCGATGCGGTTAAAGGAATACGCCATCCATGCTTGGAACTCTGCGAGTGACACACCACCATTGCCATCACTGTCCATGCTGGAAAAATACTGCTGACGGCTTTGTGAGTGCGAATTTTGGGCATCGCTAGATTCAGCAGCCAGAATTAAACACAGCAACAGTAAAGCTTCCCGCATCATTCCAGCGCACAGCGATCAAGAAAAATCTGTGTGCTTTGCAAAATTACGCCCTGCGAATTTTGAATAAACGCGGTGATCGCACTGGAGCCTTTGGGGAATGCCATGTCTGCGATTGTGGTTTGTGCCCCGCTATTCGCCGCCAGCTCGGTTTGTTGCACGGCGCTGGCGCTAAAGTCATGGTGCAAAAGGCGGCCTGAGTTTTCACCACGCGTGACTTGGCTATCGCGGTTGAGCAGCTGGATGACCAGCACTAAAGTTGATTTTTCCGCGAGTGCGGATACTTCGGCGCGCGCGTGCAGTTTGCCGCCATGTCGCTCGACGTTGAGCGCGAGCGTTGGAATTGCTTGGCGTACACTTTCTGGCGCTGCACCTGCTGACCATTTGCGCCACTCGCGTCCGTCTAAAAACACGCCCGGCGTATAAACCTGCGCGCCAGATTTACCGGCGAGCCAGCGCTGGCGTTGCGACGCTAGCGGAATAGAAAATGGGTCGTTCCAGCCCAGTTGATCCCAATAGTCTACGTGCCAAGCAATGGCGCTGAAATCGCCGCGCTCGATATTGTTGCGCTGGCCACTCAGCCAGCGATCTGCGGGCGGGCAGGATGAGCAGCCCTCAGAGGTAAAAAGCTCGATCAGTGGCCGTGGCTTAATTGCTGTGCTTTTCGAGCGACAGGTGTTGGGTGCAGCTGAAGCGCTGCCGCTGATAATGAGGGCGCTCAGCGCAGTTCGGATCATGGTTTGCATCAGCGGGCCAGTTTGCATTGCAAGGGAAACGAAAAGACCGACAGAGATGCTGAATTATTTCGATTATATCGCGTCATGCGCTCTCATAAAACCGAAAAGCGGTCTGCTCAGGCGCGCGCTCATCAATGGGTGCCAGAGCTAGCGAACGCGCCGCCGGCAAAAAGTGCTGTAATGCGCGCTCATAAACGCGGCGCTTGAAGCTGACCACGTTGCTCAATGGATACCAGAAATCTACCCAGCGCCAGCCGTCAAACTCCGGTGCATCGGTGGCATCGAGTTTGAAACGCGATTCTTCACCGACAAGCTTCAGCAAAAACCAAACTTGCTTTTGCCCGACACAAACCGGGCGTTCGCGATGCCGGATGTAGCGCTCAGGCAGGCGATATTTTAGCCAACCGGGTGTCGCCGACAGCACCTCGACGTCAGCTGCGGCGAGTCCAGTTTCCTCTTGCAATTCCCGATACATGGCCTCTAACGGCGTCTCGTCCGTATTCATGCCACCTTGCGGGAACTGCCAACCATCATGTCCGATTCTGCGCCCCCAAAAAACGCGCCCAAGCTTTTGCTCAATTAAAATAATGCCGACGTTCGGCCGATATCCGTCTGGGTCAATCACATGAAACCTCAAAGTACTGGTGCGAAGGTTTGCACCCCGCTAATGCCCTAGATTCTTCCATGCCGTTCACATTGCGGCAAGGTTAATTTTGAGATGCGCGCCATATCTGCAAAATTACTACTGGCTAATCAGCATTGCTATAGTTCGATTTTCGACCTAAAAAGATAGGCAAGTGACTGTGCAGACTCAATCATTGAAACTTTCCCGCATTGTTGCCGGATGTTGGCGTATGCACAGCTGGGGTTGGTCTGTGCCACAGCGTTTGGAGTGGCTAAATGCCTGTATTGAGTGCGGGGTCAGCAGTTTTGATCATGCGGATATCTATGGTGGCTATAGCGTTGAAGCGCTGTTTGGCGAAGCGCTTGCGCTTAACCCTGCATTGCGTAAACACATGCAGCTGGTCAGTAAATGCGGCATTCAACTGATTAGCGCCGCACGCCCGGAGCATCGAGTCAAGGCTTACGACACGTCAGCTGCACACATTGAACGCAGTGTCGAGCAATCATTGCGGGCTTTGCGCACGGATTATTTGGATCTGCTGTTGCTGCACCGGCCTGATCCACTGCTAGACGCCGATGCGGTGGCGGAAGTTTTTCAACGTCTACAACGCGCGGGAAAAGTGCTGGCGTTTGGCGTGTCTAATTTCACGCCGATGCAGTTTTCACTGCTGCACAGCCGCGTGCCGCTGGTGACCAATCAGGTGGAATGCTCACCTTTGCACCTTGGGCCGCTGCACGACGGCACTTTTGATCAGGCGCAACAGCTGCGCATTGCGCCCATGATTTGGTCACCGCTTGCGGGCGGAAATATTTTCAGCTCAGATGACGCTGCCGCGCTGCGCGTGCAAGCGACGCTCCAGGCGGTCGCGCTGCGCTTTGAGGTATCCGTTGCGACCATTGCCTATGCGTGGCTAGCGCGCCTGCCGTGTCGGCCGCATGTGATTGTCGGCTCCTCGCGGATGGCTGCGATGCACGAGGTGCTTGCTGGACAAACGCTGCATTTAGATGCGCCTAGCTGGCATGAGATTTGGGCAGCGGGGGCAGGGCGTGAGGTGCCGTGAGTTAGGTTTTTCAAACCAAATCTAAAAGAACTGTTCGCTTGCACGTTATTTACCCGCTAAGGCTCGCACAAAAGTGTCCGATACTGTTGACACATAATTTGTGCACACTTAAACTGTGCGAACAAAAATTGCTTTTATTAGGTGCGGTAGTGAATATAACCCTGTCAATGGACGATAAAACCATTGAGCGCGCACGCGCGGTGGCGCAGTCCATGCAAAAAAGCCTGAATCAGCTTGTGCGTGAATATATAGAACGGTTGGCCGGTGCCGCGCAGCGTGAGGCTGAGCATGCCGCTTTTGAGACGCGCGCGCAGACTGCAGGCGGGCAACTCCAAGGCTGGAAGTTTGATCGTGAGGACGCCAACGCGCGTGGCTAGTTTTATCGATTCCAATATTTTGATCTATGCCGAAGCCAGCGACGAACCCGTTAAACAGGCGGCAGCACTTGCACTGCTACGGCGGCTGAAACTGTCTGGGACGGGCGTGATTTCAACGCAGGTGTTGCAAGAGTACGCGAATGTCGCATTGCGTAAACTGCGCTTGAGCGCCCACCATGTGCGGTTACAGTTGCAGGCGCATCAGAGTTTTGAAGTCGTCTCAGTCACGACCAGCACAATTCACGCAGCACTTGATTTGCATCAAACCCGCAGCCTATCTTTTTATGACGCGCTGATTGTTGCCGCCGCCAATCAAGCCGGTTGTGACAGCTTGTACAGCGAAGACTTAAACGCCGGGGAAGTCATCGCAGGTGTTAACTTGATTAATCCGTTTTTGTAGCAAAACTGTTCCCCATGTAAGCCCGCCTACATTCCAGCTCTTACGCACAAGCTAGAATTTCGGCTGCCAAAACTACTGAGTCGTCAATGTCAAAAGAGTCTATCAAAGTCAAAAAGCCCGGTGCCAACAAGCCGGGCGTAAGCAAGTCCAGCGTGGAAAAGCCCGCTGCTAACAAGCCCGGCGTAAGAAAGCCAGCGTCAGCGCGCAGCGTTCGATCATTTAGTTTCGAGCCTTTTGATAACGAACGGCTGGCGAATTTAAATGGTCCGTTTGACGCGCACTTGCGCAGCGTTGAGTTGAAATTAGGGGCGGTGATCCGCAATCGCGGCAATATTTATGAATTATCCGGCACCGAAGCGCTGTGCCGTAAAACCGAAGGCGTGTTGCGTGAGCTTTACGATTTGACTGATACGCAGGTGCTGGGTGAAGAAGATCTTTTCCTAGTGTTTAAAGGCGTGAATTTAGAGCAGTCAGGGCAGTTTTCTGGGCAAGCCCGCGCTGGCAGCACGCAAGAAGTGCAGATCAAAACGCGCAAAGGCACGATCCGAGGGCGCGGCGATAATCAACGTCAATATCTGCACCAAATCGCCACTCATGACATTAACTTTGGTATCGGTCCGGCCGGTACCGGCAAAACTTATCTAGCGGTCGCGATGGCGGTGGAGGCACTGGAAACCAATCGCGTACAGCGGCTGCTGCTGGTACGTCCGGCGGTAGAAGCGGGCGAAAAATTGGGCTTTTTGCCGGGTGATTTGATTCAAAAGGTCGACCCGTATTTGCGCCCCTTGTACGATGCACTGTATGAAATGATGGGTGTGGAAAAGGTAGGTCGGCTGATGGAACGCAATGTCATTGAAGTGGCACCGCTTGCGTTTATGCGCGGCCGTACCTTGAACGATGCGTTTATTCTGTTAGATGAGGCGCAAAACACTACCGTTGAACAAATGAAGATGTTCCTAACGCGTATGGGTTTTGGCTCCACTGCGGTCATTACCGGCGATATGACCCAAGTGGATTTACCGCGCCATATTCGCTCCGGCTTGCGCCATGCGGTTGCGGTATTGAAAGGGGTGGAAGGCATGAGCTTTACCTTCTTTGAAGCCGCCGATGTGGTGCGTCACCCATTGGTTCAACGCATCGTCATGGCTTACGAACGCCATGAAGACGAAGCTGCCGCGCAAAAAGCGGCTGAGCTTGCGCAGAGCGCAGTAGCACCAGCTAGTGCGTAAGGCGCTCAAGCGCAAGTCAGGCACCCTTGCGCTGAGCTTAGGTTTTGCCACGCCGCGCACCGGGATTCCGGTGAAAGCCAGTTTTCAAGCATGGGCGCAGGCGGCGTTCGATGCTCGAAATATGGATGTGCAAAATCCAGGTAATTTTGCCGCCAACGTTGGCATGTCGCTGCGCTTTGTCGATATTGAAGAAGGCAGAGCGTTGAATTTGCAATATCGCGGGCGTGATTACGCCACGAATGTCCTTTCATTTGCGAGCGAAGTGCCGGTTGGCATGCCAAAAAATTTCAAGCTCGACTGGCTAGGGGACATAGTGGTGTGCGCGCCTGTGATCGCACGCGAGGCGGTAGCACAGCAAAAACTGCTGCGCGATCATCATGCGCATATGTGCGTACACGGCGTGCTGCATCTGTTGGGCTTGGATCATTTAGACGCGGCAGAAGCGGGGCGCATGGAGGCGCTAGAGTTGCAAATACTGGCTGGATTTGGCATTGCCGACCCGTATGTTGAAAAAGTTTAAAGCACGCTTAGTAAACGCCCATGTAGTCGCGTTTGCCCACTTCTAAACCGTTGTGGCGCAAAATTGCGTAGCTGGTGGTGATGTGGAAGAAAAACTGCGGTAAGCCGTAGTGGGTTAAATAGGCGTGCGCGAGCAGCTTTTTCTCTTTCGGCGTACCAGGACGCAGGATAATTTCTCGGGATTCAAAGCCTTCCATTTGAGCGGCATTCAGGCTGTCTAGGAAGGTGAGAGAGTGGTCTAACAGCGCGTCTAAATCGGCGAAGTTCATTTGATTGGCGGGGTTTACGGGCACGTCGATGCCCGCTAGACGCGCGGAGATGCCGCATGCAAAGTCCGCAGCGATTTGCACCTGCCGAATTAGGGGAAACATATCGGGGTATAAGCGCGCCTGCAACAGCGCGTTCGGGTCAATTTTTTTCGCTGCGGCGTAGCGATCAGCGCTGCGTAAAATTTCCCGCAATGCACATAACATTTGCTTAAAAACGGGAACTGAAGTTTGATAGAGTGAAAGTGACATGTTTAATTTTAACCGTGCAGGGCGGTGGATAATAGCCTTTCAGGCCAATCGTTTGTCAGGACACTCGTTGGTGCGCTAAATCTATCCTGAAACCCGCCGCATACTCACCGCCTCGGACAAATGCGCCGACACAATTTGCTCGGCACCCGCCAAATCGGCGATGGTGCGCGCCAGCTTTAAAATGCGGTGATAAGCCCGTGCGGATAGCCCGCATTTTTCCACGAGCCGATCCAGCAAGCTGTGATCGCGCACGCTTAAGCCGCAATAGCGCGTGACTTCGCTGGCGTTGAGCTGGCTATTGGGTTTGCCCGTGCGCGCCACCGCCACCGCACGGGCGGCAATCACGCGATTGCGCACGGTTTCAGTATCCTCCGGCATCGGCACTTCGTCAGCGCGCAGCTCAGCCTGCGGTACGCGCGGCACTTCTAGGTGGATGTCGATGCGGTCCAGCAGTGGCCCGGAAACCCGGCCCCGATAGCGGCGAATTTGTTCTGGGCTGCATTGGCAGCGCGCGGAAGGATCACCGGCGTAGCCGCAATGGCAGGGGTTCATGGCGGCGATCAGTTGAAAGCGGGCGGGAAATTCAGCGTAGCGGGCGGCGCGGGAAATGATAATGCGGCCACTTTCCATCGGCTCGCGCAGCACTTCTAAAGTGTTGCGTTCCCATTCGGTAAGTTCGTCTAAAAATAAGACGCCATTATGGGAAAGTGAGATTTCGCCGGGTTTGGGCGTTGAACCCCCGCCACACAGCGCCACGCCGCTAGCAGTGTGATGCGGTGCCCGAAACGGCCGCTCGCGCCAGCGCGTTACGTCCACACCGTGCGCACTGATCGAACAAATGGCGGCATTTTCCAAAGCCTCAGCAGCGCTCAGCGGCGGCATTATTCCGGGTAAACGTTGCGCCAGCATGCTTTTACCGGTGCCCGGTGGGCCAACAAATAAAATATTGTGCGCGCCGGTGGCAGCCACTTCCAGGGCGCGTCTGGCTAAATGCTGGCCGCGCACATCGCGCATATCGGGCGCCAAAACCGGAACCAAGGTGGCTTCGACGCGCGGGCAGACGGCTAATTTCTCCACACCGCGCAAATGTGCGCACACTGCCAACAGGCTAGGCGCATGCAGCACCGCGTCGGACTCCACTAAACCCGCTTCGGCGGCGCTAAAGGTCGGCACCACAACCGTGCGCCCGGCGCGGCTGCCTTTGACTACCGCCGGCAACAGGCCGCGCACGGCGCGCAAATCCCCGGAAAGTGCCAGTTCGCCATAAAATTCATAGTTTTCTAAACCCTGGTTTGGCAATTGCCCGTGCGCCACCAAAATGCCGAGCGCAATCGCTAAATCGAAGCGCCCGCCTTCTTTGGGTAAATCCGCCGGCGCTAAATTCACGGTGATTTTGCGCACCGGAAATTCGTAACCGGAATTAAGAATGGCGGCCCGCACGCGATCTCGGCTTTCTTTGACCTCCGCTTCCGGCAGCCCAACAATCGAAAATCCAGGCAATCCGCCTGAAAGCTGCACTTCCACGGTTACTTTAGGCGCAGCCACGCCCACACCAGCGCGCGCCAGCAAAATTGCTAGAGACATAAGAACCTCGAGGTTTAATTGTTGACCGCTGACTCGAATTGATGCTGTGGAGTCAGCCGCAAGTGTGGCTTATTCGGAAACGGGTGCCTCGAATTCAGCCAATTTGGCTTCTAAGGCTTCTAGCTTTTCCCGCGTGCGCAGCAGTACCGCCCGCTGCACCTCAAACTCTTCCCGCGTGACGAGATCAAGCTTTTTTAAGCCCGCCTGCAAAACCGTTTTGACATTGCGTTCCAAGTCCTCCTTTGCCGCCGTCAAATCCGCAGGCATCATCGCGCTTAAGCGCTTGGTCAATTCATCAAGAGTACGAATGTCAATCATGGCGGCAGCGCTTTTTAGGGTGGAATTAGGTCGATCTTAAACCTCTAGCCGCGCAGCCGGTATGCGCACGGCCCGACTTTGGCCTCAGATTTATCTGAGGTGGGCAGCAAGTGCGCGAACTAGGCATCTGGCCTTAACCGCGAAAGCGCGCAATCAGTTTTGCCAAACCATTAGCGCGAAACATAAGAAATAGTCCTAATGCGGCGCGTACTAACGCGGCAAACATGGCCGCCTTTTGTTCGGGTGCAAGTTGGACACCCGCCCACTCGGCTGAACTTCGGCTATTCAACACTATCAACCAATAGCCGCAGTCACTTAGGCTTGAACACACGAGCCAAAGACCTAACAATGAAAATAACGCTTGCTCCAGATGCACAACACCGTCTAAGTCAAGAGGGCGCTCATGCAAGCCGCCATAAAAAAGCCGCTTGGCTAAGCTCAAATTAAAAAACCACATAAACACTGCCGCAAGCAAGGGGATCGCTATGCCAGCGATGCTCCAGCGATTAAATTCCAGCGCCATACCTACTGAAAAGTACGAGGCGGCCACACTTAGCGTTGAAATAAACAAATAGACTGAAAACAGCCGGATCACCACGCCAATTAAGTACGCTTGCGACATGCTTTAGCTCCTGTTCGACGTTATTCGGCGCTATCAAGCGTCAATTCTTCGATGGCCACACCGCCCCGAATGACTTTGGCGTTTAGGCCACGCTCGGTAAGCAAAAAAGTGGCTGAAGCACTGCGTCTGCCGGTGTCGCAATACACGACATACTCGCCGTTGGAGTCGAGCGTTTTTGCGCCTTCGCGTACGTGTGCCAGCGGTAAATTGATGGCACCCGGCAGATGTCCGTGCGCGAATTCTTCCGCCAAGCGCACGTCGACCAACTGCTGCTTTGGATTTCGCTCCGCGAGCGATATTTCCCGCAATAGCGGTGCCCGCAAAAGCCGCAAAAACGCAGAGCTGGAAAGCCGCATCAGGGTGCAGCGCGTCAATGCGCGCACACTAGCATTGCGCGGTGCTCCGGAAACCAAGGCTTCTTCGCCAAACGCTTTACCAACGCCTAATTGCGCAAGTTCTTCCTCGCTGGTGCCATCGCGATCACGCAGCACAACTTGCACTCGGCCTTCGGTGACGACGTAGTAGTAATCCCCTGGCGTGCCCTGTTGAATAATGGTTTGCCCAGGATCGAAGCTAACCGCCTCCATGCTGGCAAAAATCTGCGCAATATTTCCCGGCGGCACGCGTAAAAACGCTTTGCTTTGCAGCAAGGATGCCATCCAATCATTGCTGTCGTCAGGGTTGTGCATATCATCAGCGGGCACTGCTGCGACATCATTTCTGGCACTTGCTCCGCCTGTTTGTGACCAAGTCAGCAGCAAATCCAATAAGTCGCGGTCAACAAAAAGTATTTGTGAGGGCTTTAAACACAGCGCGGTTGCCGTGCGCTTGGAGCCAGGTGCGAGCGGGTGACGGGCATTTTCGCCGGTGGCGCGCAGGATCATATTGCTGCTTTCGCCCTGCAATTCGATCTCGCCACTGACTAGATAGGCTTGATTACGCACCAATTCACCGCGTGAAAACGCGACTTGACCGGCTCGGTAGCTCAACACACTGCTTTGTTTCGCCAGTGTGCCCTGATCGCCATGGAGCAAAGAATGCAGCGGTACCAGACGGGAAAAAAGATCGGCATTGACCATGGTTTAAATATGTTCGGATGAGTTCATGCGGCGAAGGATACTCCGGCTGGACTCCAAAGTCGTTGCATCGTAAACGATTACTGTGGCAAAGCTGAAACGAAGATTCTTCGACGAAAGCGCGCGCGCGAACTACACTTAAGCTCTTAAACTTAATGACCGGCGTAGCAATTTGGCAAAACTGAGCAACTTAGCGGTTGTTTCGCGTTGCTTTGGCAACACAAATTGCAAGCTGAAACGAAATTTCTAAACAAGAGCACGCTCATGACCGCAGTCGCACCGTTGTATTTGCACGAACTCACCCAGGATTTGGAATGGGTAAATTCTGCGCCCATTTCTTTGAGCGAACTACGTGGGCGGGTGACTCTGCTGTATTTTTGGACCGGCAGTTCGATCCACTGTCAACAAGCATTGGCTGAAATTAAAGCGCTTGAGGGTAAGTTCATCGAAGGCCTGTGTGTGATTGGCGTACACACGCCCAAGCACAGCTTTGAGACCAGTTCGGCGGTGGTGTTAAAAACCATCAACCGATGGTTTATTCGCCACCCCGTCATTAACGACTCGCAGTGGCGCTTATGGCGTCGATTCGCTATTTCAGCTTGGCCGACCGCTTTATTGTTGGACGCCGAGGGTAAAGTGACCGGGATGTATGTTGGCGAAGGGCAAAAAGCGGCGCTTGAGGCCAAAATCGCTGAGTTAATTCGCGAAGCGGCGGGCAAAGGCATCCGCTCTAGTGACCCCGCGCCGATTGTGAAAAAGCCTGAACCTCGGACTTTTTTGCAGTTTCCTAGCAAACTCTGCGCCAGCGCTGAGCGCTTGTATATCTCGGATACCAGCCACAATCGCGTGTTAGAAGCCACGTTCGAAGGTCGTGTTACGCGCATATTTGGCTCAGGCAATGCCGGTTTTTGGGATGGTCAAGGTGCAGAAGCTGGCTTGCGCGAGCCCACTGGAGTTTGCTTAGGCCGTGACATGCTGTTTATTTGTGACACCGGCAACCACGCGATTCGACGCGTGAAATTTTTGGCGAATGACCAGCTTGATACGCTTGCCGGCAATGGTCGTCAGGGTAAATCTTCGCCTGAAGATGGCCCGTCCAGCTCACTGATGCTGGCTTCGCCCACGGACTGTGTGCTGCACCAAGAAAAGCTTTTTGTCAGCATGGCAGGCCGACATCAAGTGTGGGCATTTGACTTGCTGCGCAATAATGCCTCGCTCGTGGCCGGCAGTGGCGAGGAAGGTGTGGCCGATGGCGCGATGATGGCGGCAAATTTTGCGCAACCCTCAGCCTTGGCGCTGGGTAAGGAATTTTTGTACGTCTTGGACTCAGGCTCGTCCGCGTTGCGGCAAGTGCGGCTGAATGACTTAGTGGTCACCACCCTGGTTGGCGAAGGGCTTTACGATTGCGGCGATATGGATGGCCCCGCAAGTCTAGCCAAGCTCCAGCACCCAAGCGCTGCGTGCTTTGATAACCAACGCAACGTGCTTTGGATCGCCGATAGCTACAACAATAAAATCAAAATTTACTCACCCAGCAAAAATGAAGTGAAGACGCTGAATGTCAACTACAAGCTGCAACAGCCAGCGGGTTTAACCTTAGCCGACAACGCACTATGGATCGCCAATCAAGACGCGCACGAATTGCTCCGGCTTGATTTGAAATCTGGCAAGCTGTCGCGGGTGCCGGTGGGTGAGGTTTAGGACACACGGTAAGCGTCTTTACAAACCCGCAAAAATCCCAATAAAAAACGCGATCCCCAGCCACTGATTCAACTTAAACGCTTGAAAATAGGCCGTTTTTTCGCGACTCATAGCCAGCTTAATCTGTAGCGCTGCAATTGCCGCGCAAATGCTTAAGGCTGCGTAGTAAGGCCAATGCAGCTCTGCGCGTGGGCCAATTAGGGCAAAGCTCAGCAGCGCGCTTGCGTGCAAAACCGCCACCGCTACGATATCCAATTCGCCAAATAAAATTGCGGTGGACTTTGAACCCGCCAAAATATCGTCGTCGCGATCTACCATCGCGTACAGCGTGTCATAAGCCAAGGTCCACAGGCAGTTGCCACAGAACAGCAGCCATGCGATGGCATCAGGCGTTTTGCCAAGCGCGGTGTAGGCCATGGGAATACCCATGCTAAACGCGATGCCCAAAACTACCTGCGGGTAGTAGGTGTGGCGTTTGCAGTACGGATAAATAGTCGCGATCACCAGCGCCAGTACGGACAGCCAAACCGTAGTGCTATTGGTACATAAAACTAGGGCAAACGCCGCCAGCATCAGGGCCGCGAATAAGATTAATGCGGTGCGCCCACTCAAGGCGCCGGACACCAGCACGCGATTTTGCGTGCGTTCAACACTGAGATCTAGCCAGCGATCAGCGTAGTCGTTGATCACACAACCCGCAGAACGCGTCAACACCACGCCCAGCACAAAAATTGTCGCAATGCCAAACGGCGGCGTCCCTTTTGCGGCCAGCCAAAGTGCGGCAAGCGTTGGCATTAATAGCAATAAAATGCCGACCGGGCGGTCTAGGCGCATGAGTTTCAACGTGCTTACGATGTTGGTTTGCAGGCTTCGTCCAGATAAAGCCGCATCGTTGCCAAGCGATGATTGATTTTTGCCGTAGACATTGACATCCACAACGCGCCCGTCGACCAGCTGATAGTTGGGCTGTGTCAGCTTTTTATTGGCATCGCCATCGGTGTTCTGGCGCATAGTCAACCGCGCGCCGTTACGAACGCTTGGTCGCCAACTTGCTGCCATTGGCGCGCTTGCTCGCGAAATGCCATCGCGGAATCAAACACACGTCGGGCAAATTGGTCGCGTTCGGCCAAATCGCTGCACACCGCTTCGCTGGCGCGTGAAAGTGCGGTAATCACATCGGTTGGCAAACGCAGCACGTTGATTTTATGCACGCTGACCAGTGTTAACAGCGCCTGCTGATTGCGCGCCGTCATCAACGCGGTTTCCTCGGCGTGGCTGGCTAAACAGGCGCTTTCGATGGCGGTTTGTAAATCCTCCGGCAGGGCGTTGAGCGCGCGCAAATTGACGATGCATTCCAATGCCGCGCTAGGCTCTTGCCAACCAGGGTAATAGTAGTTGCGCGCGCCCCGGTGCAGGCCAAGTGCTAAGTCATTCCAAGGCCCCATCCATTCGGCCGCGTCAATGCTGCCGTCTTCTAGCGCTTTGACTAACGAAGCCCCATCCAGTGCCACAACCTCGCCGCCGATGCGCCGCCAAACTTCCGCCGCAAGCCCGGTCAGCCGCAATTTCAGACCTTTTACGCCACGCAAAGATTTGAGCTCGCGCTTAAACCAGCCCGCCATTTGCGCGCCGGTATTCCCAGCAGGAAAGGGCGCTAAGCCAAATTTTGCGTAGAGCTCACGCCACAGTGCCCAGCCTTCGCCAGCCAATAGCCAGCTAGTTGACTCGCCCGCCGTCATGCCAAACGGTAGGCTGGAAAAAAACGTGGTCGCTAAACTTTTTCCGGCCCAAAATTGTGCGCCAGAATGCGCCATTTCACAGCGCCCTGAAGCAACTTCATCAAACACACCAAATGCTTCTTGCGATGATTCCGCCGCTTGCACCGTAACTTTTAAGCGCCCGGTGCAGCTGTGATTGATGCGCTTTGCCAAGCGCTCAGCCGCTTCAAACAGACCCGGCATATCTTTTTGCCAGCTGGTGCGCATGCGCCATTGTAGGGCGGTATTTTTTTCTTCCACTGTCGGTGTACACGCGGCGATTGCCAAAGCGGCGCTGCCCGCCAATGCCAATAGAGGTGCGCGATGACTTAAAAACTGGCGGCGATTGAGGCTCATAGAATGGGGTTCATAAACTTCCAAATACTGATTTTCGGCGGAATGCATCACAAAATGGGCTGCATTCAGTCAATTTGGCCTTAAGTTTAGGGGTTTCATACTCGATTAGGACAACCCGCGTTCAGAGTTTCTGCCTAGACTTACCGGATGCAATGTATTTTGCGTTTTTTAGGAGCCAGTCATGCGTAGCAAAGTTGGGCATTACGATATCGTTGAAGAGCTGGGCCGGGGCGGCATGGGCGTGGTTTATAAAGGTTTTGAAGCTAATTTAAACCGGCATGTCGCGATTAAATTGATGAGTGAAGCGCTGGCGCATGATCCGCAAGTGGTTGAGCGTTTTCTGCGCGAAGCGCGCAGCATGGCACAGCTGAACGATCCACACATCATCCAGATTTACATGATTGGCGACGATCAGGGCCAGCCCTTTTTCGCGATGGAATTTGTCGAGGGTGAATCCTTAAGCCAAATGCTGCGTAGAGAGGGCAAGCTAGAATCCAAACATGCCGCAGGCATCATTGCGCAGGCAGCCCAAGGCTTAAGCGTGGCGCATGATCGCGGGGTAGTGCACCGTGATATCAAACCTGCCAATTTGATGATTACGCCGCGTGGTTTGGTCAAAGTCGCAGACTTTGGTATTGCGCTGGCGAACTCCGATTTTGAAAAGAAGCTGACCGGCACCGGTGAATTTGTCGGCACGCCCGGTTATTTATCACCCGAAGTCTGTTTAGGCAAGCAAGTCGATCAGCGCAGCGACGTGTTTGCACTAGGCATTGTCTTATTTGAAATGTTGGCCGGGCGTATGCCTTTTACCGATCAATCGCCACTGGGCTTGATGTTAGAAGTCGTGCAGGCGGATATTCCTGACGTGCGTTCACTGGGTGCCGACGTCGGCCAGCCGTTAGTCACCATACTCAATAAAATGTTGGCAAAAGATCCGACGCAGCGGTATCAGAGCTGTCACGATTTATTGAGTGACTTAGCGAAGACCGGCACCATTGCGGGAACGGTCAATGTAGCCTCGCCAGCGCCGGGCATTACCTCGGCGGCAACCTTGCCCCAAGGTGCGCGCCAGCCTGCACCGATTACGGCACCGCGCGCGCCGTTGCCAAACTATACGCCGCCGATGTCTAGCGCGCCGCCGCCTTATCAGCCTGTGCCCCAGCTTTCCCAGCAAAGTGCTCAGCAAGCTGTACCTGCTTACGCGACGATATTGCCCGTTAAAGCAAAAAGCAATGCCCCGATTTGGGCCATTGCCGCAAGTGTGCTGATTGCGACCGGCGTGGGTGGCTACGCCATGCGTGACAAGCTTTTTGTTGCAAAAGCGAATGTCGAAACGGTTTCAGTTGACGCAGCGCCGGGCAATAAAACTTCAACCGGCAAGACACTTGTGACTGCGGCTAACCCTAATACTGCAGCTAACCCTAATACTGAAAAAACCACCCCTAGCGATGCGGCAAACCCACCGTTAGCTAATTCAGACGGGTCTGCAAACCCAGGCGGTACCAACGTCAGTGCGCCGACTATGCCGCCGGCAAATACAACCAATACGACGCCGGAAAACAAAGGCGACTTGGCAAAAGTGAGCTCCAATCAATCCGCTGAACTTGCTGATGCGAATGCCGAACTTGAGCGGGTCAAGGCTGAAAATGCGCGGCTCGCTGCGGCCGCAGGAGCAGCCCCGCCTGTAGCAACGCCGCCTGTAGCAGCTGCAACGGAAGTTGAAAGCACGCCGCGTGCGCCGCTTGCGGGCCTGCGCTCGCGCATCGAAGCGGTAAATGACAAGCGCGATTTGAATCCGAGGATCGCCTCAAATACGCCGAGCCCTAGCGTGGCAAATCCTAAGGTATCAACCCCAAGCGATGCGCCAATGGTGCCGCGCGTTGTGGTGATCTCAATTGGTGAAGCAGGTCCTAGCGGTGCGGCGGAAAGCACGATTGAAGACGCCCTGCGCGATGGGGGTTATACCGTAGTCGATGAAGATGCTTTCCCAGCTTTGGCCGCGCTGCGTGGCCGTGGCACAATGCCGATGATTTTAGCGGCTGCCAAGCGCGCTGGCATTAGCGCCGCAGTGATTGTGCGGGTGCAGAAAACCGGCTCGCAAGAACTTGAGTTTTACGGTCAGCATGACACCCGCACGCTGGCAACCCTAGAAGTCAAAGCATTCTCCGTGGCAACCGGTGCTTCAATCAATAATTTCCGCGAAGATATTGGCTACACCGGCTTAAATGCGGCCGACAACGGCAGAATCGCGGTGGAAGAGCATTTAGGCCAATTGGTTGCCAAACTCAGCGCGCATCGTGGACGAGGTTAATTCGTAACGGAGATGGCGTCGTCCGGGTTTGGCACCGGTTGCAAAAATAACCTTAGCCAAATAAGCCCTAGGACGCCAGCTGTCACTGAACCCAGTAAAATTGCCATCTTTGAGGCATTGATAAGCTCAGCTTGCCCTGTAAACGCTAGATTGGTTATAAAAATAGACATCGTAAAACCGATACCACCCAAAATACCGGTGCCAAAAATGACCCGCCAATTCAAATTAGCGGGCAGTCGGCAAATACCAAGTGCAACCGCGAAAAAACATAAAAGTGTAATGCCAATTGGTTTACCAAATACTAATCCGAGCATAATGCCGAGGCCGTTGGTGCTGGTTAAACTATGCGGCCAATCCGCGCCAATCATCACACCCGTATTTGCTAACGCAAAAATCGGCAATATTATAAAAGCGACCGGCTTATGCAGAAAGTTTTCCAACTGATGTGAGGGCGATGGTGCATCGTCAACTTTGGCTGACGATGGCATCGTAAATGCCAATAAAACACCTGCAATGGTTGCATGCACGCCCGAATACAACATTAAGCCCCAAATGAC
Source organism: Rhodanobacteraceae bacterium (assembly GCA_043754435.1). Classification (GTDB taxonomy): domain Bacteria; phylum Pseudomonadota; class Gammaproteobacteria; order Xanthomonadales; family SZUA-5; genus JANNYA01. Next base: position 20,040 of record JAYUUS010000227.1, read on the forward strand.
GCCGCCACCGATTAAATAGGGCCAGAGCGCTAAAATTTTGAAAACTCGATTTAAAGCGAATAATGCGCAAAAAACGGCGATTGCGCCCAATAAATAGGGGATTTTTAATTGTGCGGTATAAAAAACCGCAATAACGATAATGGCACCTAAATCATCAATCACCGCAACGGCGGTCAAAAATACTTTTAACGAAGCAGGAACGCGTTTTCCCAGTAATGCCAATGCGCCTAAGGCAAATGCGATATCGGTTGCCATCGGAATGCCCATGCCAGATTGGGTTGGCGTACCAGAGTTTAATAAAAAATGTATTAGCGCAGGTACACAAATACCACCCAGCGCTGCAAATATAGGGAGCAGCGCATTTTTTATATTGGATAGCTCACCGTTTTTAAGCTCGCGTACCAATTCTAGACCAATCAGCAGGAAAAATACAGCCATCAGCGCATCGTTGACCCAATGCTCAATACTTAAGCCACCCACATAAGTCCGCCAAAAACCTAAGTAGTCACCGCTAAAAATTGAATTCGCCAATATAAGGGAAACCATCGTACAAATGATGAGCAAAATGCCGCTTGATTTTTCCGATTCAAAAAATAGATTAAAGGTTTTTGAAAGCTTATTTTGAAAAAATTTTGGTTTTTTCTTGTTTTTCATTTTAACTAATTATTATTTTATAAGTTATTCTAAATTCGCTCGTCCGCGCTCCCCGGCGGCAATAAATTCTGGCAATACTGCAGCGCGAATAGGCGCGCTAAACATGAAACCTTGTGCGACTTCACTGCCCAAACTTAATAAAAAATCGCACTGAGCTGGGGTTTCGACACCTTCTGCAACCACACTTAGACCCAAACTGTCTGCCATCATAATCATTGCTCGGCAGACTTTGGTATCGACGTCGGAGTGCGGAATTTCGCGCATAAAGTGATGGCTGATCTTGATGCCATGCACATTCAAGCGCCGTAAATAGCCAAGCGCGCTATAGCCTTCGCCAAAATCGTCGATGACGATACGCACCCCCAAACGGCGCAGATCGGCAATCGTGTTTTGGGTCTCAAACCCATCATCCACAAATACGCGCTCGGTAAGTTCCAGCTCTAGGCACTGGCCGGGCAGGCCGTTGTCACGCAGCGCGTCACTGACATCCCGGGTGAAGCGCTCAGATAAAAATTGTCGAAATGACACATTGACCGCGACATGGCCAATATTGAGTCCAGATTCACGCCAAAGCCGCATTTGTTGACACGACTCGCGCAGCACCCAAGCGCCAATCGGCACAATATCCCCGGTGCTTTCGGCGTAAGGCACAAATACGGTGGGTGAAAGCTCACCTAAAATTTGATTATTCCAACGCAGCAGCGCTTCTACCCCCAACAGCTCACCGGACCGTAAATTTACTTTCGGCTGATACAGCAGCGAAAATTCATTTTGCTCCAGCGCCTTGCGCAGCTGCGCTTCTAGCTGCAGGCGCTGGCGCAGTTTCATTGCCAAACCCGCCGAAAACCCCTGCCAGCCTGCACCCGTGCGCTGTTTGGCTTCACTAGTCGCGGCATCTAAATGGCGCAGCAAGAGCGGCATGCGATTGCCGTCGCTCGGAAAGCGCGCCACCCCAATCGCTGGATTCAACAAAAATTCTTCGCCACCGCTGGCGAAGGGTTGCCGAAAGGCATGGCTAACTCGGTCAGCGTGTTGCCACAGTAGCGCTTCACTGTTGACGTCAATCATCACCAGAATTTCTAGATCCGAAAACCGCGCTAGATCCGCGTTGGCAGGTAAATTTGCCCGTAAGCGCGCAACGGCGGAAATTAGTAGCGCGTCGCTGGCTACTTCACCGACAATGGTTTCCAGAAGATGTAACCGATCTAAATCGACCAGCATTAGGCCGGGTAAGAGTTCACTGCTTTGGGTTTCGCGGCTTTCTGGTGTGGCGTATGCATCTAATTTGAGCTGCAATTGTGCCAGCGCCGCCACGCGATTCATAAGGCCTGTCTGCGCGTCCATTTGGGTGCGTTTAGTCAGTTCATCTTGCTGTATTTTTATGGCGGTAATGTCTTGACAAGTTCCAACCACATGCCAAAGTTTGCCGTCCAAAAGTTTTGGCTTTCCCGAAATACGCATCCAAACGGTTTTATTACTTGCCGTGACCAAACGCATTTCATTCTGCAGCGGTTTTGGATCCAACTGCATGCTTTCCCACCAGGGCATGAGGCGTTGTCGATCACCTGGGTGGACGCAAGCAAAAGCTTGGGCAATTTCAATGGCTGTCACCGGAGTCTGTTCGAGCATGTGAAACATCGTGTCCGACCAATACACCTTGCCACTCTGTACATCTACATCCCAACAGCCAATGCCCGCCAGCTTTTGCGTTTCCTCAAAAAATTCTGCCGCACGCTTCAATTGAGTGATGTCAGAAAATATCGACATGATTTGGAAAGGGTGTTTCCGAGCGCGATCTCTATTATCCAATCTAGATTCAGGTTGGAATAAAGGGGGTGGGGTGCCTAAAGCCGGAAGATTGCCTAAAGCCGGATCGACGCGAAACTGCGGGGTCACGGAGATTGAAAGCCAAGTAAAACGCTGGGTGCTGACATTCAAAAGTCCTACTACCCGGCTTTCACAGGCCTCACCATAAAGCGCAGCGCGGGTAATCGGCTCCTCCTCCGGCGGAATCGCTATGGCATTGGTGTCGAACAAATGGATAAGTCGCTCGTTCGATTGCCCTTCCAGGTCGTGGCCGGGCACCCAGTCGGAGGGCAAATCTAGAATGCGCCGGGCTACTGGGTTAATCGCTAACAAACGCTGTTCTGGGCTGTGAATCATCACGCCTTTATCAATGGCTGAAAAAAGCTCGGTGAAGCGTTGATCGCTTTCAGCTAGGGCTTTACTACGCGCGCTTTCGTCGCTGATATCGCGGGCAATGGCGGCAATGACGCGCTGCGCGCCCACTTGAAAAGCAATCGAGCGCACCCGGATCGGAATGAAACTGCCATCGGCCCGGCGGTTTTGGGTCTCAGATATTTCCGTGCCGCCATCGCCCGCCTGTTGCCACCACAGCGCCATGTGATTGGCTGGCAGCGCTGGATTCAGCCCGCGCAAACCAATTTTCATGAGTTCCGCACGCGAATAGCCAAATATGCGTTCAGCCGCAGGATTGGCGTCGATAATTTCACCTGAATCCAGGTGAATGGTGATCGCATCTGGACTGGCTTGTAGTAAGCCGTGGTGCAAATTTTCGCGCGTCTCACTTAGCTCACGCAAGCGCGCGAGGGCTTCGGTTAACACATGGATTCGATCGTGGCGATCAACTTGATCGCCAGATTCAAGCCCATTTAATGCGCATTGAGCCTGATCATAAAGTTCATTGAGTTTTTCAGCGATGTTCATAGCTCAGGCGTAATTTGAACCAAAATTAACACGTGCAGAGGGTAACACTGATCGTGATAAACGCCGTTGCAAATCGCTTTTTGAAATTAGCTAAGCGCTAAAATGAACTCCGTGATGCGCCGTGAGGATAAATGAAAAGCGGTTATTTTACTGATAATTCAATGTGCTTGAGGCGCATTTCGATACTGTCGCCATTCGGTTCAAGCTGCTGAATTTTGATCGGTAAGTAGTCATATTTAGGTGCGTGCCAGCTGGTTGTGCTGCGGTCTTTATTGTCGCGCACACGCTCTATGCGGCTCGCCTCAATAACGCCCAATGCCGTGTTGACCTTTTCGCTACCCGCGTTTTTGAAGTTCCAAGTCACCGACTCACCCTTGTAGGCGACGAAATGATTCAGACTGGTGCGCTGCGCTTTTAAATCTTCCGCCAATGCCAACACCACGAGGTTGCGATCCAAGCTTCCTGGCTCCAGCAAATAGCTCACAACGTTGTCGCCGTCGTCCTCACGTGCCCACCGTTTTTTCCAGTCAAACGTAATATCGCGCTTGCGCTTTTTGATGCTGACCGACTGGCGGTAACTATAGCTAACGGGCTGAAATACATCGCCATTCAGATTAAACGCGCTGATTTCTTTGATTTCAGCACCCCCCAGCAAACTTGCCCAACCGCCTTCGCTGGCGCTTGTGGTCGAAAATTGATAACCGTCACCGGATTTGCTTAGCGCTATTTGCGACGAACCCATCAGCTTGCCATTGCGATACAGCTCATAGTCTGCGCGAAACTCTTTCGGTGTCGCAAAGCTTTGCGCGCTCAGTGTGATCGCAAAAAATAGGCCCAAACTAGAAAATAGATTCGGGGTTTTAAGTGGCTTAAACATGGGTTTGCGTTCCTTAAAATAGCAAGAATTGACGCTATCGCCTCATGCCTGAATAGACGCAGACTTTATCCGCTGATTGTTAAGGCTTTTGTTTAGGGTTAACTTTTTCTGATTAGCGCTATGCCTCATCGGATTGTTCGTCATCCCGATGCATATCAAACCCTAACTACTCAACATCAACCCCGACATATCCCCCGCTGCCAGTATAATTTTGCCTGGACTTTTCAGCGACGCCTGCACGTCCAGCAGCGTAAACAGCGCATTCGCAACTTCAGGAACACGGCCCACTTCAGCGAGCGCTGCACCCACCACTTGCGGGCGCACGGCTTGCGCTTGACCTAGGCGCTGGGAGGCTTTTTTGTCGGCTTCCGAGTGGATGATGGCGACTTCATTTTCACCCGCTTGGCGCATGGCGGCGGTGACTTGGCGCAGGCGATTCACGACTTTGCGCTGAATTTCCGCGATCATGCCGCGATCACGAAACGCGACTTTGCGAATGTAGGTGGAGCCTAGATTGAAGCCCCATTGCGAGGAGGTTGGCGAGACTTCTTCGCGCACTTTACGGGAAAGTGCGTCGCGGTTTTCCAGCAGCACGTCAAGCCGCAAATTCGAAAGTTGCTTGACCACAGCGGTGGCGACGTTGGCTTTCAGCGAACCCATTGGGTCGGAGTTTTGAAACAAAAACGCTTTCGGGTTATTCACATACATTTCAAACCAGATGCCCACGCCCATCGGCGCGCCTTCTTCGGAATTGACCAGTTGGTTACGCAAATAGGCCTGATGAATTTGTGTGCCGACTGTGTAGGTTTTGCCGAAAAACGGAAATAGCAGTGCTTTCGGGCCGAAATAGCTGATTGGGAAAAACAATCCAGGCTCTTCAACTTGCCCGATTACCTTGCCAAAGAAGGTATAGACCATGACCGTGCGCTCCGGCAGCACGCACCAAAGCTGGAATATGCGGCCGATGGCGATCAGCAACGGCGCGCCGATGAAGGTAAAAAAGGTGCCAAAGATTATCGCGATAAAAAAGTTCATGTTGCGCCCCTAAATTTTAAGAATGGTTTGCGTGGCTTTTTCGCGCAGCGGAATTGAGGCATTGCGCAAATAGCTGTCTAGTGCAGCTTTGCCGCCTTGCTGATGCATCGCCGACAGCGTTTTGCCTAATTCCAACAGCGGTGCTGCTTCAGCTTCAGCGCGGTTTTCGGCAATTTGCACCGCTTGCTCGGCCATTTTGAGCTTCTGATCCGCATCCGCTTTGGCTTGGCTGATCGAAGCCGCTACTTGATTTTGCGTGGTATTGATGGATGCCAGCGCTTCGTCGACATCGCTCGGCGGGTCGATATTGGTAATCAGTGCAGCGTCCAAATCAATACCATAGCGCGCCGCCGTTTTGCGACAAGACTCTTCCATGAACGAGTTGATGAGCGACAAATTGCGTCGTAAATCATTGATGGAAACGCCTTCAACGGCACCTTCGTGCGTTTGCCCGTGAAAGGTGGCGATTCGATCCCGTAATATCGAAATGAAATAGCCCACCATATGCGCCGCCGGGTGCGAGATGCCAAATAAATAGGCATATAAATTGCGCTCGCACGGTTTCCAGCGAATTTGGCCGGTGATATGTACGGTCAGATTGTCTTTAGTCACCGCTTCAATGAAATTTTGCTTAATTTCCGGGTCCCAGCTGATATCAATGGTTTGAATCGTCATATCGACTTTGTACAGCTTTTGCCACGGCCATTTGAAGTACGGGCCGCCCTGGACAATGACGTGAATGTTCGGATAAACGTAGCGCTGCTTTTCTTCTTGCGTTAGTAGCGCGCCGAGCTGCGGATCATCTGCGGTGTTGCCGTTTAGGCGCTGCACCCGGCCAAAAGTCGTCAGTACGCCGCGTTCGGTCGGGCCAATGGAATACACCCCAAAAAGCAGCGTGAGCAGCGCGGCAACTCCCACGCCTATGAACAAACCGAGCATCACCATTTGTGGAACTCCGTGCGGGAATATGTGGGCCAAAGCTAGCAGAAATCTGGCTAAATCTGGCAGCTTTTTAGTGTCGCTGTCAAATTGGCGCTCTGGCCATCGCTGGGCTTTAGCTAAACCCATTCAGCAATGCACTGGTGCAAGCTACAGACTCTTGACCACTTTCATGACCATAGTCATACTAATGGTCACAAAACACGAGTGGCCTCGATGATCTTTATTCAAGCTTCTGTATTTAAAGCGCGCTGCCTAGCGCTGATGGGCGACATAGCACGCACAGGCGAATCGCTGGTTATTACCAAAAACGGCAAACCGGTTGTTGAAATGAAGCCCTATCAACCGCCACGCGCGCAGAGCATGATGGGTTTGACGGCGGCTCAAGGGGATATTTTGGGCGATGTCATTGCACCTGTAGCGCTCGATTGGGATGCGTTGAATTGATCGTTCTGGATTCGCATGTGCTGCTTTGGAGCCAGTTTCAGCAAAATCATCTCGGTAAAAAGACGTTGGCACTGATCGAGCGCCGTTGGCAGCACGGCGAAGTTGCCGTTCCGGCGATTGCATTTTGGGAAATTGGCATGCTGGTCGAGCGCGGGCGTCTGCGCTTAAAAATTTCGCTCGCCGACTGGCGCCAGCAGCTGCTGAGCGCTGGCTTAAAAGAAATTGCACTCAACGGCGAAATTGCCATGCGCGCGCTGGATTTTGCCCTGCTGCCCGCAGATCCGGCGGATCGGTTTATCGCAGCGACAGCTCTAGTCAACCATGCAACGCTGCTTACCGCTGATGAACAGCTACTTGCATGGCACCATAGCTTACTGCGGCAAGATGCGCGTGATTAAGACTGAAATATTGCCTGGACGCACCGGGCGTAATCGGAAACTTAGGCTTTCTCATCACCTTCCAAAGGCTCGCGTGCCTAGACCTTGTGCAAAAACAGCGCCAAAACTTCGGGCTTGGACTGACCCGCGCGCTCCGAAAAAAATCGGCGGTTTGCAGCGCAGATACCTTTTCTGCCACCGCGACGGTGATGAATTGATTGAGCGAGGCCTGATCTTGCTCGGCCAATAGCTTAGCGTGCGCGTAAAGCGAATCCGGCAAGCGTAAGGCGAAAGTACTCATACGGTTTTCTCCAAAATCATCAATGTCACTCGTGGCTTTTGCCCTCAATTAATTAGTTTCCGCAGTGCGCAGCGCCCAGCGATCCACCCATGGTTTGCAGAGGTAAAGCGATTGCGCGTGCTTAACTCAATACGACTAGCTGCAACGCGGGCGCGTACTTAACAAAACCGCGATTAAAACTCGCGAGTGGCGCGTTCAAAGCAATCGCGTGTGCCGCGATCCAAGCGTCAACAGTGCCGTCGCCAGCTAAACCAAAATGCGCACACAATCCCAGTGCTTGCACTCCGAAATCGACCGGAAATGCATCATTGAACGGCGCAAATGCCATTAAATACTGCGTCGCCAAGGCCAGAGGCGCCGCAGGTAATGGACCCAAGGAACGCGTTGCCAATCGAATGAAGCTGATTTGCACGCAGTTCGGAATGCAAGTCTTTTGCCCAGTGTGTAACAGTTGTTCTAAGTAGCGCCTAGCGCTGACGTGGGTCGAGATCTCGACGCGAAATGCGGCGAGCAAGACGTTGGTATCAATAACAATCATTGCGCGGAAATTTTTCTCAATTGGTTCTGAGCCATATCAGCATCGGCAGCTTGAATGAGTGCCATAACATCAAAATTCCGGCCAGTGCCGCTGTCGAAAACTGGCAACGCGACCGCTCGGCGGGCGCCTAAGTTAAGGCGCGTTTGCAACGCGGACTCAATAAAACGAGTCAAAGTGATGCCTTCACGCGCCGCTGCGGCTTTTGCGTCTCGATAGAGTTCTGGATTTACACGAAGCGTGGTTTGCATGACAGATTACTTGCTTTTGAAAGATCTAATGTAAGGCATTTTACTGCGCCAGACAACGCTTTAGCCTTAAGGCGCGCGATAAACCCACGCGCTCGCGCGGAACCGCAAAAGGTTCAAAGCCTCAAGTCACTGTCCGGCTCGCACCAAATGCACGCCGATGCGACCGGACTTGCTGACTAGCCTTAATATCAATTCACACGCGTCTCCACCCAACGCGTGCCGCGCGCGGATTCTGGCAGTACGTTTTCTAAGATCATTTGCTGAGGTGTCAGTTCAACCACTCGATAAACATAACGCTTAGCGCCGCCGTGCCACTCCAATAAATCGCCCTGCAACGACCAGCGCCGTTCAATTGGAAGTGCGTCGCTGTTCAAACTGCAAACTAGTGCCATCACCACACAAAAATACGGGGTTGGTGAAGCGCTAAACTTCTGGGAAACTTGAGACTTTCAAGCATCATAGAGATATCGTGTGCACAA
>JAYUUS010000228.1:0-3117 GCA_043754435.1 Rhodanobacteraceae bacterium
CACGGAAATAATAGGTGCCGCTTTGCGGTGGCGTAAAGCTAACCTGTGTGGTTGCAATCGGCCCAGCTAACGCCGTCCACGGGCCGGTACTAGCAGTCGCGCGTTCGATACTGTAGGTGGGATCGCCAATCACGGCGGACCAGCTAATATCAAAAGCGGCGATTGCGGTTGCCGGAACCGTAATTTGGGTAACCAGCGGCGGCACCACACCTTGATCACTAGAATACTTCCAGGGGCTACACAGCTTCGCCAAGCACGCATTCACGCGAAAGCGCATATTGCCTGCAAAAAGCAAGCCTGATGCGGGCGGTGTCCAAAGCAAGCCCGGTCCGGCATACAGCTGCGTGCTTTCCCAGGTGCTGCAGGGCTGCCCAGCCATAACTTGGCAATATTGCAGCGTGTACTGGATCGTATTTGGTGCGGCTGCAGTCGTGCTAGCTGGCCAGCTGAGCCCAAAGTTTTGCGTCAATGGTGCGCCCGCTTGGCTCAGGTAATTCAGTGAAGCAGGTGCTAATGGCGCCACCGGTGGCACCGGTGCACCACCCATGTCTTCACGCGCCAGCAGCGTGCCACCTAAATAGACATGGCGTTTGCTCACGCCCTCGCTGTCCTCTTCCCACACCAATTGCCCAGCGCCGCTGTAGAGCTGATAACGCTTTTTCGAGGCGTCGCTGACTTTGGTGATCAGCGCACGGCGGCCTTTGGCGTCGTAAGTGTAGTTTTCTGAAGCTCCTGCCGCTGCGCTATTGAACCGGCGGATGCGCTCGGCGCGATCAAACACGAAACCGACCGTGGTGCTGCCTATACCGCTGCGGCTGGTGACATTGCCACGCTCGTCATAGCCCAAATTAAACGCGGTTTGGCCGGTACTGACATGGGTAATGTCGGTTAAGCGCTGCGTGCTTTGGTCGTAGTTGTAGGTATAGCTGCGTGCTTTTGCGCCAGCGGCGACGCTCAGGCTGATTAAATTATCCAAGCCATCGTAGCTGTAGGAAGCATTGCCGAACATGCTGGTGGCATCTGATGACACCGTTTTTAAGCGATCCAAGCCATCGTAAGTCATCGCGCGGCTTTGATTAGTTGCGGCAACGCCATCGGTTAGTGCAAGCACATTGCCGTTTTCATCGAAATTTAACGCAGTATCCAAGATGGACGTTGTGCCTGCGGCATTGCGTACCCGCACCCGGCCCGGTAACAGCCGCGTGTTTTGGGTCATCGTGTGGGTGAGCGTATTGCCATAATTAAAGTCGGTCAGCGCGCCGCTGGCGCTGTACTTCAGGCCGCTGGCAAAGCTGCCGACTTTGCTGGGCTGGCCTAACGCATTCGGCAGATAGTCAATTTGCAGACCGTCCGGGTAGGTCATGCTGCTGGCACTGGCGTTCGCGTCAAAGCCGTAACCCAAGGTGTAGACCTTCGCCCCGACGGTGAGTTTTTCTTCCGTCAAAAGGCGGCGCTTATTGTAGGCAAATTCCCACAAAGTGCCGTCCGAGGACGCAGTTTTCACTGCGCCATCGTCGTAATACGTTAACGTCGTGCCGGGCGTGCCGTCCGGGAAGCTCACGCCAGTTAAGCGTTTGCGTGGATCGTAGCTGTGATAGGTTTTGGCGGATTCGGGGATGGTGGCGTAGAAGCTGTCGCTACAATATTGCGCGACGCCCGGCAGAGTTGCGGTCCAATCCACCGTGCCGTCGATGGCATAGTGGGTATACGTAGTTCCGCGCTCTGGTTCTTGCACGGCGCACTGTCGGCTAAGCTCATCGCGAAAATAATGGCGCGTTGAACTAACGGCAGCGCCATTCGTCGTTGTGCCACTGCGATTCATACGCCTGACGCGCCCCAATACATCGCGGTCAATCTCAATCACCACATTTTCCGGCAACAATATTTTTACTGGGTACTGTTCAGTGGGCGCGCCAATCGTCAGGTACTCAAATGTCGTCGCTTTTCCGCGTGCATTGGTGATCCGCTTCTTAAAACCAGGCAAGTATTCGGTGACGGTTGCCAAATTTCCAAGCTCAGAACTTTGTGAAACTAAGGTGGCACGACCGAGGGCGTCATAGGTCGTTCGCACGCCGGGTAAGGTGTCGGTATAGCTGGCAATGCTGCGGACGGGGTAACTTTGAAATGTAGAGCGCCCGGCATGGTCGAACTGTGCGGTGACATAGGATTTAGTCCCGTTTGGGTTATTCGCATCGAATTCTTCGGTCAAAACCGGGCGATACAGCGCGTCAAAATACTGACGCGTGGTTTTCGTGCCAACGGTCACGGTGCGTTGCCAGTGATTCGCGGGTAAGCCAAATGCTGGGCTTGCGGCCTGCACGAAGCCAGCGCTTAAGCTATTCCAGGCAACCGAATCACCCGCAGGATGCGTGATGCTACTGATGCGCCCAACACTATCGCGGCCAATGCTGGTGGTATTGAAAAGCTCGTCGGTTTGCGAGCTGATCGCGCCAAAATCGTCAATTTCTTCGGTGGTGTATTTTTGATCGGCATAGGTCACTCGCTGCGGTGTGCCGCGTTTCCAGTCGTCCAAAGTAACGGCTTTTAGGCTGGGATCAATTATTTTCTTGAGTGTGCCGTCAGCATAATATTCATAGGAATAGGCGACTTGACCTAAGCTTTGGTGTTTGGTCGGCAACAAACTTACCGGATCACGCGTGCTGACATGATCGACTACTTCAATGATTCGATCACCATCACCTGCCTGTTTAATGAATATTTGATCTAAAACCCATTGATTGGAAAAGCTTTGGAAGTTGTTTAACACTAGGTGCGGTGTGGCTTGCCTACCATCGGCATACCGACGACCAGAGTTGATGGAACCAGGTGCAAGTGTTTGCGTGAAATCATCTATGTGCGTCCAAAAAACCTCCCCTTGCTGTGTAATCTTGGTGTCAACCAAAGGCACCTGAAACGACGAAGCAAACTCATCCGATTTCTCGGTCAGTACGCCATAGCCCACTTGATACGCATATGGGGGGTTTATCGGGTTGATGGCGTACTCGTTTTCAGTCAAACGCAACTGCGTGCCGCTGGCGCTTAAGACTTCTTCCTTGAGCAGCTTGCCTTCGTTTTTATAGAATACTGTGCCGAAGGTAAAACGGGTTTGCTCGCCAT
>JAYUUS010000229.1:0-28530 GCA_043754435.1 Rhodanobacteraceae bacterium
CAGATGTATGCCCTACTTTTATTGATCACTGCGGCCGCGCCTGTAGGGATTGCTTTGGCAGCCGAATCCCGAACTGGCAATGCGCAATCGCCTGCGAAATATACCGGTTCCGCGCAATTAATTGCGCCGCCACCGACCAGCGCCGATGGCCGATATCGCGTCAACGCTGAATTGCATGCGGCAAAAGCAGCAACCCTCGCAAAAAGCTCGGATCGCTTTTTGCTCATTGCGCAGCTGCAACCCTCAGCAAGCGCCAAGGCGCTCAGCACCGCTTGCGGCCCGGTTGTCGACGCGGTTTTCAAAAACGGCTTCGAATAGGCGCGACCGATCCATTCCGCCCTGGCCGCGCTTAAGGCCTAAATCAAATTGAGTCACCGAAAACGCAGCACTTAGGCTGTGGTTAAAAACACTTGAAGTACGCAATCACTTAAACTTTTAGGAATCTATCCATGAAACGCACCGCTCTCGCAATTGCATTAATTACCGCCACCGCCACCCTTAGCGCCGCGCCCTGGATCTATCGCGGCACGCTCAACGATGCCGGGAAACCCGCGAACGGCCGCTACGACATCCGCCTAAGTTTGTTGGACGACAGCGCTAGCCGCGCGATTGCCAACCCGCTCACGCTTTACGCGGTGGTGGTTAAAGATGGCAATTTTTCCGCTGATGTCGACTTTGGTGTCGATTTGACAGGCGCCCCGGCATTAAAACTGAAAACCGAAGTAGGCGTTGGTGGCGGCGCGTTTGTCAGCCTGGGCGAACCCTCACGCTTCGATGCCAAAGCCGCGCTAGCCGGGATTTGCTGGGACACCCAGGGCAATGCCGGCACCAATCCCGCGCTGGATTTTTTAGGCACCACAGACGCGCAACCGTTGATTCTTGCCGTCAATAATTCGCGCGCCTTCTACATCGCGGGCAGTCCGGGCGGTCCGCCCAATATAGTAGGTGGCTATGCGACAAATGCCGCTGACGCCAACAAAATTGGCCAGACCATTTCTGGCGGTGGCAGTCAAAATATGAGCTGCGGGCCCGCTTCAAACGCGAGCTGCGCGAATCAAACTGTCCAGTCGTTTGCAACGATCTCGGGCGGCTACGGCAATTTCGCGAGCGGGTCTGCGAGCAATGTGGGTGGCGGTAACAGCAACAGTGCTACAGGCTTTGCCAGCATCGTCACCGGTGGCTCATTAAACTCAGCGGGTGGTGCTAACAGCATCGTCGATGGTGGCAGCACAAATACAGCGCTAGGCATTTATGGCGTTGTTTCTGGCGGCGTCCTCAACTGCGCGGGCGGCGACAATAGCTGGGTGGGCGGCCTGGGTGCGCGCACGCGTCCTGGCAATGAAGCCAATGATGGCACCTGTCCAGGCGGTGTCCCCAACTCTGGTGATGCTGATGGTGACAATGGTACGTTTATCTGGAATGACTCACAAAATGCAGGCACCGTTTCTACCGGCCCGAACCAATTTTTGGTGCGCGCCGATGGCGGCTTGGCGCTGAATTCGGCGAGCTTAGGCACCAACGATGTGGTACTCAAAGCGCGCACCGCCGCAAGCGGTGACGCGAATTTCAACATGCTTTTGCAAACAGCGACAACTCAGACCGCCACCTTGTCGGTCAACGGCACCTCAGGTGAGAGCGCATTTATCAGTAATAGTGGCGATCTTTATTTGCAAACGGCGCAAGTCGGAAAGTACATCCATACCAACGATCGGCTTGGGATCAAACAATTACCGGCATTGAATGAGTTGGAAATCAACGGTAACGCCTCCAAAACCACTGCAGGCAGCTGGCTAGCCAATTCAGATCGCCGCATCAAGACCGATATTCAGCCGATCAGCCATGCGCTAAGCCTGATCAATCAACTGACGCCAGTCACCTTTAGCTACACCCAAGACTATCGGAAAACCCATGCCGTGATTGGCGATACGCGCTACTACAACGTCATTGCGCAAGACTTTGCATTAGTCTTTCCGGATGCGGTGAAGGGTTCTGGCGAATATTTGCCGGGCCTAGAAAAGGCACCTGCGAATGAAATTTTGCAGGTTGATACTTATCCCGCGTTGATTACTAGCCTCAGCGCAATTCAAGAATTGGATGTGAAATCAGAAGCAGATCACGCCCGTATTGCGCAGTTACAAAGCGAAAATGCTGAAATGCGCGCTGAAAACGCCGCACTGACGCTGCGCTTAGACAAGCTTGAAGCGCAGTTTCACTGATCCTATTGCCTGCAGGATCCGATTAACTCGGACTGCAGGCATCACGGTTTTCCAAAAAAACCCTACTTTTTCACAAACGAAATCTACACCCCATAGCAGGATAACGATGAAATTTAGCGATTTACACGGCTTAGTCCACATGCGCTCACAAATTTTTTCTGCGTTGCTGACTATGCTTGTTGGCGCTTCTGCCTGCCGGGCTCAAACCTTTCCGCTCGACGTTGAAACGTACAGCGATGCGATTGCGAGTATGAAAGCGGTCTCGGTAACGACCGAAACATTGTCTAGAGAGTGCAGCAATCGGTTGCCTGAGTTAAAGCGCAATGTTAGCGATGCCAGCACAATTTGGAGAGCGAGAAACAAGCGCGCCATCGGCCGGGCCGACGCTTACTGGGAAGCCCTGAGTAAGTCCGAAGGCACTGGGGAACTAAGCCCGTTCGACACTTTGAAACTTAAATTACATGAAACGGTTAGGAAACTTGCGGAGGCAACTCCAGTTCCGGGAAAAGCGACGCTGACTGACTACTGCTTACGGTATTTCGATCAGCTCAATCACTGGCGTGGGCGGACACCTAGGCTACATCAGATTCTGGACGATGAAATATGAGCCCGTTAAAGTCGTCCAATTCTGCCTTTGAGCCGATTTTGCAAAGGGCAATTTGCGCTACCTATTTCGAAATGGGGATGTGCTTTCATCAGTTAGATAAGAGTAACTATTACAAGAGCAAACCATGAAAATGAACACTCAATTCATATGCACCCTAAACCGTTGCGAGCTTCCGCCACACGTGCGTGCCATTCGCTGCGGTGCGGGCTACTTTATTATTTACCTCGCGGGCTTTTGAAATGCTTAGCGCTCGCTGCGCATGATTTTTCCGCCTCAGCACCATTGCGAACCGGCCGATGACTGCGAGTTGAGCCAAATGTCATCATAGGAAAATAAATGAAATATATTTTAGCGCTTGTTGCCTTTTTTATAAGTCAAGCCACCTTCGCTAAAGAAGTTTCGTATCGTTGCAAGCACCAAGATGCGGATAATGAAGGTGAATTGAGTGTAACGAGCGATCATGGAAAAATTATTGGCTTCAATTTTGACTGGTTCAATAAAGCGAGTGAGCCTGATGCGCTGGGGTTTTCATGCACATTTCAGACGTCAATATATCCAGAAAAAAATGACTTTGACAAAAGCCATTGGAAGTTAAAAAATAATACGGTAAAAATTATTCTGCGGGACTCGAATCTTGAATTCGATAATAATAATTTTATTTTAGTAAAATTCAAGTCAGGTGTATATACTGTTAACTTTAAAAATACACGATTTATGTGCAATGTAGATTATCCAAAAGTTATTAAAATTAAAATCGGTGCGGATAAGTGTCTGTTATAGCCAGCGCAACCTGGGTAAGGCATCCTTCGGCCATGCATTTCTCGCCGTTGGTGGCAATCGTCGTTGCCGCTGGTACCCACAGTCATCCTAAATTTTGAGGTTACGCAGAGCGGTTATGATGAAAATTACGCCGAAAAACCCCAGCCGAAGCGGCTTGCGGCGAGCCGTTAAGGTGCTGACGTGGTTGTTTGTCATTTTGATCTGCTTGCCGATTGCCGTATTCGCCCTGTGGAATACCATCGACGAAGCGCCAAACGCAAACGCCACGCGCTACCTCAAGGTTCCTGCGCAGCGGACGCCTGATGCGGAAAATGCATGGCTATTATTGGCGGGCCTTGATGCGGCTGGCGACATCGATCCGATTAGCTATGGCCGGCAGCGGGTGGATGCCTACCGTGCGCGCGCCGCTCAGTCACCGATGCCAAAACCTGATGCGGCAGAAATCGCCTTGTTCAAAGAGTCGCTACCTGCAGTTGGTTTGGATGCGGCGCTCGATGGTGTGACTGAGTTTTGTGTGCGCGAAGATGGCAACTGCTTGCAATGGGCGCAACAGCATGGCGCGGCGCTCAAGCGGCTGCAGCTCGCCAATGCCTTGCGCCTAGCGCGGACGCAGGAACTTATGCAACTGCCCGGGTGGCAGAACTTGTATCCGAACACTCTGGATGGGCTTAACCCAAATTCGGGCACTTTTGCGCTGCAACGACTCCTTAGCGCTTTACCGTTGGCGCAATCCGAAGCAAACCCGGTAGCTGCGTCTGAGGCGCTCGCGCAGCTGGGCAAAACAGTGGCGTTTTGGCGGCGAGTGCGTACTTCGCCTCAAGATATCATCAGCATTGGCATTTCCGGGCGCGAAATTGAAGCGGCGGTTTGGTTGGTGTCGGAATGGCTAGCGCGCGCATCGCCGTCAGCCATCGCAGCCAATGCGCAGGCGCTTGATAAGATTTTGGCGGCGCCGGCTACTAAGCTGGATTGGTCCGAAGCGATGGGTGGCGAATTCCGACGCTTTGAACATGCCTTGCGTGGCGCGATGCCGGGTGTGGCGAGTACCTTGTGGCATTGCGTCCGTGGCAGCGCGGCAGCGCGTATTCCCGCATCGAATGATTCTTGCCTATTCATGTCGGCGATGAATCTTGCCTATGTGCATCAAGCCACAATGAACCTCGCGGCCGATAACTATGCACAGATTCAACGCGTTTCTGAGGCCTCGCTACAACAACTGCCCGCTGCCGAGACAACCGCGGGGGTGGTTATGGAGCGTTGTTTTCCGCAGTTTGATAACGTCCGTGCATTGATGCGCCAGCTGAGCTACAACTTCACCGGACGCATCCTTGCTGGCATCGCGATTCCGAAATTTGACTTTGGCAAACTCGAACTGGACCGCGATGCACTGCGCCGTATGGTTCAGCTCAAACGTGAGGCGCGCTTAGCGGGCATTACTCCGGCGGCGATGCAGCGCTTCGTGCTGGCGCGGCCGCATTTGCAAAACCCACCCGATGGCTTGCCTATTGTTTGGGATCAAGCAAGTTTAGAGCTGAGCTTTTTGCCGCTGGCTAAACAGTATTGGAAGCGTGAAGTGATTGTCGTTGGGTTGCTCGCGCCCAAGCGGCCGGGCAAATAGGCGTAGTTGGTTACGGCTCGTTTTGCTTGGGTGTTATGGATCAGAACGCCAGTTCAGCAACAAAGCAAAAATATTTTTCCAACTGCCCCGGACTAAAAATTTTCACGGATTTGACGCAACAAACACATGCGCTGGAATGTTTGTTTTGGCATTGGCTTGATGATCGCAACAAAATCTTCCGCTTGCCCTTGGCCGCTCACCCCGATGTAGCTTTCGCCTTTGAAGGCGAACGGTGAAAGGCTAGAATACCGTGACAGAAAGTAAACCGTTTCTGGTTTGTCATTTGTGCCCATCCAGAAACCTGCTTCATCAAATTTTTGCGAGTATGGCGGGCAGTCAGCAAGCGCATAATGCGTCTGGCTCATCTGACAGGGAAGAAACCAGCGGTGCTGGTTCGATGGGCCGTCGGGCACCTGCAATTTTTTCGACGAACGACCGCTTTCCACCAGTAGCGTCTGCGCATCCATGTAGTGCGTGGCAAATCGCATGCGCGTCACGCGATCCAGCTTGCCATCGTTGTCAAAGTCGAAAATGCTTTGCTCACCGGCGGCTATCTCTGCCAATAACGCGTTGTCGAATTGCTCCTGGGATGCTGCTGCCCAATTCGGACGACTGAGCTTAAATGTCGTTTGATCGGAATACTGACCAAAGGTATTGAAATCCGCGTTCAATTCTTCCTGTGCGGCCGCGCAGACTTTATGCGAGCCGCTGATGAGCGCAATGGTGCCAGGGGCTGCCGGTTTTTGGCCCGGTGGTGGATACTCTATTTCATCACGCGGATAGCTTTCCACTGCGGGATAGTCGACACAGACGCTCAAGGCTTCGCTCGCGGTCGATTTGGCATCGCCCGCCGCTGTGTTGGCTGCTTTGGGCGGCAGCGAATTGCATTTTTCTACTTTGATATCGTGGCCGCCCGAGAATCTAACGCTAACGTCGGGTACCCCGTCTTGCTCGGCGCAGTGCCCCGAAAACCACACTTTCGATGCGATTTTGCGTTCATTAACCCAAACCGAAAGGAATACTTCTGGATCACCACCACATTGGCCAAATGCGCTAGACGTCCCCTGACCGACTTTGGCACGCACTTTGTGGCCCGATGGAAATACACACTCCGCCGCCTCACCTACATTGACGCGATAGCTGGCGGATTGCCACCTCTCACCTTTTCGGAATGTTTTAGTCGCGGCCGCATCCGCGCTAGCGGGCGCCGTTGCGTCTATTTGTACGGTTTCGACTTCATTGTCCGGATTATCCGAGTACTCACAGCGGACGCTCAGCAAGCGCGTGTCGTCGTCATCGGATTGGGCAAATGAAAAACTGGGTAGCAGCGCGAAAAGTAACGCGGCAGCGGCGTTTACTGTGCGTCGGCCCAGTTTTTGGCTCACGGCAAGCGCGTTGAAAGACCGATCAAGTTGGGAAGTCATTGATAATGCTCCGATGGGTATTTTGTTGTAGCGACTGACCTTGAGCTTGCGAGCTTGACCGTGCGGAATTACTCAATAATCGTACCAACCCGCTTCAACACTTCAACGCGGTCGGCGTGAATTCTGTATTCGTAATATTGCTTCCAGCGATTCGTATAGATGCCGAGCTTATCGTTACGGTTAATTGAAGCCATTACGCCATCAACCATGACGCGATCACCCTTCGTGCGTAAGCGCAAAAAACTCCAACTCGATTGCGCTGACGCCGTGTTGCCCGTCGCTTCGCAGACCCATTTGAGATCATTTTTTTCTATCGCGTAACTAAAAGCTGCGTTGTGATCAAATAGCGCACCTAGGCTTTTTCGGAACCACTGCTTGACGATCCCCGTATGCGTCGGCGAGCACTGATAACCAAGACCCAGCGCATCGGTCAGATCGCAATGCAGCTTGCCATCATCGGCTGCGTGATCTCTTTCGTCGCGAAAGACTGGACATCCCGAGCCAGCGGCGCGCATGGCTGTGTAGGCAAGAATCGCACGCAGCTGCGGCGATAATGGCGTAATCCCTTTGAGATTGATGGGTGCTTTAGGGCCGTAAGCAATCACTTGCACGTCGGCGGCAAGCGCATTGAAAGTTAGCAAGAGTAAACCTAGCAAACCACGATGACTCATTTGGGATAGCTTATTGTCCGATCAAACAGGCGTACGAATTTGCCGTCAGAATCACGCCCCAGTATTACCGGCCCGCGCTCAATCCAGCCATTTTCGGCTGTGCCTTGGATTTCAAGCACGACGTAATCGCCAAGCTGATAACCACCTAAGATTTTAATATTTACCAGCATCCTGACCGAGTCTGCGCGCGCCTGCAATGCACGAAAACTTTTTGCAACGGGCGTGCCGTCGCGTTCTTTCGGTGCAAACATGCGTTGCACCGTTGGGTTGCCGTGGGCAATTACGCCGTCTACGTCACCGGCGTGGTAGCGCTCATAGTCGTTTGCAACCTTAGCCGCGTAGGCCGTACCGATTTCTCCGCCGCCTGCGGGCAGCACTGTTGCGTCAGCTTTCCAGCCGGCGCGAAAATTGGACGGATAGGCCGCAAACATCGCGTCAAGCAACTGCGCATCGGTTTGTGCGTGCAGCTCAGTCAATTTTTTCGCCGTATAGTGTCCGGTTACAAGGCGATATTGCCCGGCGATCTTTGCAAAAGGAATTTTGTGCTCAATTTTAGAGGCCCTAGGTTCTTTAAATACCATCGTTAGTACCAATAGACCCTCCGGTTTGGGCCCGTCCTCAAACCCCTGGTTAAGTTGCAGCGCAGTGCGCTCGGCAATAGAGGCCGCGTCATCGGGCTTGACACTGACGCTACAAATTGCATCGTAAACACAACTTGTTACGAAATACAGGTAAGTCCATTCCAAGGTAGGGTGGGTATTTTTAAAATCTCCCAGCGTCAGCGCGGCGTCGATGTCGCCTTTCGCAATTACAGCGCGAAACTCGGATGCCAGCTTTTCCGGGGTACTCGCTGCGCTAGCCTGCAGTGAATGCCCAAGGCACAGCGCTAAAACTAGATTTGAAATTGGCGAAAATGATCGCTTTTGCATAAAAACCGCTCTTTTAGGGTGTGTTTGGTCGTGTTTGGGTTGCGCTGGGTTCCAGGAATTCCCGTTTCGTAAGCGGCTGCTATTGATTAGAACGCCGCCTTCGGGCAAAAGCGAAATTTTTGTTTGCGCGGAGATCAAAGCGCCTTATGCAGACGCTGGAAATGGACGGACCTTACGTGGGCATCTGCTCAACCAACCATGGCTGGCGACAAAGATACTGACACCGCATCGCAGTTATATTTTCCACGAACGCAAGCCACAGGTGGACCACATCTTCCCGCTTAAACTTGCTGGTACCGATGAAACCTATCGACGCGCTGTCGACGTGGTTTGGAACTTTCAACCCATGCCAGCCGAAGTAAACGGATATAAGCGGGCAAAGCACCCCAAAACTTTCTTCAGCAGCGAGGACGGCAATAAGTATTGGAGTTCATACGACTTCATTCCTGAATGTACCTCAGAGCTTTGGAACGACTACCGTGCGTTTATTGACGACCGCGAACGTCGGATGCGAGTTGAGTTGAAACGTCTGTATGACATTGAACTCGATGCTAGTCCTTAGCTTTTAGCGTCGCGATGGCCTAGATAAATGACGCGTTTTCCGGTGCCATAAAATTAGTTATGTTAGGTATCGTACCAAACTACCAGACTAAGAAGTTACTGAGTAACCTGACTAGGTGATTCGCGAGTGAGTCTCAGATTTTCGCGTTTTGATGCGCATTCACGTAGGAGCGAAGAACCGCATTGATGCGCGTCTGATACCGAGTTCCTGTGTGTTTGAAAAATTCGATTACATCCTCATCGATGCGAAGCGAGATCAGTTTTTTCGCGTGTGGAAAGTCAACCGCTTTAACCCAAACAGCGTCGGGGCGAAAAGGCGCATCGCTGGTGTCGATTTGGTCGTCAGGCATCGTTGCAATTGACTCAAGCTCTGCACGTTCGCTAGACGTCAGCGGTGGCGGATTGTTTAGGTCAAGAGTTAGCTTCACGGTATTGCCGATCCAACGCGACCAAGTGCGCAAATGAGATAGGTTGTTCTTAATCGTAGCCGGGCTTAGCCCTCGGGTTTGCCAATGCGCGAGCAACGCCTCAACGTGTTTTGTCTTGCGGCTTGGGCGTTCATGAGTGGGGCGCTCCTTCGTGCGTGCTGCAAGTTTAGCAGAGTGATCGGTCGCCTTCTATTTGTCCGGCTTAGGTTTAAACTCAGCCGCTCTCTCGCAGTTATTAGGACAGGCCATGTTTGATTTGGAAAAGCTTTTGGGAAATATGATGGGTGGCAGCGCGCTGGGCCGCGCGGCAAGCTCAATGGGTTCTGGCTTAGGCTCGGTTAATGGCGGCATTGGCGCGGGTTTGAGCAAAGGCGCGCTGGGTATCGGTGCGCTGGGCGTGGCTTGGGCGGCGTTTGAGCATTTTCAAGAGCAAAAGGCGCAGGGCGCTGCCAATGGTGTCGATGCAGGCATGCCGCCCCCGCCGCCGGGAAGCGCGATGCCGCCACCGCCACCGCAAATGCTCGCCGCGCCTGGGCTAAGCGCGCCGGAAAATACTCGGGAAACCGATGCAACGCACCTGATTCGCGCCATGATTGCGGCAGCGAATGCGGATGGCACCATTGACGGCGATGAGCGCAGCAAGATTTTAGAGAAGGCATTGACCGCAGGTTTAAGCCCGCAGACACAGCAATTTTTGTTAGCGCAAATTGCAGCGCCTCCAGCATTGTCCGAGATTGTCAGCCAAACCCGCGACGGGCTAAAACGTGAAACCTATGCCGCCTCGTTCATGGCAATTAATAATGATACGGATGCCGAACACACTTACTTGAGCGCGCTTGCGGCGGGCTTGGGCTTGACTGCCGTGGACGCTAAGCAAATTGAGGCGTCGTTGCGGTAAGCAACACAATCATACGATGACGATCAACTTTCAACTGCTTAGCCAGCATGGTCGTGCCCGGCGCGGCGCGCTGACACTGCCGCACGGCACCCTACAAACCCCCGCCTTCATGCCGGTCGGCACTTATGGCACTGTCAAAGCGATGACGCCGCCGGAATTGCGCGAAAGTGGCGCGGAAATGATTCTGGGCAATACCTTTCACTTATGGCTGCGCCCCGGCGTCAAGGTAATTGAGGCGCACGGCGGCCTGCATCAATTTATGGGCTGGAATGGCCCGATTTTGACGGACTCGGGCGGTTTTCAGGTGTTTAGCTTGGCCGAAATGCGCAAGATCACCGAGGAAGGCGTGCGTTTTGCCTCCCCGATTAACGGCAGCAAGGTGTTTTTGAGCCCTGAAGTCAGCATGCAAATTCAAACATCGCTGAACTCGGACGTGGTGATGATTTTCGACGAATGCACCGCTTATCCAGCGACGCCAGACGTGGCAGCTAAGTCGATGGAGCTGAGCCTGCGTTGGGCGCTACGGTCGCGGGCGGAGTTTGATCGGCTGAATAATCCGAACGCCCTGTTTGCGATTGTCCAAGGCAGCACCTATGAAAATCTGCGCGAAAAAAGTGCGCGCGAATTGATCCAAATCGGTTTCAACGGTTATGCCGTGGGTGGCTTGGCGGTCGGGGAGCCAGAAGCGGAGCGCAATCACACGCTGGATTTCACTTTGCCAATGCTGCCCAGCGATAAACCGCGCTATTTAATGGGCGTTGGGCGCCCAGAAGACATTGTCGAAGCCGTCAAACGCGGCATTGACATGTTCGATTGCGTCATGCCCACGCGAAATGCGCGCAACGGGCATTTGTTTACCCGCTTTGGTCAAGTCAAAATTCGCAATGCCGTGCATGAATTTGACACCCAGCCGATTGATCCGCAGTGCAGCTGTTACACCTGCAAAAATTTTAGCCGTAGCTATTTGCGGCATTTGGACAAGTGCACCGAAATATTGGGCGCGCGGCTCAATACCATTCACAATCTGCACTATTACCAAGAATTGATGCAGGGCATACGCGCGGCCATTGCGGAACAGCGTTTTGATGCGTTTGTTGAGGAGTTTTATGCGCAGCGTTCGGTTAACGCAGGCGCAAGCTCTGCATCGGTCTAGTTAAAACAATCCAAGTTACTCCAGCTACTATCGCGGGCTTTGCAATTCTCGGCGTTTCTTATGGCAACTAATTTAGCGTATCCAATCGTTCGCGTTAAACACAGCCACGGCTTCACGCAAGCCGGTTGGGATATCGTACCCGCAAAACCGCTCGGTACGCTGGTATTCGTACACGGCAACCCCAGCTCGAAATTCCTGTTCCGGCACTTAATTGCGGCCGCCTTAGCAAATTACCGCTGCATCGCGGTGGACCATATCGGCATGGGCGATTCTGACAAGCCAGACGCGGGTAGCTACGATTTCCATTTTGAGCAGCGCGTCGATGATCTAGAACACTTTTTGGACGCGCGCGGCGTGGTCGGCAAAATTACTTTGATCGTGCACGATTGGGGCGGCGTGATCGGCCTGCGCTACGCCCAGCGCCACCCCGAGCGCATTGCGCGCTTGGTGATTAGCAACACGGCGGCATTCCCACTGCTTGCTGGTAAAAAACTGCCGAAAGAAATCGCTTTTGTGCGCAATACTTGGCTCGGCGGCTTTTTGTGTAAACACATGAACGCATTTCAGCGCGGCGCGGTATGGCGCGGGGTAATGCGAAAGATGGCTCCAGAAGTTGCCCAAGGCTATTTGGGCGCGCACCCAAATGCCCACGACTGCGAGGCGATTTTGCGCTTTGTCCGCGATATTCCGCTGAAACCCAGCGAACGGGGCTATGATAAATTAGTCAGCCTGGAAAAATTCTTGCCGAGTCTTGCGCATTTGCCGATTCAATTGCCCTGGGGCTTAAAAGACTTTGTTTTTGACAAAGATTACTTAGCCGCGTTTCAACGGTTTTATCCCAATGCGGAAACCCATGCCTATGAAGATGCTGGACATTGGCTGACGGAAGACGCGCATGAGCGCATGGTGCCTAGTTTTATGGAGTTTTTACGGCGCACGGATTGAATTTCGCAAGCCTAGCAAAATCATACGTCCACAATAGTTTTCGCCGCCGTCAAAATCATCAGCAGCCGATCTAAACCCACAGCGACGCCCGCGCAGCTTGGCAAGCCGTTGGTTAATGCGCGCAGCAAATCCTGATCGATCTGCACCGCCGGCATGCCGCGCTCGGCGCGCACGGCGCAATCACGGCTAAAGCGCTGTGCTTGCTCAGCAGCATCGGTCAACTCAAAATAACCGTTGGCAAGCTCAAACCCACCAAGGAATAGCTCGAAGCGCCGGGCGGTTTTACCGTCGGTGTTGAGCTGCGCGAGTGCCGCTTGGCTGGCGGGAAAGTCATAGATATAGGTTAATTGATCGGCCGGAAGCCGTACTTCAAGCTGGTGCGTGCGGATTAAATCTAGACAATCGTCACGACTGAATGTCGTACCTGTTGGGGTTATCACGCCTAAATTAGCAACGCGCCCGCGCAGCGATTCGAGCGCAAGGTTAAGCGGATTGAAACCGGCGTCGCGCTCGAACCAAGCGCAGTAGCTTAATTGCACACACGGCGGCGGAATCCGGCCAAAGCCGCAAAAAACTGCGGCCAAAAGCCCGCTTAGATCATCCATTAAGCCAAATTCGTCTACACCAAGGCGGTAAAACTCCAGCATAGTGAATTCTGGTCGATGGCGCGTGGACACCTCGCCGCGTCGAAATACTTTCGCAATCTCAAAAATATCGCCTGAGCCTGCGCTGAGCAAACGCTTGTGAAAAAACTCAGGCGAGGTGCGCAGCCACTGCGGCTCGCCGTGCGCATCTAACGTTACGAAACTTTCGATTGCCGGGTCGGTGTTACCGCTGCTGGCCAGGATCGGCGTTTCAACCTCCATGACACCCTGAACGGCGAAATATGCGCGAATCAATCGGTACAGCTTAAAGCGCGCCTGCATGGCTTGCATAGAAGTTTGCAACATCAACAAATTTACCAGCCACTGCCCGCATCAAACGCATTCTGATGCCAGTCGATATCGTGCGTGCTCATGCTCATCACATCAAAACGCAGCACGCGCTGTGCGTCTTTAGGGTGCGTCAGCAAATAATATTTGACGGCTTTGATAAAGCGTTTGCGTTTGGTGTCACCAACCGTGCTTAAGCCGTCTACAAAACTGCCCGCCGAGCGAAAGCGTACTTCTACGAACACCAGCGTTTCTTGCTGCGACATAATTAAGTCAATTTCGCCAACTTTTGCCGTGTAGTTGCGCAGCACCAAAGTTAAGCCCGCGTTTTGCAAGTGTGCTAACGCTCGGCTTTCATGCTCCTGACCAATGTCGCGAGTGGTTTGCATGCCTTAATTTTGGCTATCCGATGCGATCACCATCGGCACGCCGACGCGCATGACCGCCCAGCTAGGTTTACGCCGAACGCTGCCATTTTGATCCACACTCAGCAGGCCTGTGGCACCGGTGATTGCGGTATCCGGGTTGCTTTCCAGCCAACTCAAATGCGTCAGCGTTCGATACGCGTCAATACCAAACGCGACTAGGCGCGCGCCGGAACCTACGGTGCTACTCAAAGTGCGGATGCTGGCGCGGGTTGGTACATCCTCACCCACCTCAGCGTTCAACAGCCACGGTGCATCGCAGAATTCTAGCCCGTTTAAATCGCGATCCAACGTCGTATCTGGGCTGCCCGCATAAATATTGCTGGTAGCCACAATGGGCAAATCGTCGGCATCAAATGCGCGCAACTGCGGCAGCAACAAACGCCCCTGGGGTGGCTTGGCGGCCAAAAATAGCCCTTCTAAATCATAGCGTCGGGACGCCTGCGCGGAAAAAGGAATACCCACAATGCCGCGCACCAACTTAGCACGCTCTTGGCTTTCAGTAACCCCCATAGCGCTGAATATAGCCGCAGAGTTATCCGTACCCGTAATGGAAAAAAACGCACGCTCGCCAATTTCGCCACCTAAGGCCGTGAAGCGCGCCTCAAACGCCTCCGCCGCACGGCGGCCAAATTCATCATCCGGCACTAATACCGCAACACGCTTCAAGCCTTTCTCTGCCATGTGATCCGCCGCCGCTACCGCCTCTTCTTCCGGCAGTAGCGCGAATTGCAGGCTACCTTTGGGCGGCAAGGTCGGGGAATCAGCAAAATTCAACGCTAGCGTCGGCAAAATGGCGTCGTTGGACTGAAAAATCGCGGTGACTTGATCGCGCTGCAAGGGCCCGATAATGTGATCAAAGCCGTCAGCAACGGCTTTGTCGTAAGCGGCTTTGCCGCTGGCGGCGGTTAAACCACTGTCAATCAATGTCAGCTCCGGCCGGTTTTCAGCGGTATCGGAGAAGTAGGCAGCAAAAATACCGTCCTGCACCGCACGCGCGGCGGGGGCGATCGGCCCGCTACTCGGCAAAAGTAAGGCGATTCGGCCGATGTTTTCGCGCGTGGCACCCCTTAGGCTGCTAATTCTTGAGGCTGCAGGTGCGGCGGTAACCGAATCGGTATAAGAGCTTGCGCTGCCTTCCCTTGCGGTGCTGCCCAGTGCTGCTAAAAAAGGAAAGAGTGGACTTGTACGCGCCGTGACCCGGATCAAATCGCGGCGCTCATCGGGCTTTAGATTTTCCAGAAGGGCGCGCAAATCGTGCTCGTTGGCGGCGCGCTCGACCGGGTCCAACAGGCCGTTCAAGACGGCACGCTCACGCGCTGCATCGGCAAACGCGGCATTTTTTTCAAACGCTTGCGCACGCAGCTCAAAATACGAGGCTGCAAGCTCGGGCGGCAGTTTTTGCGGGTCCGCCACCAATAAATTAAGTGCCCCTTCAGCGTCCCCTTGGTTCAACAAAATTTCTGCATCAAGTAGATCAAACTGCACGGACTGATCGCTGGAAAGGCCGCCACGTTCAATGGTTTTCAGGGACGCCTGAACGTTTGTGTAGTCGCCTTCTTCACGCCAAGCGTCTGCGCTCAACAGTTGATAGTGCGCCCGCTGGCCGCGATTTTTGCGTGCCAGCCGCTCATAAGCCATCGCCGCATCGCGAAATTGACCATTATCCATTAGCGCTTTGGCACCGGCCTCATCTACAGCAGGCCCAACTAGCGGCATACTCCCGCAACCGCTAAGTGTGACGATAACCATCGCTACAAGCGTGCAGGCGCGCGCGTTTTTTATGATGCTTGATTTGGCAAGGACTATCCGCATGAACTCAACTCAAAAATTAACTGAAACTGCGCCGGATCATACCGCGCAATCTAATCCTAGTATGCCCGCGCTCTACGTCGTCGCTACCCCGATCGGGCATTTGCATGACATATCACAGCGGGCGCTGGAGGTTTTTCGCCTCGCAGATGAAATTTTATGCGAAGACACCCGCACATCGAACGTGCTTTTACGCCATTACGGCATTCAGGCCAAGCTGAGCGCGCTGCATGACTACAATGAAACCCAGAAAACTAGCCTGATCTTGCAAAAGCTGGAAGCCGGGCAAACCCTGGCTCTGATTAGCGATGCCGGCACGCCGTTGATTAGCGATCCTGGCTATATTTTAGTCGCCGCTGCGCGCGCCGCTGGCTTTGCCATACGCGCCGTGCCCGGCCCGTGCGCACTGATTGCGGCTTTGAGTATTTGTGGCCTGCCCTGCGAACGTTTTTGCTTTGAAGGTTTTCTGCCCGCGAATAACAAAGGCCGGCGCGACAAGCTAACCGCACTGCAAGATGAGCCGCGCACGCTGGTTTTTTATGAGTCGACCCATCGAATTGTCGAGATGTTGGTCGATGTTGTTACCGTTTTCGGCGCGGATCGCCGCATTTCCGTGGTAAAAGAAATTACCAAGCATTTTGAAAATACCTTTACCGGAATAGCGTCCGCAATCGCAGAAAAAATCGCCGGTGACAGCAATCTTCAGCGCGGCGAGTTCGTGGTCATAATTCAAGGCGCGCCCGAAAAAAGCACGGCCGAAATCGAGGCCCGGCGTGCCTTTGCCATCCTCAGCGAATCCATGTCAAAAAGCCAAGCGGCGAAGTTGGCCGCCAAGCTGACCGGCGTGAGTCGGCGGGTGATTTACGCTGGGGTTGAGGATTAACGGCTTAAAATTTGTGCGTTGTGTCGCAATATGCAACTGTCGGCTGAAAGTGACCTTGAAAATAAGCAGACGATGTTTTCGCTAAATGATATTTCGGTGTCCACGATGTTTTTTACAAGCGAACATCGACGAAAATGCAGGCATCGCTGAGCAAACCGTTTGTACCGCAGGCGTTGACGGATGGCTAATTGCATTTACTAAAGCGGCATTGATTGCAAATCAGTAATTAAGCGCCTCAGAATGCCAGCCTAGTCTATTTACGGATGTTTATGATGCGCGAATTCTTTTTGTGGGTTTGGCTTTTGGCATTCACAGCGTGCGCTTTACATAAGGAACCCAGCGCTAGCGCATTAAATGACTTGGTTTTGCGCACAGTAGTTGTGCGCGCTGAAGTTCCCGAGAGCACAGCCGCGCCGGTCTATCTGAGCGGCAATATCGCGGCCCTTGGGCCTTGGAATGCCGCAGGACAGCTGATGTCGGCATCCGGGCGTGAGCGCGTTGCAAGCATCAAAATTCCTGACGGCACTTTATTTGAGTTTAAGATCACCTTAGGCACATGGGATCGCGAAGCGCTCGGGCCATCGGGCATGGTGATGGCGAATCAACGACAGCTGATTTCGGGCAATCAAGAAATAAAAGTAGCCGTTAGCGATTTCAAAAAAGACGTCAAAGCTTATATTCAAGACTGGCAAGGTTCTGGCGTGAAGGGCACGCTGGTGTATTGGCAAGACGTGACATCCAAGTATTTAGCGCATCCGCGCCATGTTTCAATTTGGCTGCCGCCGAATTATCAGGAGCAAACCAGCCGGCGTTACCGCGTTCTCTATATGAGTGACGGACAAAATCTGTTTGATCCGCGCATCGCTAATACCGGTGTGGATTGGGGTGTCGATGAGGCGATGATGCGTTTGAGCGATGCGGGTGAAATTGAACCAGCGATTGTGGTGGGCGTTTGGAGTTCAGCGTCGCGTGGGGTGGAATACTCGCCCTGGCACGACGGTGAAAAATATGCTCACTTTTTGATTGACGAGCTGATGCCGCGCGTCAACCGTGAATTTCGCACATTGACCGGGCCGCAAAACACCTTCCATATGGGTTCTTCTATGGGCGGGCTATTGTCGTTTTATTTAATCAGCCATCACGCGGATGTATTCGGTGCTTGCGGCTGCATGTCTACGCATTTCCCACTCTCAGAAGCGGTGGCAGCACAATATTTTTCCGGCGCAAAGCAGTCCGAGTCGCCCGACACCACACCCTACATTGAGCGCGATATGGCGCGGGGATTTTTGGTGCCTAAAGGGGTACGCATGTGGTTTGACCACGGCACTGAAGGCCTAGATGCTAGCTATGCACCTAGTTATGAAAAGGTACGCCAATGGCTGCTTGCGCAAGGCTTTGTCGAGGATCAGGACTTCGTCATACGCACGTTCCCAGGCGCTGAGCACAACGAGGCATCTTGGCGTGCGCGTTTGGATCAGCCGCTGCGGTTTTTATTGGGCGGGCGCTAAGTTTGCGCGTCTCTATTCGATGTTGCCCACTGGCCTAACAAACATCATTTCCGCCCGCTGAAATAAAACCCAAGAGGTCGCAATATATTTGTCGCCACCGCCCGGTTTATTGCCGCGATGCGTGTGGGTAAAGGCGGTTGGTGCAATCAGCAAAGCCCCCATTTTGGGTTTTATTTTGCGCGCTTGGTGGAGAAATTCGGTTTCACCCTCGGTGAAATCATCATTGAGATACAGCGTCCACAGCAAAGTGCGGTGCAGGGATTCCGCTTGCGCATCGCTTGGCATATGTTCGCAATGCCAATACGGGTAGCCGCCCTGATCGGCGGTATAGCGCTGGATATTGATGGCACCGGGCCGCAACAGGCGCAAAATCAATTGATTGAGCGCTACGTCATCATGCTGCAATAGGTTAGCCGCATCCATGCGCTTTGAGGCCCCACTTGGCTCAGCGCTTGCCAACATGAAAGGGGCTAGCAAAATATAGGGATATTTCCGCACATAGGCGCGCAGGCATTTGAGCAAGGCACCGTTGAAAATAGACACGAACTCGGCCCATTCGGGCAGTGCGGAAATCGTCAAATCTCGACTATTTTTCAATTCTGGATACACGCCGCCGCCGACTTGGCCGGGCTGCGTTTGCTTACTTTGGCCAAAATGCTCGATCGCCAGGGCGCAGACTTCTGGGTCGAGCGCAGCTTCATAGACTTCAATGAAATCGGATTTGAGTGTCATGAGCTATGCTGCCCAAAAGTTTCGCGGCCAAAAAGTTTAGCGCATACGCCGCATTTTGACTCCATGTGAGCCCTTTGCGGTGCCTATGAATCAACCACAAACCACCTTGCCCATGCGAATACGACCGACGTTAGAAACCACCACTGAAAGGCCATCCGCACGTCCGGGTGCACAAAAGGCCAAGGTTTGATTGCTGCCGCCAGAGCGCCCATCGGGGCCAAAACTGGTCAAACTGCGACTGCCTTGAACGCCTAAATTTTTGAAGTCATCCGTGCTCAATTGCGTCAACAACCTTTCGCTGCTTTCGCGCTGACGATTCTGGTTGGCGTCGACGAAAACCAGTGCGCCGCTTTCCCACGCGCCGCTGCAACGCTCACCTTCGGCGCTGGCACACACCACGACGTGTACACGCCGCGTAATTGCCTCGGTACGCGCCAACTGAAACGCGGTAAAAATACCGTTGCGCGCACTGGTCATACGCGCAGTTTGCGTGATTTTAGAAAATTGCGGCACTGCAAGACTGAAAAGTATTGCCGCCACCGAAATGCTGATCATCAGCTCAATCAGAGTGAAGCCGCAGCGGCCTTTGTATAGTGGGCATTTGCATCGTGGGCTTGTGCAGCAAGGTTTCATGGTGCCATCCTGTGGTTGAGATGGCACACTTTGGCGGCAGCTCCGCTTAAGCTGTATCAGCAGGAACTGTAAATCACCTCAGATTAATCTGAGCATCCAAACTCAAAGGAAGCACCATGAACATCGTTGTCGTTGGCAGCTTTGTGCAAGATTACGTTTGGCAAGTCCCTGCCCTACCCGCGCTGGGGGAAAGCCGAATCGGCACGTTTTTTACAGGCCCAGGCGGCAAAGGCTTTAATCAGGCGATCTGTTGCCATCGACTTGGGGTCGATACGCTGTTTATTGCCGCAATCGGCGATGACGTGGCTGCAACTAGCGCACGCGCAACCGCCAAGGCTAGCGGTTTGCCGTGCGTATGGCATGTATCAGACGCGCCAACGGCGGCGGCGTCGGTGGTGGTGGCGGCGGATGGCAGCAATTTAATCTGTGTCGCACTCGGCGCGAATTTGAGCCTGAGCGAAGCGGTTGTGGCGGCGCAAGCTGCCTGCATCACGCAGGCCAAAGTCTTATTGACGCAACTGGAAACCAATCTGTCCGCCAGTTTTGCGGCGCTCACCATCGCGCGCGCGTATGGCGTGCTGAGCATCCTTAACCCGGCGCCGATCAACCCATTGGTCACCCTTGAGCTGACGGCCTTAGCAGATGTTTTGACCCCGAATGAAACGGAGTTTGCGCACTTGCTCCAAGTGCTGCACGGCATTGAATTGCCGCTCCATTGGTGGCGTGCGGCAGACGCTTTGCTACACAGTTGGGCGCGCGAACTGAGCCGTCTGACGGTGGTGATTACGCTTGGCGCAGAAGGCGCATTTGTTTCGCACGCACTAGATCTATTGCGCGGTGACGCAGCACCTTACTATCGAGTAGCAGCATTGCCTGCTCACGCAATCGACAGCACCGGTGCCGGGGATGCGTTTAATGCAGGCTTAGCGGCGGGGCTCGTCAAATTTAGCAATCAGGGCTTTTCAAGTGCCGTGCATTACGCAACACAGGTAGCGGCATTGAGCGTTGAACGTGCCGGTGCTGCGCTAGCGATGCCGAGTGCCGAGGAAGTTCAGGCGCGTTGGCAGTAGCGCTAATGAGAGCCGTTCGCCATTCAACTCCCTAAGTCATTCTGCAACACCACCCGATAGCGCGCCTTACCCGAGCGCAAATGTTCAATCGCATCATTCACCCGGGAAAGCGGGAAATTTTCGGTTACAGGAGTAATGCTGTGGCGGGCGCAAAATTCGAGCATGGTATCGACCGTTGCAGGGCTACCAATCGGCGAGCCAGAGATAGAGCGCTGCCCCATCAGCAAGGGGAACGTATTGATTGCCATCGGCTCTAACACCGCACCAACGTGGTGCAAGCGTCCCTTGGGTTTGAGTGCGGCAATGTAGCTGTTCCAATTCAGGCCAACATTGGTGGTGTTTAAGATGAAATCGAAGCTGCCAGCGGCTTTAGCTAAAGCGCCATCATCACGTGAATTCAGCGTACGGTGCGCGCCCAACTGCAAGGCTTCTTCGCGCTTGGCGTCGCTGGTAGTGAACGCTGTGACATCGCAACCCCAGGCGGCTAAGAATTTTAACGCCATGTGCCCAAGCCCGCCGATCCCAATTACAGCGACGCGGTCGGTCGGCTGCACGCCAAACTGCACGATCGGATTGAACACGGTAATGCCGCCGCAAAGGAGCGGCCCAGCGCTTAGCGCATCAAGCCCTTCAGGCAAAGGTGCCGCCCAAAGCCAATGTGAGCGCACACGCGTGGCAAAACCGCCATGACGCCCAACAATAGTGCCCTGCCCTTTGCCGCAAAGATTTTGATTGCCTGACAAACACGGCGAACAAGCACCGCAGCTATACGCATTCCAACCCAAACCGACTCGATCACCCAATTTCAAGCGTTTTGCCTGCGATCCTAACGCAACTACGCGCCCGACAACCTCATGCCCCAGCACCAAAGGATAGGCGGAAAAGCCCCACTCATTGTCCAGCATCGACAGGTCGCTGTGGCAAATGCCGCAACTTTCCACCGCGATTTCAACGTCTTCATCGCCCAATGCGCCGGGCGTATATTCAAATGCCTGCAGCGGCGCTTTCGGTGCCGTGGCGGCAAAGGCTTGGATTGGGCTAGACATTAGATTGACTCGCTTTGACGGTAGGATTTTCTGAGATGTAGATGATAGCTCACGTTTTGACTTTCAATGAGACATGCTTGGAAACCCCTTCGTACTGAGCTTGTAATTGAGATGCCCATACCAAGCCAGCGTCATAAACAAATTGGAGCCAAACAGCATTACTATCGGTAAAAAATAGGCAAGCATGGCGATGCAACCCGGTGTCAAAAGAGATCTAGGATGATGCGAGCTAGAATAATGCGAATCAAAACCTATTTCGCCATCGCGTTGCTTCTGATACTAAGCGGAGCGCTTGAAGCGCGCGTGCTTGAACGCGGCAATGGACCCGAGCCCGATTCGCTTGACCCGCAGCGTGGGCAGAGTTTGTCAGCGCAAAACATTCTGCGCGATATTTTTGAGGGTCTTACGCGCGAAGATGCAGGCGGTGCCATCATTCCTGGCATTGCCGAGAGCTGGGAAACCAGTAGCGATGGCCTAAACTGGACGTTTTATCTCCGGGCTAACGCCAAATTTAGCGATGGCTCTGACATTACCGCCGGGGATTTTGTCGCCAGCTTTGCGCGCGCCCTGGATCCAAAAACCGCAGCGCCCTATGCCACGCAGCTATTAGTGCTGCAGGGCGCGCAAGCACGATTGCAAGGGCACAACGCGGCACTAGGTGCCAATGCCGTCGATACGCGCGTGCTGGAGCTAAAACTGACGCAAATTACCCCCAATTTGCCGGCTAGGCTCAGCCTGCCGGTGGCGGCCGCAGTGCCGCTAAAAACCATCGCACGTTTTGGCACGCTTTGGACGCGCGCCGAAAACATTGTCACCAGCGGTGCTTACACCTTAAAGGCTTGGCAGCCGCTCGCGAGCATTCGTTTAAGCAAAAACCCCCACTATTACGACGCGAATCTTGTTGCTATGTCTGAGGTACGCTATCACGTCACTGAAGACGCGAGCGAAGAAGCGCGGCGCTTTGATGCTGGGGAGCTGGATGTAACGGAAACCATCCCGCCAGGGCGTTTAGTGCAGCTGCGCACCCGATTTGGCAGCAAACTGCACGTGGCACCGTCACTCGGCAGCTTTTTCTTAGGTCTTAATTTAACGCAAGCGCCGCTGAAAGATAATTTGCCACTGCGCCGCGCGCTTAGTTTAGCGATAGACCGCACGCGCATAGTCGAAATCGTAACCGGCACCGGCGAGGAGCCTGCGTATGCGCTGCTACCGAGGCTATTGACGGGTGCCGCAAAACCCACGCCCCAACCACGCGCGGTCAACGAGGCCAGCGCGCAGGCACTTTACCGGCAGGCCGGTTACAGCACAGACAAGCCCTTAGTCATCGAGCTACGCTACAACACCAGCCTGCTGAATCGGCGGCTGATGCTGGCGATATCGGTAATGTGGGAACAGGTTTTGGGCGTCCAAACGGTGCTTCGGCAAGAAGAAATGAAGGTACTGGTGCAAAACCGTCGGGCTAAGCGGATTACCCAGGTTTTTCGTGGGGGCTGGAACGCGGATTTGGCCGACCCACTCGATTTTCTCGATATTTTTGCGCCTGATTCCACACTCAATACCACCGGTTTTCAAAGCGCACGCTATACGGAGCTTTTAAAAACTCTGCATCAGATCACCGACCCGATGTCCGCCAAGCGTTTGGCGCTGGCCGCAGAGGCCGAACTGATGGTGGCGCAACCGATCATTCCGCTGTTTTTTTATACCTCAAAACATTTAGTCGCACCCGAGCTAGAAGGTTTTGTGGGCAACCCACTCGATCATCACTCGTCGCGTTTATTGCGCTGGCGGCAACCGTGAAAGCACCTAAATCATGAAGACAGTAGCGCTACTCGTGAAAAAACTGCTCGGCGGCATTTTTGTGTTGATTGCGCTGGTCGCCATCTGTTTGGCACTGCTGCGCTCGGTTCCCGGCGGCCCGTTTGACACTGAGCGCATTGCAAACCCAGAGGTGCAGGCGGCAATGGCCGCACGCTATGGCACGGATGCGGACTATCTAACCCAGTTGCGGCGCTATTTATCCGGCGTGATGCACGGGGATTTTGGCCCGTCATTTCAGTATGCGGACTTTAGCGTCGCCGAACTTTTACGCACAGCACTGCCGATCACGCTGAGCTTAGGCGCGCTCGGCCTTTCGCTCGCTTGGCTGAGCGCGGTGCCCGTTGCTCTGCTGGCCGCCGCAAAACCGCATGGACGAACGGCGGCTGCGGTGCGCGCATTAAGCACTGGGCTGCTGTCCACACCTAAATTCGTGACCGCCCCGATGCTGGCGCTGCTATTTGCCTCGACCCTGCACCTGCTACCCAGCGCAGGTTTGGGCGAACCGATTTGGAAGTATTTGCTATTGCCCGCACTGGCATTGGCTCTAACACAGTTTGGTATGGCCGTGCGCGTCTTGCTGGGCGCGCTGCTGAACGCGGCGAATTCGGATGCCCTAAAGGCCGCGCGCGCACGCGGTTTTGGCACTTTGCGCATTCAAACGAGGCACTTATTGCCGGTCGCATTACCCACCGCGCTGGCATTTTTGCTACCCAGCGCCGTGGCGGTTTTGACTGGTTCTGCCGTCGTCGAACAGGTTTATGCGTTGCCGGGCTTGGGGCGCGCCTTGGTGACGTCGGCATTTAATCGCGACTACACGCTGCTGCTCGGGGTTGTCGTTAGCTGCGGCATTATTGTGTTAATCATCGGCTGGCTTGTGGAGATGCTGTTGCTGATACTTGATCCACGGCGCAGGCTATAACTACAAATGCGCCATCTTTCCACTCCTCTCTCAATTCTGCTTGGCTGCCTAACCTTGATCAGCTGCTCCACACCTAATCCATCGTCCGACCCCTACAAAAGCCCGCTGGCAACTTGGCAAGCGTCCGAAAATTTTGAGCCGCGCAAGCCGCAGCTGATCATTATTCACCACACCAATATGCGCAGCCTCGCTGAGGCGCTGCACACGTTACAGACCGGCAATCCGCAGGGCAGGGTCAGCGCGCACTACTTAATCGGGCGCGAGGGCGAAATTTTGCAGCTCGTCGCCGACAACCAACGCGCTTGGCACGCGGGCATCGCGCGCTGGGCTGGCCGCACGGATCTAAATTCTGCCTCGATTGGCATTGAGCTGGACAATGACGGCAGCACTCCCTTTACACAAACGCAAATCGCTGCACTGCTGTCTTTATTGACCGATTTAACCAAGCGCTTAGGGATTGAGCCGCAGCAAGTATGGGGTCACAGCGATATTGCACCGGCGCGCAAAGATGATCCCAATAAGTACTTTCCCTGGGCAGAGCTTGCTAAAGCAGGTTTTGGCTTATGGCCGAAAAAACCGGCACAAGCGGTTCCCGAACACTTTGACCCCTGGCTTGCGCTGGCGTTGATTGGCTATGATTTGAGCGATAAGCCAGCCGCCGTCGTGGCGTTCCATCGACATTATTTCGGTACGGAAACGATCGAATTGATGCCGGAGGATTTAGCTGTGTTGGCGGATTTGGTGGGGCAATTGCTGCCAGAGTGACTTTACAAGGGCGAGTTTCGAGCTTTGCAGACTATGGGGTTGTTTTCGGACGCAAGAAAAACCAAACAGTCATTGAAACAGCGAAGCTGACTAAAGCTGCTAAACCGGCTTTTGGCCAAGTTGGCAAACTTACAATCGCCGCTGCCAGACTTCCACTCAGGAATCCGCTCATTCCGATGGTTACGCTTTTAATACGATTATTCATAGAAACCCTCCACTGCCGCGCGCTTGTAGTCCTTGTCTGCATCAGCTTGCAAGAGAATTCGTGCCGTTTTCTCATTCGGGCTGTACTCAATGGGAAACGGAAGGGCGTGAGTCTTGCGGATTTGACGAAAAAACAGACGCACTGCTTGCGCTGGATTAATGCCCATTTCCTTCAAAATAGCAAAAGTCTCTGCTTTTTCCTGCTCGTCGATGCGAATTTGATACATGCTCGATTGGCTCACCGCTATTCTCCAGCCGCTTTTGGGATTGTAGTGACATGGTAGTGACAAAATGCACGCTGCGCATTGTGGCTATTGCTGCGTCATCCCCGAGCGTTTTTATCGGGGATCCAGACGTTTTATTACTGGATTCCGGCTAAAAGCATGCCGGAATGACGAGGCTTTTTGTAAAGCGAGGCAACGAGCTACTTCGCCAACAACGCCGGATGTACCAATTGCCCGCCTTCCACATTAACGCCTTTGGCAAGCGAGGCATGGCCGCGCCAATTACCCGAGGCCAAGCGTTGTGTGTAAGGCAAAATCGCTGCAGAAATCGCTTGGCTAGACGTTTGCGGCACCGCACCCGGCATATTGGTAACAGCAAAATGGATCACGCCGTGTTCGACATAGGTTGGATTCGCATACGTCGTCGGTCGCGCAGTTTCAATACAGCCGCCTTGATCGATCGAAATATCCACCACCACGCTGCCCGGCTGCATCGATTTAATCATCTCTGTTGTCACCACACGCGGCGCACGGGCCGAGGGAATCAGTACCGCGCCAATGACTAAATCGGCATTCTGCACTTCGCGTGCGACATAGCTTTCATGCGGATACAGCGCGGTGACGTTGTTGCCAATCGCCATCATTTTTTCCAAGCGATCAATGCGCCGCTCAAATACCACCACATTGGCACCCATTGCTGCCGCCAACGACGCGGAATTACCCCCCGCCGCACCCGCACCGAGTACAACCACCTTGCCGCGATCCGCGGACGGCAGGCCACCGAGCAATTTGCCCTTGCCGCCATTGGGCTGATGCAACAGCGTGGTACCCCACTGTACCGCGATGCGCCCGGCGATGACGCTCATGGGTGCCAATAACGGCAGCGAGCCATCCGCTTCTTCGACCGACTCAAACGCAATTCCGCACAGGCCAATTTCCAGCAAACGCTGGGTCAGCGCAGGTTCTGGCGCAAGGTGCAAATAGCAAAATAACAGGTGCTCTTTACGCAGCAATGCTAAGTCGCCGGCGATCGGTTCTTTCACCTTGACGATCAGCTCGCCTTTTTCGTAAAGCTCAGCGGCATCTTTGGCAATCGTTACCCCGACCGCGACGAAATCGCTATCCGAAAAACCGCTTTTAATACCTGCCGATGATTCGACATACACCTCATGCCCAGCTTTGACTAAATCGCCGCAAGCAGCAGGAACTAGGGCCACGCGGCCTTCAAGGGTTTTAGTTTCTTTAGGTACACCAATACGCATTTGTTTCCTCCCGAATGAAATTGCAAAATTTTAGTCCGTGCGGATGATACGCAAACTTAAGGTGTTCAGTGGCAGTGTCACGCGGGCATGGAACATATTCTTTTCACGCGTGAAGCGGGGATGCCTGAGACTTTGGCAGTTGCCCGGTCATTGCGAGAAGCGCAGCGACGTGGCAATCCACTTTTCCGGCTAGCGGAAAGTATTAAAAGCAAATGGATTGCTTCACTGCGTTCGCAATGACGAAATTTTCTGTTTGCAAATGAAGGCAACACCGATAACTTTCGGCATACTCCGCTTTGAAGGCGCAAGGTAAAAAGTTATTTCAGTTTCGCAGCTTCCGCCGCTGGTGGAAAGTCAGCTTTAACGCAATTATGGGGAAGGCGCATGTGGTTTTATGTCGATAAAGATCGTCAGCAATGTGGTCCGGTTTCCGTTGATGAGCTTAAACACTTGCTTGGCACCGGTGCAATCAATAAGCGTACGCACCTTTGGCAAGAAGGCCGCGCGGAGTGGTCAAGGCTTGAAGATCTAGCGGGCACCCTGGGAATCCCGCTAGCAGCACCGCCACCAACACCGGCAGCCACCATGGTGATGAAGGCCGGAATGCTGCCGCAGGCACCTGTTTTAGCGCCTGCGCCTCAAGTTGCACCGCAACCGGCCTATGCGCCGCCACCCAGTTTTTCAGCCCCTAGTGCGCCACCCAGTTTCGCCGCTCCAAGCTTTCCAGCGCCGGGCTTTCCCGCTCCCAATCAACCGCCTCAAGGTTTCCCAGCACCAAATCAGCCACAAATGGCCCAAGGCTACAATCCTGGCTACAATCCCGCTGCACCGGCCTATCCAAATGTGCAGGCACCCGTAACTGCTTCGGGCGGCAGTAGTGCCATGAAAAAATTTGCCAGTGCTTTCTTCGGAATTTGTGTCCTCGGATACTACGGCTACAAATATTTAGGCCCCTATGTGCCTGCCATTAGCGACAGATTAGCGGCATCAGCGTTAGTCGATGCAGCCGCTGACTTAAGTCCCGTCAGAACTGAAATTGAATCGGTCTTTAGCGCGAAAAATACTTGCCCCGGTAAGGATTTGCCGATCAAAGCAGAGGTTGAAAGTAATGTTTTCAAGGACTTTGTCTACGGCACTATTGGCGAGGACAAGGCCTGCGCGCTGCAGGTTGATATCCCGAAAGATTTTAAACTCAAACAAATTGCAGGCACCCGTATTCTTTATGTGTTGAGCGATGGCAAATGGCTCTGCAATATGTCCGCTGATGCAAAATTTTTGCCGACCGGCTGCACTAAATTTGTAGTAACTGAGGAATAATCATGTTGCTTGAGCGCTACCCTTACTATTTGGCGAACACCGCCGTTTTTGCCAACACGGACTTAGAAGTTACTGACAAATATACCGGTGCCGTGGCAACGCGGGTGGCGTTAGCCGATGCCAAAGCCATTGACGCTGGCATCGCCGCTGCAGTCGCTGCCGAAATCCCGATGCGCCGCATGGCTCCCTATGAGCGCCGCGCGGTGATTGAGCACTGCATCCGCCGCTTTAAAGAGCGCTTTGAGGAAATGGCGGTGGCGCTGTGCATTGAAGCGGGCAAACCGATCAAAGATTCACGCGGGGAAGTCAGCCGTTTGATCGACACCTTTGCGGTGGCGGCGGACGAATCGGTGCGCATCGGCGGCGAAGTGCTGAATCTTGAGATCGCACCCCGTGCGCGTGGCTATCGGGGCATGAGTAAGCGCGTGCCGATTGGCGCGTGCAGCTTTATCTCGCCGTTTAATTTCCCGCTGAATTTGGCCGCGCATAAAATCGCGCCTGCCTTAGCCATGGGCTGCCCGTTCGTGCTCAAACCCGCCAGCCGCACACCGATTGGCGCGCTGATTATTGGTGAAATTATGGCGGAGACGGATTTGCCCAAAGGCGCGTTTTCCATTTTACCGGCACACCGCGACGGCGCAGATTTATTCACCACCGATGACCGCCTAAAACTGCTGAGCTTCACCGGCTCCCCAGGCGTGGGCTGGGAGCTAAAAGCCAAAGCCGGGCGCAAAAAAGTCGTGTTGGAAT
>JAYUUS010000230.1:0-3082 GCA_043754435.1 Rhodanobacteraceae bacterium
TAGGCTTATCTCGCATGCGGCTCAGTGTGCGCCAAACTCCGAAAAGTCGCTCCGTTTGACAAAAAATTGTGCTTACTGAGGATTAGCGCTAATCAGGTAGCGAGTTGAGCCATGTATTGGTCGTCTTCATCTCCACCATAGAAGAGTTTAACTAATTTAGTGGCCTAATTTAATTTAAAGCAAAAGCCCTTGAAGCATCCGCTTCGATATATAAGGCAAAATTTTTCCATCATTCTTATGGAGTCACAAATTTTCCGCCTACAGACCCGTTCGATCCTACAAAATATCTGAGAGTGGCCTCTGATCTAAGTTTGAGTTTAGATTATGCACCATCAGATGCTTTATAATTTATATCTGTTGGGAAAAACGCCGAGTAAGCTTACTTACCGCTCCTGCTCCACCACCAAAACTACTGGATCGATTGCCAGAGCCACTGGATTCATCGTTTCACCAAATGCCCCACGGGTGCAATCTCGACCTTCCTAGTATCCGTCAAGTGACATTTTTCTAGGCATTTGCGCCAAAATTAAGTTTTAAGGGAACTGCCCCTCACTCCAACCTCACCAAAACCGCATCCGCCTCCACAAACTCCCCCACTGTCGCCCGCATCTCCGCAATTTTCCCCGCACGCGGCGCTTTTAAACTGAGCTCCATCTTCATCGCCTCCATCACCAGCAGCTCGGTGCCTTCTGCGACTTCGGCGCCCACTTCGGCGCGCACTGACACAATGCGGCCGGGCATGGGGGCGCGGACGGCGTCGGCTTTGGCGGCGGCGGTTTTCTCGAAGGCGTAGGCGGGTTTGCGTTTGAGCAAATAGCGGCGGCTGCCGTCATGTATTTCCAGCGCATCTTCAAACTGGGCGATGCGAAATCGGGCGCTGCGGCCGTCGAGTTTGACGGTCAGCATATCCTGGTGCATTGCGGCATCGTTGGCCATTAAGCTTAGGGAGCCAATACCCAGTTCGACGCGTTTGGCTGCCCCATGCGCCGCCACTTCCAGGCGTTCACCGCGATATTCAAACGCTAAGACGCGCTTACCTAAATGCCCGATGCGCCAAGAATCAGTAATCGCCCACGGGCTGTGTACATCGCTGCCCCCAGGAGCGGCCGGCTCCAATAAAGACCAGCATGCGGCGGCGGCCAAAACGGCGGTCGGCAATAGGCTCGCTGGCGTATAAACCTGATCCAGCGCACGATCCAAATAGCCGGTGTCAATTTTGGCGTTGATAAAGTCGCTGTGGCGAATCAATACTTCTAAGAAGTCCACGTTGGATTTAATGCCGCCAATTTCGGTGTGCATCAGCGCCGTCTTCAAAGCCGCGACTGCCTGCCCGCGATCGGGCGCATGCACGATCAACTTAGCGATCATGGGATCATAAAACACGCTGACCACATCGGTTTCTGCCACGCCTGAGTCTATGCGCGCGCCGGATTCTGGGAAATGCAAGCGCGTCAGCTTGCCGGTTGCGGGTAAGAAGCCCGATTCCGGGTCTTCTGCATAAATACGCACTTCAATGGCGTGGCCATGGCTGACTAATTTTTCTTGTTGCCACGGTAGTTGCGCGCCGCTGGCCACGCGCAGCTGCCATTCCACCAAATCTAGCCCCAAACAGGCTTCCGTAACCGGGTGTTCGACCTGTAGGCGCGTGTTGATTTCCATAAAATAAAAGCCGCCGTCCGCAGCTACAATGAACTCGACCGTGCCTGCGCCGACATAGTCAATCGCATGCCCGGCAAGCACGGCCGCTGCACCCATGCTGGCGCGCAGCTCGGGCGTCATAATGGGCGACGGCGATTCCTCGACAATTTTTTGGAAGCGCCGCTGCACCGAGCATTCGCGCTCGTTGAGGTGCAGCACTTTGCCGTGTGTGTCGCCAAAAATTTGCAGCTCGATATGGCGCGGGGTTTCAATGTAGCGTTCCAGCAGCACGCGATCGCGCCCGAAGGCATTTTTCGCTTCGCGCTGGCAGGATTCCAAGTTCGCCATGAACTCCGCCGCACTGCGTACCACCCGCATGCCTTTGCCACCGCCGCCATGCGCGGCTTTGATCATCAGCGGGAAGCCCACGCGCGCGGCTTCGGCCATTAACACTGCCGGGTCTTGATCGCTGCCTTCATAGCCCGGCACCACCGGCACACCGGCGGCGCGCATCAATTCCTTAGCGCCAGCCTTACTGCCCATTTTCCGCATACTGGCTGAGCGTGGCCCGATAAACACTAAGCCCGCCTGTTCCACCGCATCGGCAAAATCCGCGTTTTCACTCAAAAAGCCAAAGCCTGGATGAATTGCCTGCGCACCGTTGTCCAGCGCCGCTTGAATAATCCTATCCCCCAACAAATAGCTTTCTGCAGGCCGCGAGCCGCCAATATGGACGGCGACGTCGCTGAGTTTCACATGCTGCGCGTTGGCATCGGCATCGGAGTAAACCGCAACCGCACGCACGCCCAGTTTGCGGCAGGTGCGCACAATCCGACAGGCAATTTCGCCGCGATTGGCAATCAAGATCGTATGAAACATGATGCGGCCACAATGTAGGTCGGAAGGATGCTGAGTCTGGCTTATCTTTTCGATGTGGGCAAATAGTGCTGCATTTGTGAAGCATAGGGAACCTTACCTAAAACTTTAGGTTTTTGCCAAATCAAACGCACTGTTGTGTGCTGCACACGCGCAGACTTCGCGCAGCTGTTTTGGTGGCAAAACAATCTAATCGAATTTATTTGCCGTCTTGCCAGTTCAGTTGCCAGTTCAGTTCGGCGAAATTTTCAGAGATGACTTATATGCCTATTATTATTCGCTCATGTTTTTTGCTTTTAGCCGCGCTAAGTGCGCTAAGCCCAGCGGCATTCGCAGCACCAAAAGCTTTGAACAATCCGATCTTGTTCGTGACGCAAATGCCGATTCCGTCAGACTTCACGACCATCGCTTCGACTTTTGGCAATCAGCGCGCGGGCATCGAAGAAACCGGTCGGGGTGGCGATCTCTATATTCGCTACAGCAACGGAACTTTGCGCAATTTGACCCAGGAAGCAGGCTTTGGCCAAGTTGGCTTTCAGGGCGCGAATGCGATTGCCGTGCGCGATCC
>JAYUUS010000231.1:0-3065 GCA_043754435.1 Rhodanobacteraceae bacterium
CGGGAGTGAGATCCCGACGGGGTTGGTTTTTTACACTCCGAAATTCAGCCTATGGCATCGGATAAGGCTTTTCCCAGTTGCGGACTGGTGACCGTTAAAAGCAATTGCGCTGCTTTGTTTTCTTAGTCCTCGTGCTCAAGCATCAGCGTTATCACTGGTGCTGGATCATCGCCAGGGCCAACCACACACTTAATCGTGATGCCAAGGGCGACAAACATGAGTTGATCACCGCCCGATGCACTGCGCTTTATTTCACGATGCAAATCGTTCAGCATTTGCGCTACACCTTCGACACCGTTACAACTGTCCCAAAGCGCGCTGGTCATAGCCACCGGATAAACGAAACGACTTCGCTTGGCCTGCTCGGTGATATCAACCAAAACGCCATCCTCAATGGCCTGCGCGCGTGAGTACGACGAAACTGGTGGACCAAATAATTCATACATAGTTACTCTCCAAATTCAAATTAGATCGAGAGAGCACCCCAGCGGGAGTGATCCCGACGGGTTGGTTTTTGACACTCCGAAATTC
Source organism: Rhodanobacteraceae bacterium (assembly GCA_043754435.1). Classification (GTDB taxonomy): domain Bacteria; phylum Pseudomonadota; class Gammaproteobacteria; order Xanthomonadales; family SZUA-5; genus JANNYA01. The sequence continues at coordinate 532 of JAYUUS010000231.1, forward strand.
AGCCCATGGCATCGGAAAAGGCTTTTGTCAGTTGCAGACTGACGACCGTTTAAAGCATTACTCGGCATCGGCGCGCGCGCCAATCTCGACTAATGCCTGACGAAAAAAGGAAGGCATCGAATCGATGCCTTCGTGCAACACAACGACCGTTTTTCGGTAGGTCGTTTAGGTTTACAACACGCGTCGCAGGATTAGGGGCCCCGAACTCTGGGCGACGCTAGTTCGCTACCACCGGGAGGTGGATGCTGGTTTTAAAGTTGCCAGCCAACTCGAATGCGGTACTGAATTAGTTGCACCGGACGCCGCCAAACTGGCCGGCGTCCAATGGCTTATTAGTGCAATGAAAGGCTCAAGCTATTTACTCGAACTTCGCATCGACTGTCGGCAAACACCACGCTACCACTTACCCTACGCATGCTTGCGCGTGCGTTCTTGAGTCCTGCTTCAGCCAGTATCTCTTGCGCTTGTTTAGCGCTAGAGGCGGTACCAACAGCACGGCCAAGATGGTTCAAAACAACGAGCGTATCTGACGGGTTAAAAGCATTTTTTGCGATATGAAACGGGTAAATGCACATGACGAGCTCCGGTGAGTTAGGTGGGGACTGCTCGCAATGAACCCAGTATTTTGGATTCACTCCGAGCAGGCCCCACCTTCTCGTCATCCTCAGCACACACCGAAGTGGGTGCTGAGGTAATGCCTTACAACGAACTACTGTTTAGCGTTGAGCTGCTTGCGGGTAGCGCGATGGACTCGACTGGCGCGGTGCAAACGGTCTTGCGGCCGATTGCGGTGTGCGTGCAGGTTGAGACTGTCGTGCAGGTAGTGCACTTGGGCTTGCAGCGCCGGCGCGAGGTGCAAACGAACGAGTCGGTTGCGGTGCGCCTGCGGGTTGGGCTTGACGTGCGGGTACTTGCTGCGCTGCGCGTGGTGCAGGAGTCGGTTCTGGCTGGGACATAAAGTCGTCTTCACCCTGATCCGATAACCCTTCTTCATCTTCATTACCTTGTGCATGCGCACTTGGCAATTCGACAATCTCACCATTGATCTTGCAATACTTCAGCTTGATCAAACGCGCTTTGATGCAAACACCTTGTTGACCTTGTTTATCGCCTTTCTTGTAGGTGAAAAATTGTGGATCCAAGTCAGATGCCTTGAACGCCACGAGAATTTTCGGATCCACTAGCTGCTGCTCGTTCAATATTCCGCATATGAAATCAATGTCAGCTTGCGCTGTTGCGCCAGTAACAATCAGATCAAAGCGCAATTTCTGCGGATTGTCGGATTTGCCTTGGAGCGCATTGATATCAACTGCGAGATACGGTTGACCGCTTTTCACTGGTACCTCGCGCATACGCTGTAAATAGCCGATGCCTGTGGTGTGAAGGTTGAAGTAGTCGTTATGGTTTGATGCGTTGTTCATGGTGAGCTCCGTTTTTTTACAAAAAAAAGCCGGAGTTCACCCCCGTGCGGGATGAGTGTCCCGGCGGGGTAGGTTGGTTTGTAACGCTCTCGCTTTGCGCTGACTTCAACAAATCACCGTTAGGCAACGTGCTGAGGCGAGAAAGTCAGTTCGTGGAAAAGTCCACGGCTAATGCTCGATAAATACTACCCGAGTTTCGTTTGTGGTCAAGCCCTTTTGGATAAGGCCCTTGACCATTGCTTGCGCCATTTGCCATTTTCTAGACCTTGATCGAACTTTCTGCTCAAACATCAGGCAAAAGAAAAGGCTCGAATGAGCCTTTCTTCTACTACTAGGACATTCGTCGAATCATGCCTTGAACCTTTGCGTGCAGCGCTTCGAATGATCGGGCTTCTGGTGTTCCCAAAGGCCCACATTTGCCTGCTGCAAAACAAACTTCCAACGCATAATCTACATCACGCAATTCACTTCGGCTTAGTCGCTCATCAATGGCGCTTTTATCCATGCTGTTTCACCCGCACCGCTTGTGGCGCAGGCGAACGAAACGATGCAACACGCGCAACTTGAAAAAACAACGCACCGAGGGCACGAACAAACGTGACCGCAGTCATACCAATAACGCTCAACGCATCATGTTGCGGATCAAAATAACCACGAAGGCGCTTTAATTCCACATGCTGCTGCACACACATTGAACTTAATTGCAGGACTTGGTTTTCCAACCGCTGAAGTTTTGGCAACATCGCATCCAAAATTCGAGTTTCCGAGTCGCGCGGTTGTTGTTGATCCCAAACGCGTAATTCAGTTTCAAACTCGACAAACGCGCGATACCGTTGAACCCATGACATCATGGATGCTCCGGGAAGATCGGCATCAAATGCTTTGCCCATCTGAAGCACGATAAGGTCGCCCAGCTGCTGCATTGCTTCACTGTCGTCGGTTATTTCAGTTGGTTCTGGTTTGATACTCATGGTGCTCTCCAATTATCAAAAATAATCGAGAGCACCCCTGTCGGGAGCAATGCCATTAACTTAAGAAAACCCGTGACAATTATCCAATAATATCATATAGTTACCTCAACAAACCACCACGAATCGCAGCCGAAATATGCCC
>JAYUUS010000232.1:0-28232 GCA_043754435.1 Rhodanobacteraceae bacterium
GCGCTCAAGGCTGAATTAGTGATCACCGGAAACAATCCTTAGCGCCAAGCCATTCGCTTCATAAATGCGTTGACCATCGGCCCAAAGGCTTGCACTTGCCATCAGGTAAACCCCGCGCGCATCCACGCCTTGTTCGGTGATCTCAAGCGTGCTGTATACAAGCTTATGCTGCGGCAAAACTTGGCCGCGATATTTCCACGTATGCTTGTGATCGAGTGCAATCGTCTCGAAACGCGGCGCGGTAATGCCGCTCGCCAAATTTTGCAGAATCGCCCACGCCTGCAGCGCCTGCAGCATGGCTTCTAGCCCTAACGAACCGGGCTGCACCGGGTCTTGAAAGAAGTGCGCTTTGAAAAACCACTCATTGATATCCACCTCTTTAACCGCGCGCAATTGCCCTAAGCCAGCTGTGCCCGCGCCGGGCCAAACGCCGTCAATGTAATCAATCATACGCAGCATAGGCCCAGCTAGGCGCAGGCTCGCGTGTGCGAAAAATTCGGGCGGGTTGAGCCGCAGATCCAGCTGTCTATTTGCGGGGCGTGCGAAGAACTCCCGCTGGGTTGCTGTGATGGGCAAACCCGCCTGTGCGGCAAGGGCTGCGGGTGGAAAGAAGCCAAACACGGTCTTGAGCCGATAAACCTCGCGCTCTGCCAGCGTGCAGCGCACGGTGAAGGTTTCGATAATCATTCCGGCGGTTGCCGATACCGCCAATAGCTCGACTTCCGTGCGCAGCGTGCCGCTAGCGCCCATAAGTTCTGCGCCAACCACACCTTCGCCGTCCAAATTGCGAAAGCCGACTTCTTCATCCACGCTCAAGGCCGATCCGACATAGCTGGACAGCCAGCCGCAGGGCTGCAAGGCGGCCTCCAGCAGCACCGCGAACGGCATGCGCCTACAGCCGTTTTGCTCCAGATACCATACCGACTCCGGCAAATCATACTCAGCCACCACCCGCGCCCCGGCCTGCATCACGCCGATTGGCCCCTGAACCTGATTGATGCGGCTAATAAAGTGATACGGCGGGCTTGGCAAACGCGCGACGCGCGTGGGGCCATCAAAACGCTGATACATCGGCCCGAACGCGGCAGATGGCCGGCCTAAGGCGCAGGCAAGCAGGCTTTTTTCATCAAACTCAAACGCGTCCGCGCGCAGGTTTGGCGGTGGGGGCGCAGTCACCATTGGCCAGTCCGGCACCAGCTGTAACGCCACCCGGCGCGCGTGAAACGCTTTTAAGCCATCAACGGTACAGAGCAAATCGGCATACACCGTGGGAATCGGCCCAGCAATGCGCTCCTCGACAAACACTTCGGTCACTAATAGCTTTGATTGCGGCGTGACTTGGCCCCGACACTGCAGCTGATATTTCAGCTCCGGCACCGGCTGAAAGCGCCAGCCATCGCGCTTGAGCGTGTAGCCGCAGGCGGCAAGATAAATCGCCATCGCCGCCAAACACGCATCAAACATCAACGTGCCCGGCATACACGGGTCGTTTTTGAAATGGCCGGAGAAAAACCATTGATCCGGGTGAATGTCCAACTCTGCACGCAGATAGCCGCGCTGCCATGGCCCGCCGTGCAGGGCCAAATGGCTCACGCGATCTAGCAACAGGGTGGAATCTTTGGTCGCGTTCACCACGCCATTGGCAATGCACGGGCTGCGCGTGTGGGTGCGCGCCCACTCAAAACCGGCACCAAAACATCCAGCCGTATCACCGGCCGCAAAAGCCAGCACGCGCGCTTGATCCAGCACCCTCAACTGGCACTCGACGAACGGCGCGTCTAACTTGGGCTGCGGCACAATCGCTTGTGTTTCCGGCGCCCACAAACAGCCCGCAGACTCAGCCAGCTCGGCATCGGTGAAAAACCCCGCCTGACCTTGACGCACGGAAAGCTGCGGCCGCGCGTTGCCACGCGCATCGGTATTGATGCAGTCGTAGTGGAAAAACATCAGCCGCACATCGCCCTGGGCAGCGTGGCCGTCGAGCGCAATATCAAATCGCAAAGTGTCGCCCACACGCGGCAAATCACCGTAATAGGTTAATTCGCATCCTAACAAACGATAGACGCGCTCGCCGCGATTGTGTGCGTCCACGCCAAGATAGGAAATTAACATTAAATCCGCTTGCCCAGCCTCAATCATCACACCCGCAGGCATGTGATTTTGATGCACATACCAATCCTGGCTGCCCACGTCGGTTTCCGTCCAAATGCGCCCTAAACCCATTTGCGCCGCTACACCGCTAATACCCAGCACGCGATCCGCTAGCAGCATCGGCGGCTTGGGCATGCGCACTTGGCGCAGATATTGATCTTGCGGCTGAAATTCCGGACCAAATAGCTCGGAAATCAGGCCGTCGGAGTGAATTAGTAACTGTTCGCGGGTGAAGGTGGGTCCTCTTGGTGTCGAATCTTCCTTGGAAACCCGTTCGTGCTGAGCCTGTCGAAGCATAAGTCCGCCAACTTCGTGATGCGATTTGACTTCGTTAGCAACCTTGCGGCTCTGCCCTTCGACAGGCTCAGGGCGAACGGGTTCTTTCGACTGGGACTCAGGGCGAACGGGTTCTTTCGGCTCAACGATACCAGCCACTTCCTGCGGTGCATTGACCACACCAAACAACAACTCCTGCGCCTGCATCTGCAGCTGCATAAACTGCGCGTGCGCCTGCCCTTGAAGCGCTAAATACTGCTGATGTGCGCTTGCCAAATAATCGAGCTGAGCCGAAACCGCCGGATTTGGCGCGGGTTCGATGGGCGCAGTTGCATCAAGCGCTTGCGGCGCAAAGACATCGGCGTGACTTAACTCCGCCACCACGCTTGGCATCGGCCGAGTTTGGTCGACAAAAGCGCTATTCAACAGCACGGGCGGTAGGCGTGGCGCTGACTGCATAAGCTGAATCGGCGGTATCGAAGTTATGGGTGTCAAATTCAGCGTCGGCCAATGCCCTGCAATCCGCAAAGGCCGCTGTAGGTCAGGCAATTGCGGAACCGGCGCTAGCATGTCTTCCAGCTGGGAATACTGCATCGGCACACCTGCGGCTAGCAACGCCGCGAGCGCCGACAAGGTCGCGGCAAAGCCGTCTTCACCGGGCTTTACCTTGCGATCGAGACTAACCGCCAGCACATTTCGGTCACCCAAAATCGTGCGGATAGCACGGCCAAAACTGCCGCCGGGGCCGTGTTCAATGAAGATGCGCACGCCATCGTCCCAGGCGCGCAGCACCAGCGGGCGTAAGTCCAGCGTGTGATTCGCTTGCGCCAAAATCGCGGCGGCACAGGCCTCGGGCTCGGGCGTGTAGCTGCGCGCAAATGCGGTGGAATAGATTTTTCCGGTGCGCGGGGAAAAGCACTTTCGCTGATGCAGCGCCAGCCACTCGGGCGCTACTGCATCAAGCTCCGGCACATGCACTGCGAGCGGATAAATTAGGCGCAAACAGCGGCTTGCGCCAATGCGCTGCACCACCTCAGCGCAGCCGCTTTCCTCGCCAGCAATTAGGCAATCGGCATCACTATTGATAATCGCCAGATGCACGCGCTCAATGCCGACTAAGGCGGCGCGCACCTGCGCCACAGGTGCCAGCACGGTCCAACTGGCCCAATTGACCGCGCGCTGCCAAAGGCTTTGCACGGCGCTAAATTCACCGCCCAGCAGATGCGTCACCAAACCACTGTCCGCCATTTCCGCCATCAGCGCATCTGGATCGCGCCAAACGCCAGCGCCCACCAAGGCATTGGTTTCGCCCGAGGAATAGCCGAGCCAGGCATCGGCTTGCAAACCTAGCACGCCTTGCGTTAGCTCCAAATGCAGCTGGGATAGCGCGGACGCGCCCCAAAGCTGCTGTAGTGCGGTCGGCTGCACTGATGGTAAGGAAAACGCCCAGTCCAGCGCGGTCAATAAACGCTGGCTGCGCAGTTTAACGAGGTCTAATAGCTGCGGCATTTGCCGCACCAAATCCACGCCCATGCCCGCATAGCCCGCACCCGCACCGGCGAAGGCAAAGGCAATTTTGCCCGGCACCGGCTCGGCGCAAAAATGCACTGCGCTGCCAGCGGGTGCGCCGGTTTGCAAATGCAGGATGGCGCGTGCGCGCACCTGCGGCAACTCTAGCGGCGTAGCGACCAACACCATTCGCGCCGGGCCAATTGCGTCTGGAGTGCTCATGCGATCTTCACTCAGCGCGGCAAGCACCGCCGCCTTATCTGCACCTGCGTAAAAATACAGCTTAGACCCAGCGACTTCAGCGCGTCGCAAGTGCGATTGTGATTCGGAAAGCCGCAGGCCGAAAGTGCTAGCAACCGAAAAATCCAGTTGACGATTTTGCACAGACAGCCACGGTGCACCGTTAGCATGGCGTCGATGATGCAGACTTATGCAGGAAAGCGCGATCTGCAGCAGGCCATTCGCCGCGCCACAATTGCCCAGCTGGGTACGCGCGAAAAGTGCCAAATCAACATGATCTTCGACTTGCTCAAGCTTTGCTTCGCTTAATGGCAGCTCTTCCAGCCGCGCATAAATTCGATTGCCATCCCGAACCGCATCGCTTAATCGCTTGAGCACCAGCACGACGGCGGCATCCGCAGGATCAGTATTGCCCGCAGCAACCGTAACCGCCTCGCAGCAAAAATCGACCGCGCCGACGATAGCGGCATCCACTTCAAACCTGCGCAATGCGCGCGCCGCAATGTGCAGCGCGTGCAGGCCAGCATCGACCTGCAAATCAGCGCCGGTTTCAGCGCCCGCTTGCAGCGTAAATGAAGGGCCGGTGAAGTCAAACTGTGCGCTGATGCGGTTCGCCGGAATATTCGGCATGCAGCCAATCACGCCCGCCGCTTCTAAGGGCGCAATCACCACGTTTTGCGCTTCGGAGTTTTTTGTATCCATGCGCCAGCGCGTGCCAAAGCGCGCCACTTCAGCGTCTGGCTCCATCGCAATGAACACCGCTGTATTGCTGCTAGGCGCGGATTGCAGCTCAAATAATGCTTCCCGCGCGGCGTGCAAAATAGCGAGCTGCTGCGGTAGCGTTTGCGTCAAATCGCGCGGTGGAAAACGTAGCCCGGTCAATTCCAGCGCAAGTTCGGTGATCGTGCCTCTGCCATCCGGCCCGCGCAAGGAGGTATTGGAAAAAAAAGCCTCGCTCAGCTGTGCGCGATTCGCGGCGGTACCGGCAATTGCACCGATGCCAACGACTGCGATGGCTTCACTGACAGTTTTAGCTTCGTTTGCCTCAGCACTATCGCTAAGTTCTAAATCATGCTCGGACAAAATCAAATGCGCGTTGTTACCGCCAAAACCAAACGCTGAAATTGCCGCAATGCGTACACTTTGCCCAGCAATAAGCGGCCAAGGCTCGGCCTGTTGCAGCACCCGAAACGGCGAATCGCGCAAGGCGCTGGTCAAATTTTCGGTGTGTAAACTGGGCGGGCGCGTGGCTGCACGCATCGCCTCGATCACCTTAATAATGCCGGCCGCACCAGCGGCAGTAATCAAATGCCCTAGGTTCGATTTTAATGAGGCAATCGGCAGGTTCTTAACGTCTTTAAAAATGCTGGCGCTACTGCGGATTTCCGTGGCGTCCCCAACCGAGGTGCCGGTGGCGTGGCATTCCAGTAATGACACCCTCGTCGGATCTAAACCTGCGCTTTGATACGCAGCCCGAATCGCACGCTGCTGGCCTTGGTCGTCAGGCACCAACAAACCTTTGCCCCGGCCATCATTAGAAAGCCCGATGCCGCGAATCACGGCATAAATTGTGTCGCCATCACGGCGCGCATCGGCCAGACGTTTCAGCGCCAACATCGCGCAGCCTTCGCTCGGCACTAAGCCGTCTGCGTCTTGATGAAACGGCCGCGATTGTCCGCTGGGGCTGAGCGCGTTTAGCGCATCAAAGCCACGGTGCAAAAAGAGATTGTCGGCGCGCTGCACGGCCCCGGCCAACATCACATCTGCGCGACCGTCGTGCAGTTGATCGCAGCTAAGTTTGAGCGCGTACAGTGAGCTGGCGCAGGCGGCATCAAGGGAAAAGCAACCGGCATTAAGCCCTAATGCGCGCGCCAAAATATCGCTCGTGCCGCCGCTCATGTAGCGATTGCGCGGGTCAACGCCCGATTCCGAGCCATGCCAAACTTGATCGGCAAACGCCGCCATCGACTCGCTCGGGAAACCTAAATTGCCAAAGATCGCGCCAACGCGTGCCCCCAATATGCGTGCTTGTTGCAGTGCGGCGCGCGCGCAATGCGCGAGCCACAATACCAGCGGGTCTAAACCGGCGAACTCGTCAGCTGGGATCGCAAAGCCATGCGGTTGCCAAATACCCTCGAAACCTTGGACATAGCCGCCACGTCCAGCCGCCGCACTTGTTGATGTTGGGCGTGCTGCCAAGGCAGCACTTGCATCGGGTAATTTCCAGCGCCCGGCAGGGGTTGCGCTCAATAAATCTTGTCCGCCGAGTACCGCTTGGAAAAGCGCCTCGGGGCTGTCAGCACCCGGCAAAACACAGGCGCGCCCGACGATGGCTATGGGTGCAAACAGCATTTTTAAGCGACCAGCGCGTGATTTTGCACGCCCAAAAGTTCAGCAATGCGCTGGCCGTTGCCGTCGACAAAATAGATATCGGTGGTGCTGGCGGCTTTGCTTAAGCTGCGTGGATAGGCAGTGGCAACAATCGGTCCGGCGCAGGGTGGGGCCGGATAATGTCGCACGCTGGCAATCGCGGTGGGTAAGTTATTCGCGCCCAGCATGCGCTGCGCGTACAGCACTGCCAGCTGCATGCCGCCATCGAGTGCGGCGACATCAAAGTGCCAACTCTGCTCAGGCCACTTCGCATCCTGCACGCCACGCACTTGTGCGGCAATGCCAGCATCCGAGATCCCGTGCACTTGTTCGATCAGCTCGAACTGGTCGCGATGAAATAGCTGATCCGGGTAAGGCGACCCCGACCATTTTTCGAGGTTAAGCTTCGGTGCTGACGCGCCCGGCACCGCCGCCTGCGTATGCAGCTCGGCGCGTGCGCTGTAGCGGGGCCGGCCGTTACAATCGAGCAACAGCAACTGCAATTCCGAGGTGCCTTTACTGAGTCTCGTTTCCGCAGGTGCGGGCCGCGCCTCAATACGGAATCGATCCCCGTCGTGTTCAAAACCGCCTAAGCGAATGCCTTTTAATACCGCCAAGTCATGCAGCGCAATCAGGGTTAAACCGGGGCGAAAACTGCGCGCCGCGCGCGCCAACCACTCAGCCACCAGCACCACCGGCACCACTGGTTCGCCATTGACCGCATGCCCGGCCAAATACGCGTGCCCGGCGCGCTGCACCTGCACTTCCAGCGCTTCAATACGTGATTCCGCACCATCGAACAGCAGCGCTTCGGCGCGCGGTTCGCCGCCTAACACCAGCTCGACCGCGTGCGAACTCACATCGTTCATTTCATCCGCAAACATCTGCGCACCGTACACGAGCGGAATCATCGGCACACCCAGCGAGGCAAAACGGGCTTTCAGCTGCGGCGTGACCATGCCCGCTTCCCACGGCCCCCAGCCTAAAGATTTAACCCGCAGCTCGGGCCGCGTGCGTGCAGTGAGTAATGCCACTTTCGCCAACACTTCATTCGCCATCGCATAGTCGGACTGCCCGGTATTGCCACAGCGCGCCGACACCGAGGAAAACACGCACAGCAACCGCAACGGATCGTTTTGAGTCGCCGCCAGTAGTGCCTGCAAGCCACGCACTTTGGTATCAAATACGTGCGCAAATTGCGCATCGGTTTTGTCCACGATGCGTTTGTCGCTGAGCACGCCGGCGGCGTGCACCAGTGCGCGAATCGGGCCCCAGGACTCACGCACATTGTCCAGTAATCGCTTCAGTGCGGCGCTGTTTTGCACATCTACCGCGCAATAGCGCGCCTGTGCGCCGTGTGCGCGAATGCTGGCGATGGACTGTTGAATCTCACGCCCGGCCAGAATCGCGTGCACGCGCTGCGATAGCGCCGCCGGGGTCAGCGATTCGCCTGCTGCCTTTGCTGCGGCCAGCAAGATTTGTTTGAGCTGCGCGGGATCGTCAATGCCCGCACATGCCGCCGGTTCCCCTTGCAGCGCGGTGCGGCCCAACAGGGCAAAACGCAAAGGACGGCCAGCTGTCGCCTCACGTTTTGCCCACTCGCTCAAGCACGCCGAAGTAACGCCACGCGCGCCGCCGGAAACCAGCACGACATCGTTTGCGGCGAGCACTGATGCGCCGGTTTGTACGGCACGAGCTATACTGACGAGCGTGCGGCGCGTGCCATTTTTTAGTGCGACTTCTAACTCACCGCCACCCTGCAACAACTCGTTGGCGATCACTGCCGCAAGCTCTGTGCTTGTGCGCTTAACTGCGGCCAAGTCAATCGCTTTGACACTGGCGCGCGGCCATTCCAGGGCGCAGGTTTTGATGAGCGCGGGCAGGCCAGCAAGCCAAGCAGAATTGGACAAATCCGCCGCGTCGCCGAGGCCAAAATCGCCGCCAGTATCTTGTACGGTAACGAACAATCCGCCTTTATCGCCCAACTTCGCAGCCAGGGTGCGTGCGATTTGAAAGGCCTCAAAATTGATGGCGATGGCAGAGTCAATACCCAGATCAGCGCGCATACCGCCTAAGTAGACGCAGGCGATTGCCGTATCTGGCAGTTCGCTCACCGCGTGCGCATTGACGCCGCGTGCGCGCAGGGTCTGCGCCAATTCGGCGGCTAGTTCGTCGTGGCCGATTAAATACACTGGTGTAGCGTCCAACAAAAACGGCATGGCGAAGCCGGTTTCGGGTGCGGGGATCAGTTCTAGGGTGTAGCGGCCGAGCAAATCGTCGTCGCCACAAGCTAGCTCGTCATCCCGGGAAATTGCGGCTACTCCAGCATTGGCCTGGATTCCGACGTGCGCCGGAATGACGGGCTGGGTGGGGATCACGGTTGCTGTACCACTCAAATACGCAATAATTTCTGCCAACGTATGCAGCGCACTTAGGCGCGCGCGATCGACTTTTGGCAGATGCGGCGCACGCTCGTCAACGCTGCTTAGAATTTCCACGCGCTTGATCGAGTCGATGCCTAAGTCGCCTTCTAAATCCATATCCAAGGCCAGCATCTCGACCGGATAGCCGGTTTTTTCGGCGACGACGCTGAGTAACAGCGCTGGCAAGTCGAATGCCTCGTCATCCCGGCGCATGCCGGGATCCAGGGGCGTTGCGGTGACTCCAGCATTGGCCTGGATTCCGGCTTTCGCCGGAATGACGGGTGCTGTATCTGAGGCGGTGGGCGCCAAATACGCAATAATTTCCGCCAGCGTATGCAGCGCACTTAGGCGCGCGCGATCAACTTTCGGCAAATGCGGCGCGCGCTCGTCGACGCTGCTTAAAATTTCCACGCGTTTGATCGAGTCGATGCCTAAGTCACCTTCTAAATCCATATCTAAGGCCAGCATCTCGACCGGATAACCGGTTTTTTCGGCGACGATGCTGAGTAATAAAGCGGGCAAGTCGAACGTGTTTTTTAAACCGTCATCCCGGCGCACGCCGGGACCTAAGGGAATTGCGGCGACGCTGGCATTGGCCTGGATTCCGGCGTGCGCCGGAATGAGGGGCGGGGCTTGAACAATAGGTGCGGCGGGAAGGGGTGGAGTTTGCACAATTGGGGCGGGAACAATGGCCGCGTGCTGAACTATGCTGGGTGCGTAATTGGCGGCCGGAAGTGCGACGGCGTTATGACGCAATCCACCCAAACCCAGCAGCGCCGTTTCGGCCAGCCGCAGATACGCCGCATGACTTTCCGCCAAGGTGCGTTGAAAGCTCATCTGTGCCGCCGCAGTTTGCGCTTGTGTAGCTTGAAAGACGCTCAACCAAGCATCTGAGACAGGACTCGTGGGCGTACTGACGGCGGTAACCGTTGTTGCAGGCATAGCATGGATTCCTGATGCGGGTGGGCGCGCTGCGCTGGGTATGAGGGAGGCTGATGGCTGCGGTTTTGTTGGCGGCACTAATGCTGCAATTGGGGTCGACGCTGGTGCAGAAACGGGCGTGGACTGAGGCGCAGGTGCGATCACATGTGCCAGATTCGGCGTCAAATTCGGCGCTGGATAATCACGATCATCTTTAGGTGGATACGGTTTGCCCAGATTTGCGCCATTGATCGGCACCATCAATTTCCCGGTGCTTAATTCAGTGATTACTGCCCGCGTATCGGCAAACAGCTGGTGCGCCTGAAAGGGAATACCCGCCGCCGCTAAGCGCGCAAGTCCGCTCAATAAAGTGTGTACGCCGTCGCGGCCCTTACGATCCAGCGCAATGGCGCGGTGCGGGCGCGCGCCTAGAATGGCGCTGACTAAGCCAGTCAAGACCGCGCCGGGGCCGACTTCAACAAAGGTACGTACGCCGGCTTCATACATGGCCTCAACCATCTCGACAAAGCGCACTGGATGGGCGATTTGGGCGGCTAATTGTGCGCTAATGGCCTGCGCGTCGGGGCCAAACAGCGCGCCGCTTTGATTGCCGAATACCGGCGCTGTCGGGATCAACATCTTGACCTCAGCCAAGCTTTGCGCAAAGTCATTGCAGCAGCTTGCAACCAATTTGGAGTGAAATGCTGCCGCCACCGGCAAGCGACGAAACTCAATGTTAGCTTGGCTGAGTTTGGCTTCGAAATCCGCTACTGCGTTTAAAGCGCCAGAGACCACGACTTGTTTAGGCGCATTGTGATTAGCAATCACCACCTCGCTATTGTGCTGGGCAATCAGCATTTGAACTTGTGCATGGGGCAAATTTAGCGCCGTCATCGCACCGGCGGCGTCAGGGCTGGCATCGCGCATTAATTCCCCACGTCGGCGCGCCAGCGCAATTGCGCTATCAGCACCGAAAACGCCCGCCGCATGCAGCGCCATGAGCTCGCCAAAACTATGCCCAGCATAGGCATCCGCCTGTAAGCCGAGCGCACGCAGTTGCGCTAATAGTGCTGCAGAATGTGCGCCGATGGCGGGTTGCGCCCATTCGGTGGCAGTCAATTCCGCCTGCTGCTTGGCGACATCATCGGGCGAAAATACCGGGCGCGGGAATACGATTTGATGCAGCGGCGTTTGTCCATCCATCGACAGATTCGCCGCGCTATCCCAGACTTGCCGCGCACTTGTAAACTGCATGGCTAGCGCCCCACCCATCGCTAAATACTGGCTACCTTGGCCAGGAAACAGCATCGCAACTTTGTCCGTGCTGTCTGCGTGCCCGATGCCGTAGCAACTGCCGTCGGGCAACTCAAACCCCTGTTCGGGTGCGGCGTCAATCCGGGCGCGGGTCAGCTCTAGGCGCTGCGCCAATTCTTGCGTTGAACTTGCAACGATGGCTAAGCGGTAAGATTTATTGCTGTTGGCATCCCAGGCAGCACGGCTATCGCGGGCGAGCTTCGCGAGCGGCGCGGTGGCGCTCGCCAGTACACGCATACGTTGACGCAACTCAGCTGAGCTTACCGCCGCAATGAGCACCAAATCGGCAGATTGGGTTGCCAGCCGCTCCGCAGCTTGCCCTGCGCTGCCACCCGTCGCTACATACTCTTCCAAAGTCACATGGAAATTCGATCCGCCAAAACCAAACGCACTGACCGAGGCGCGGCGCGGGTGATCCCCGGCCCGAATCCAAGGACGGCATTCAGTGTTTAGATAAAACGGGCTTTGTGCAATTGCCAAACTTGGATTCGGTGCGGCGATTTTGATGCTGGGCGGCAATACTTTGTGGTGCAGCGCCATCACCGCTTTGAACAAACCGGCGGCACCAGCGGCGGCTTTGGTGTGGCCGATTTGGCTCTTGACCGAACCGAGCGCGCACCATTGCGTGCTGTCCGCTCCAGCATCGCCAAAAACCATGCGCAAGCCTTCAAATTCCGCCGCATCCCCAGCTTTGGTGCCGGTGCCGTGCGCTTCCATCAGCTCAACGGTGCGCGCGGAGTAACCGGCACTGGCATAGGCACGGCGCAACGCCTGCGCTTGTCCGGCGGCAACCGGCGCGTAAACGCTTTTTGAGCGACCATCGGAAGACGTACCGATACCTTTCAGCAGCGCATAAATGCGATCACCATCGCGTTCGGCATCGGCCAAACGCTTAAGCGCAAACATGCCTAAACCTTCGCCCAACATGGTGCCATCGGCCTGATCGCTAAATGGTCGGCAGTCACCGCTTGGGGAGAGTGCCGGTGTTTTTGAGAAACACATATACATAAAAATATCGTTGAGCGTATCGACGCCACCGGCGATCACTAAATCGCTCAAGCCCAGCTGCAGCTCATTGACCGCCATCGACAACGCGCTAAACGTCGAGGCGCACGCGGCATCGGTGACGCAGTTGGTACCGCCTAAATTCAGCCGATTCGCAATCCGCCCCGCCACGACATTGCCGAGCAAGCCGGGAAAGCTGGCTTCCTGCCACGGCACGTACTGCGCCGCGATACGGTCACAGGCGGCCTGCACTTCAGTCTCAGCGATGCCAGATTCACGCAGGGCTTTTACCCAGACCGGGCGCTGCAAGCGCGAAACCATCGAAAACAGCAGCTCCTGCGCTGAAGTCACGCCTAAAATAACGGAAATGCGCGAGCGATCCATCGTGGCAAAATTTTCCCGCGCCGCATCCTGCAACACCGATTGCGCCAGCACCAAAGCCAGCAGCTGTGCGGTATCGGTGGCGGGCAAAGTCTGGGGTGGAATACCCCAACCGAGCGCGTCAAAGTCAATCGCTTTTAAAAAGCCACCGCGTTTCGCATAAGTTTTATCGGGCGCTGCTGGATTGGCATCGTAATAATCCTCAATGCGCCAATGGCTAGACGGCACGTCGGTCAGCAAGTCCTTACCCTGCAAAATATCGCTCCAAAAACCGGTGGCGTCGGTCGAGCCTGGAAATAGTGCGCTGACGCCGACGATCGCGATAGGGTGGCTCAGAACTGAGGTTTGGGCTGGCATAAATTCCTTTTATTGCAATAGATTCGTCTTTGCGAACGCAGTGAAGCAATCTCGTCGTTTAAAGCTAGATTGCTTCACTGCGCTCGCAAAGACGAAGTTCATGGTGTTTGGGCAGTCGCATTGCGGCTGACACTCAGGGCGAACGGTTCCAAGTTTTCTAGCCGAATCATCAAGCTAAAACCCGAGGCCGATAGTCAAACGCACTGGCCGGAACCGGCGCGCCAAAGCTGCGCAGCTGCTGCGCGCGGGTAATGCAGGCGGCACCTTCCAGTAAATTGCGCGCCACTTGCACGACGCTGCGCTGCGCTGGGTCGCTCAAAAAACTCATGCGCACCCAGCTATTAAAAGCACCCATCGCCGGGCCGCACCAAATTTGAAAGTCGCTGCTGCGGGCCGTTACGCCATCAATCGCCCAGCGGCTGGATAAGCCTAAATAGCTGCGAAACACCAGCGCCATCAAATGCTTCGGGTCGGCTTCAGCGCGTGCCACTTGCGCCGGGTCGCGGCCTAGCCAAAAGCTTCGAGTTGCCGCCCACGCTTCGCTAAAGCTGGCGCGCAGCACATTTTGTTCGAGTTTTTTGCGCTCTGACTCTGGAATCGCCTCGAGCGCGGCATAGCTTCGATACAGCTCATACAGCTTGAGCGCACGCGGCGCAAACAGCGTGCCGTGGCGCAGCACTTGCACTTTGACACCCATCTCAAACATATCTGCCGCCGGGGCCATAATCACGTCGCTCATTTGCGCCTGCGCCAGCATCAGTCGAGCGCCGTCATCAAGGCCGCTTTCGATACAGGCTTGATTGACCGAGCCCGTCTGCACATAGGCCGCACCCAGCGCAAACGCGGCAGCAACCGCCGCCGGCGTGCCCAATCCGCCCGCTGCGCCTAGACGAATCGGGCGCGGATAATTGCGCTCGCCGCAAATTTGATCGCGCAAAGCCGCCAAGCTGGGCAATAGCGCGCCTAATGGGCGGTTATCGGTATGGCCGCCCGAATCGCTTTCTGCGGTAATGTCTTCCGCCAGTGGCAAATGTGCGGCCAGCGCCACTTCTTCAGCACTTAATAAGCCGGCTTCCAGCAACGTTTGCAAAATTGCCGCAGGTGGCGGTTCCAAAAAGTGCCGCGCAACTTCCGCACGCGACACTTTTGCAAACACGCGATTGCGCCGTTCAATCACGCCGTTTGCAGCGCGCCTCAAGCCGCTGCAGGCATAGCGCACCACCGCTGGCGTCAATGCCAGATAGGCGGCCGCTTCCACGCAGCGCACGCCTTTGCGCAGCAATAAATCTGCCACCGCCGCCTCGTTTTCGGGCTCCGCCGGGCTATGAATTAGATTGACGCCCCAAGGTAAATTGCTTGGGTCGAGCGCCGCCTGCAGTTCGTCTATTGCGGCTTCTACGCGCTTGAGCGACAAACCTGCGGCACCGAAAAACGCCAAACAGCCGCTGTGCGCCAGCGCAATTACCATCTGCGTGCTGGCGATGCCGTTCGCCATTGCACCGGCCACGTAGGGAAAACGCGTGCCGTGCACCTCATTGAAGGAGCGATCCCCCAACCATTCTGGATAAAGCGGCGGCAACACGCCCAACAGCGGCCATGCGCCGGACGCAGGTGTGTGGTCATGGCTCAAAGTGCCGTCAGTGCCAACGCCAATGCCGCCGTCGACCAAATTTTTTATGACATACATCGTGCTGCGCGGTGCTTGCAAAGCCGCTGCAATTGCGCTGCCACCAAATGCGGGGCTTTGTTCGCGCATGTGCCAATAGCTGGCGCGAGTAGTAGGGGCAGATTCAATAAAAGACGTCACGCTAAATTTGGCACTCAGTGGCACTTTTGCAAGGGCGCAGTTATATCCTTAGCCGCATGAAAAATCTATCGGAAGTTCCACCCCCGACTAGCCCAGCCGCACTGCGCAAGTCCGCAGCGCGCGCATTTGAGCCGAAATTGCGCGAACGTAAAAAAGATGCAACGCGTCGGGCGCTAGTGCGCGCGGCGAACCTGCGCTTTCACAACAAGGGCTTTGACGCCACCACGATTGATGAGATTTGTGCCGATGTCGAAATCAGCCGCCGCACCTTTTTTCGCTATTTTGCCAACAAAGAAGCGCTCGCGTTTCCGCACCGCGCTGAGCGCTTGGAGCAATTTTTGGAATTACTTGAAGGTGCGCCGCTCAACGAGTGCCCGTTCATCAGCCTGCGCCAAATTGCGCAAATATTTGCGCGTGAATATTCGCTCAACCGCGAACAGCAATTGGCGCAACAGCAGCTCATCAACCGCACGCCCGCCCTGGTTGCGCGCGAAAACGAAATCGACCGGGACTGGGAAAACGCGATGGCGGAAGTTTTTATTCAGCGCTATAGCAGTGGCGGCACGCAGTTGCCTTTAGCGCAGATCGACTTACGCGCCCGCATGCTGGCCGGTGCCGCGATTGGCGTCATTCGCGCCACCCTGCGCCATTGGTTTGCGATGCAGGGCAATGCCGATTTAGCAAGTTTAGGGGCGCAAGCGTTGGATGCGCTGCAGGGTGGGTTTAAGATGGTGGCTTTCTCTAAAGACCTTTAGCGCGAAATCTATTCGGAGCCATACCTTCCGATTGGCATTATTTTACGCTGGTCGGAGGATTGGGAACCCTGGTCAACTTTGCGCCACTTCGGCATGCAACTTTAGCCCCAGCGCGCCGATGACTTTAAGGATGATGTCGAAGCTTGGGCTACATTCGCCGGAAAGTGCGTTATAAAGGCTTTCGCGGGACAGTCCGGCATCTTGCGCGACCTGCGACATGCCCTTTGCGCGTGCAATATCGCCCAGCGCTTTTGCGATGAATGCACCGTCACCATCGGCTTCTTCAAGGCAAGCCTCAAAATAAGCTGCCATTTCGCCTGGCGTTCTAAGGTGCTCGGCAACGTCATAGCGGGTGGTAATTGTCTTAGTCATAAGTTATTGCTCCGAAAGGTTACGCGCGAGGCGCAAGGCCGCGAGGATATCTTTGGCTTGGCTACTCTTGTCCCCGCCCGCCAAAAGAATAACTAGCTCTGTTCCACGCCTTTTAAAATACACCCGATAACCAGGTCCATAGTTAATTCGCAACTCTGAAACACCTTCGCCAACTGGCTCAACGTCACCGGGGTTTCCTGCAGCAAACCGTTCAATCCTTACCTGGATGCGCGCCCGCGCCTGAAAATCGTGCAAGGCATCAAGCCATTGTACGAATAGATCTGTTTTGCGAATTTCAATCATGTTGGCTAGCCCCGCTCAACCGCAACATCAGGGTCAGCGGATGCAATGGCGATGACTTGAAACCGTAGTATTCGTAGAACGCCTTGGCGCGATCATGTAGTGCATGCACCAACATGGCGCGAACACCTGCCTCCTGGGAAACCGCCACAGCCCGGTTTAGGGCGTCCCGCAGGAGCGCTGCGCCAAGTTTTATCCCCTGGACACGGTGGTCAATTGCGAGCCGCGCCAGCACGAGGACTGGAACTGGATCGGGCATATTCCGACGCACAGCAGGTGTCGCTAATTCGTGGTTGATCGCGCCTGCAGCGATAGCATAGTAGCCACAAACTCGATTTCCCTGATCGGAAGTTACAAATGTGCGGCTTGCGCCGCTTAATTGATTCATCATTGCGCGACGCTTAAGCCACTCATTCAATACGATCTCGCCGCAGTCAAATTCATCCAAAAGATGCTGAGCCACAAGTGCTTGAGGTGCGTTGAGTTGCAAAGCCACGGTTAGGCTTTGTCCCATGGCAGGGTCACAGACATAAGTCGCTCAAGTCCTGGATTATGGCTAGGTGGCGCGTCGAGCAGCGCGGTGAATTGCTTAAATTTTTCGGTATTTAGAGTAAAAAAAATCTGGTCAAGCACCACCGCCTGGGCTTTATCACACGCGGCCTCAAGCATAAAGTCCGAACGATTTTTGCCCAACAAAGTTGCAGCGTGATCAATCAAGTCCCGCTGTGTGGGCAGTGCGCGTAAGTTGATCGCGGCGTCGCGCATGTATTTCTCCTAATGCTACATAACAGATACACACAGCATAATTTTGCGTATAGCTGTTGTCAATACACGCTAGGTCGCACGCTCCTGTAGTCCGTTCTAAAAATGTGGTGGGAAACCCCCTTCAACTATGTGAAGCTTTCGTCGCCGCATTGACGGCACGCAAACTCACCCATACTTTTTAAGGAGATTTTATGATCGGCTACGTCACTTTAGGCACTAAAGATTTAGCGCGTGCGGCTGCTTTTTACGATGCGCTGCTGGGCGAAATTGGCGGTAAACGCATGATGGAATCCGATACCTTTATCGCGTGGACCGACGCCAAAAACGGCCCCGGCATTGGCATCACCTACCCTTATGACAAACAGCCCGCAACCGTTGGCAATGGCGTGATGGTGGCGTTAGAAGTGCAAAGCAGCGCGGATGTTGATCGGGTCTATGCCAAAGCCATAGCCTTAGGCGGCACCGATGAAGGCGCACCAGGCCTACGCATGGAAGGTTTTTACGCAGGCTATTTTCGCGATTTAGATGGCAACAAGCTCAATGTTTGTTGGATGACTTTTCCGGGGTGAGCACATCATCAAGTCCGCAGGCCCCGCTAAGACCGCTTTTCATGCTCAGCCGCAAACTCCACCGCACGCCATAACAGTGCGGCTTTATCTAGCACGCCATTGACATAGGTATGCCCGCCTTCGGCGCCAAAATCTTTTGCCAAATCAATCGCTTCATTCAAGACTACGCGGTACGGCACATCCAACCTTGAACGCAGCTCATAGCCCGCAAGACGCAGCACCGCGCGTTCAATCGGGTCGACTTGCTCGATCGGGCGATCCAGTAGCGGCTGTAAGCCTTCGTCGATCGCGTCTTTTTCGCGCTCGACGCCGTCTAATAAATCCCGAAAATAGTCCTTGTCTGTAATCGACATATCTTGTTCTTCAAAGAACTGCGTGGCGATGGTTTTTGCCGATTGCCCGGTCATTTGCCACTGATACAGCGCTTGCAGGGCGCGGCGGCGGGAACGCGCGCGTTCAGTGAACTGGGTGCCGACTTTGCGTGGATGCTCTTTGCCGTGGCTGTCTTTAGTGGCTTTTACCGAACTCATTGCATGGCCTTGATTGTCTCGATTTTCTTAGCGATCACAGCCGCCAGGTTGATTTGTTCCAAAACGGCAAGTGCGGCTTCACTGCCTTTGTTACCGGCTTTGCTGCCCGCACGCGCCAGCGCTTGATCTAGGCTGTCGACCGTCAAAATACCAAAGCCAATCGGGATTTTATGCTCTAGGCTGACGCTCATTAAGCCCGAATTACTGGCACCCGCAACATAGTCAAAGTGCGCGGTTTCACCCCGAATCACGCAGCCTAGCGCAACGATACCGGCAAACTTACCGCTAGCGGCGAGCAACTTGGCCGCGTGTGCGATTTCATAGGCACCCGGGACGCGCACCAGCAGCAACTGCTGTTGACTCATACCGTGGCGAATCAAAGCATCCTCGGCACCCGAGATCAATTCTTTGACGATCAGCTCGTTAAAACGCGATGCGATCAGCGCAATGCGTGCTGAGTTTTCCGGCGCGGTCATATTGCCTTGCAAAATTTCAATCACGTCTGGCTTCCAAATTTAAAATTATTGTTTTTAGCAGCTTCAAAGTGGCACCTGTTCGACCACTTCTAAGCCAAAGCCGCTCAAACCGCTGAATTTACGCGGCTTGCCGAGCACGCGCAGCCTGCGCGCGCCCAAATCCGCCAAGATCTGCGCGCCCAAACCGTGCGTGCGCCACTGATTGGAAGCTTCCTGGACGCCGGTTTGCAAATGCGCTAGCTGCGCTTGCGCGCTCACATTGCTTTGCAAAATCACCGCAATGCCCACGCCTGCCGCCGCGATTGCCGCCAAGGCCGGGCGTAATGGCGTCGTTAATTCTGGCGCAATCACGGTCAGCACATCACTCAAAACATCTTTCACATGCACCCGCACCAATACCGGCGTGTCCGCATGAATTGCGCCTTTAACCAGCGCGTAATGCACCTGCTGACTCAGCAAATCGCGATAAGCGACTAAGCGAAATGCGCCAAATTCGGTGTTGACCGACTGCTCCAACACGCGCTCAACCGTCTTTTCGGTTTCTAAGCGAAAGCGAATCAAGTCCGCAATCGTGCCCATTTTCAAGCCGTGCATGTGCGCAAATTGCTCAAGCTCGGGCCGGCGCGCCATGGTGCCGTCTTCCGCCAAAATTTCCACCAGCACACCGGCGGGTTCAAGCCCAGCCAAAGCCGGCAAATCGCAGGCGGCTTCGGTGTGGCCCGCGCGCGACAGCACGCCGCCGGGTTTTGCCATCAGCGGGAACACATGGCCGGGCTGACGTAAATCGTGCGGCGCGGCACCGGCTTTCACCGCCGTTTGAATCGTGTGTGCGCGGTCAAATGCGGAAATTCCGGTAGTAACGCCCTCGGAGGCTTCAATAGACACCGTAAACGCGGTTTGGTATTGGGTGCGATTATCCGTCACCATCAAGCGCAGGCCGAGCTTTTCGCAGCGGTTTGCCGAAAGCCCCAAGCAAATCAGGCCGCGCGCGTGGCGCGCCATGAAATTGATGTCTTCCGGGCGCACCATGGAGGCGGCCATGATCAGATCGCCTTCGTTTTCGCGATCTTCATCGTCCGCCAAAATCACCATTTTGCCGGCTTTTATATCGCTAATGAGTTCAGGAATGCTTGCAAAAGCCATCTTTACGCAGCCTTGTTGTTATTTGCAGCTACCGCGTTTTGCGGCAAACCTGGAAACCCAAGCTTTTCCCGCTGCGCGTAATAGCTTTCCGCCACTGCTTTAGAAAGCGTGCGCACGCGCAAAATAAATCTTTGACGCTCAGTGACGCTGATAGCGCGGCGTGCGTCCAATAAATTGAAGCTATGGCTGGCTTTGCAAACCTGCTCGTAAGCGGGCAGCGGCAAGTTCAACGCCACTAATTTCAACGC
Source organism: Rhodanobacteraceae bacterium (assembly GCA_043754435.1). Lineage (GTDB taxonomy): Bacteria > Pseudomonadota > Gammaproteobacteria > Xanthomonadales > SZUA-5 > JANNYA01. Next base: position 19,913 of record JAYUUS010000232.1, read on the forward strand.
TTGCGCTTCGCAGGCGTCAAAACTGTGCAGCAATTCGGCCACATCGGCGTGTTCAAAGTTGTAGGCACTTTGCTCAATTTCGTTTTGCAAATACACCTGACCATAGCTCACAGGCCCCGTGCGGCTGTCCGTCCACAGTAAATCATAAACGTTTTCGACATTTTGCAAATACATCGCCAAACGCTCTAAACCGTAGGTAATTTCCCCGGTAACAGGCCTGCATTCCAACCCGCCAGCCTGTTGAAAGTAGGTGAACTGGGTCACTTCCATGCCATTGAGCCAAACTTCCCAGCCCAAACCCCAAGCGCCCAGCGTCGGCGACTCCCAATTGTCTTCCACCAAGCGCAAATCATGCACTTTCGGGTCAATACCCAGCGTCACGAGCGAGCCGAAATAGAGCTCCACGATATTTTTCGGGCTGGGTTTTAACACCACCTGATATTGATAGTAGTGTTGCAAGCGGTTCGGGTTTTGCCCGTAACGGCCATCGGTTGGGCGCCGTGAAGGCTGCACATACGCCGCGTTCCAAGGCTCAGGACCTAGCGCGCGCAGGAAAGTGGCCGGGTGAAACGTGCCCGCGCCGACTTCAATATCAAAGGGCTGAATCAGCACGCAGCCCTGATCGGCCCAATACTGATTCAGCGTTTGAATAATATCTTGAAAACTTAAAATTTTTGCCACGCGAACTCCTAACGCTCTCATCGCCCCGGCTTGTACTAAACCGCAGGCTTTCTCCAAGCCGCCCAGTATAGCTGCGGCTCGCTTAAGCGAAGGCTTTTTGAAACCAGACTGAACTCAAAGCATGATTTGCGCGCGCAACTCGACGATATTTGGGTCGTTGTTGATGCCGGTACGGACGCTGGTGTTGCGTGTGACGTTGTAGTTCGCCATGAACTTAAAGTTTAAGCGCCAATACCAATTGACGCCCACGGTCAAATTATTTTGCTCGCCACCCAAAACCGCGCCGTCATTGGCGTTGAGCTTTGAATAGCGCGCGGTTAGCTGCCAAAGCCCGGCTTCGGTGTCCGCAACCGGCACCGTGTAAATGCCTGCGGCGTAACCAAATTTTTCGCCGGTCAAGTTATAGACGGCAGAAACATAGTAAGAGTTCGGCGAATAGTCCGCATGGGTTTTACGGCTATAGCTGGCGTCGACATATTCGGCGTTGATTTTTAGCGGCCCCTGGAAATAAGCGGCTTCTAAACCTAGCTGGCGAGCACCGTCGGCATCGGTGATGTTGGTGGTGTCAATCAGGCGGATATTTGCTAGGTCCGCTTCTGGGCGCACGTTCAGGCGCACGGTGTCTTTTGATGGGTTGTAGCCAATCGCCGAAATCCCGAGGTGTAGCACTTGGTTGGCTTGCCCGGAAACGGTGTCGGACATATTCATAATCGGCGCATAGGTGGCGCGTAGTCCGTAACCGGCAGCTTTTTGCCCGTTATTGGTCAATTCGCGGCTGAACACGGAACCGGTCACAGTCCAGGGCACGCCACCGGTGGCGTATTCCACGCCCAAGCGACGCGCAATCGCAAAGGCACTGGTGGTTAAGGATTTGGCGATAAAGTCGTTGTGTTTGGTTGCAGAAAGCTCTTCTAAACTATTTGGCTGCTTGTATTGGCCTAAGCGAAAGCTGGAAAAGCCACCGATTTTGTGGCGGTAAAACACGTCTAGCCAGCGATTAGCATTGGCTTCATAGGCCACTGACCAATCATTGCGCGGGTTTTTGCCTTTGAAAATAAGCTCAGCGCGACGTAGGCCGGTGTCATCAATAAAGGTGTTGCTGGTGCGCTGTGCTGGGGTTAGGGCGGCGCCAGTGCGGCTACCAAAATCATTGCTGAAATAGTTTGCATCGGCCTGAAACAAACTTTCAAAAATGACTTCGTAGTCGCCCAAGACGTCAACGGTCACGTCGGCGCGCGCTTGGCTGGCTAAACCCACCAGGGCAGTGGTGAATAAAAGGGTTTTAATGTTCATGTTTATTGCGCTCGCGTGGCTGAATTGTGATGACTCTATAATTTATTTGTGGCAGTTTTATTGCAGTGCATGCACTAGCTCACTTGTCATGTGGTTTAGCCGTTGCGGCACAACCACAGAGCGTTTTTCAGGCGATTTGCGCCTGCTCATCATTTAGCGCTGAACAAGGGTGCGGCAGAATCGCCAAGAATTGCGGAATTGCCGCCTGTTTCGCTACGTTTCACGCCACTCAGGTTAGTGTGCGCGAGCGCTGTCCCAATACGCGCGTCCCACAGGGCAAACAATGGCTTACGAAGTTTTCAGCTTAAAAGAATGTAGCGGTGTCTGAAGAAATTCTAATCAACGTCACACCACGGGAAACGCGGGTGGCGCATGTCGAAAATGGCATGCTGCAAGAAGTTTTTATTGAGCGCGCCAAGCGTCGTGGGCTTGTGGGCAATGTTTACAAGGGCCGCATTCAGCGGGTAATGCCGGGCATGCAGGCCGCGTTTGTCGAATTGGGCTTGGAGCGCACCGCGTTTTTGCACGCCTCGGATATCTTGCGCGCCAGTTTAGAGAGTGAAGTTGCTGATGGTGTTACAAACCCAGCGGTAAATCTAAGTATTGAGCAATTGGTGCGTGAAGGCCAAGAGGTCATCGTGCAGGTCGTGAAAGACCCACTGGGCAGCAAAGGCGCACGTTTAAGCACGCACCTTTCGATTCCATCGCGCTATTTGGTGCTGTTGCCAAACATCAAAATGACCGGTGTTTCCGCACGCATCGACGACGAGCTGGAACGCACGCGCCTTAAAACGATTATGGCCGACGTGGCCAGCGCCTCTACGCATGGTTTCATTGTGCGCACCAACGCCGAAGGTGCGGCTGAGGAAGCCTTACGCGCCGATGTGGTTTATTTGGAAAAACTTTGGGTTTCCTTAAGTGCCAGCCTGCAATCGAGCAAAGTAGGCGCAAAAATCTATGAAGATTTGCCGCTGTTTTTGCGCGTGCTGCGCGATATGCGCAAGTCCCGTATTGAAAAAGTACGCATCGACTCGCGCGAGACAATGGAGCGCGCCGAAAAATTCACCGAGCAATTCGTGCCTGAGCTTGCCAACTGCATCGAGCATTATCCGGGTGAACGGCCGATTTTCGATTTATATGGCGTGGAAGACGAAATTCAGCGCGCCTTGGGTAAGAATGCGCAGCTCAAAAGCGGCGGCCACTTGGTGATTCAGCAAACCGAAGCGATGATTACGGTGGACGTCAACACGGGGGGCTTTTTAGGCACCCGCAATTTAGAAGAAACGGTCTATAAAACCAATCTGGAAGCGGCACAAGCGATTGCGCGCCAGCTGCGTCTGCGCAATTTGGGCGGTATTATCATTATCGATTTTATCGACATGCAGGATGTAGAGCATCGTAAACAAGTCCTACGAACGTTAGAAAAGGCGTTAGCAAAAGATCACGCGAAAACCACGGTCTATGAAATGAGCCCGCTCGGCTTGGTGGAAATGACGCGCAAACGCACCACCGAAAGTTTGGAGCGCCAGTTGTGCGACCCGTGTAGCGCGTGCGGCGGGCGCGGCACGGTCAAGTCGGTCGAAACGATGGTTTACGAGGTGTTTCGAGAAATTACGCGCTCAGTGCGGCAATTTGAAGCGGAAAGCCTGCTGGTAGTCGCGGCCACTGATGTGGTGAATCGCATTATTGATGATGAGTCTGCGGCACTCGCCGAACTGGAGCTGTTCATCGGCAAAACCATTCGTTTCAAAGCCGAAGAGCAATACCCACCTGAGCAATACGACGTCGTACTGCTGTGAAATCAGCGGCTAAGGGACGCGGCAGGCTTCGACGTTTTCTAGTGCGTATCATCGCACTTGGAGTCGTTGCCTGTGCACTCGTGATTTCCTTAGCCAAGCTGGCCCTGCCCTGGCTTGCCGCACACCCGCAAGTCGTGGAAAAAAATCTCAGCGCATGGCTGCACGCAGAGGTAAAAATCAGCGATGTGCAATCTGACTGGCAAGTGCGCCCTAAGCTGAAGGTGCGGACTTTGAGCATTGGTGCCAGCCAAAGTAGTACCAGCCAAAGTAGCGCCAGTCAGAATACCGGGTTGAACATTGAAAACGCCGAAATAGAGCTAGACCCTTTTGGTTTTATCCCCGGCCGACATTGGGTGCAGGATCTTTCCGTGCTGGGTGCGCGGCTGACTCTGGCGCAAACCAGTACGGGTTGGCAACTCGAAGGTTTAGGACATCGTGAGGCCGTTACGCTATCCAACGCGCAGCAGCTAGCGCTGTTAAATTCGGTGGGGCAATTATCCATTCGCAATGCCGCCATTACGGTGCGCCCCTTGACGGGCAAACTGAGCCAGTTTGACGGCGTTTCGCTGATTTTACGGCGTCAGGGCGAAGTGTTGCGCGCCGGATTGCAGTTTTCCGCGCCCACGCGCAACGGTTTAACGTCGCGCGGGCACATTGCCCTGCGCGCGCATTGGCTGGAGCGCACCGGCACTCTGACGCTGTATGGTGAAACAGTGGCGATGACGCTTGACGAATTAGCGGGTTTGTCCGCGCTCTTGCGCAGCGCTGAGCGCGCCGAGGTTGCGGCTGGGCAAACCCTGGCTGGCACGCTCGATAGCCAACTTTGGTTAACGCTGAGCAACAATAAGCCCAGTCAGGGCTATGCAAAAATTACTACCTTGGATGCGCGCCAGCAAACCACTTCGAGCTTGGAATTTGGCAGCCACAACGGCCGTGACTGGCTAGGCTCACTCAGCTTGCCTGGAACGACTGCAAAAGCTGCGGGCGTTGCCAGCCTGATTCCCCGCTCGGTGGCTAGATCAGTGCCTAATTTGTTGCCCAACACGCTGCTTGCTTCGTTGCCCTTCGCCGCCACCTTGGACGATTCGGGCTCAGTGTCTATTGTTGCCGGGCAAGCCCAAGCTGCGGATGCGGATGCTGCGGCAAATATTGACCTTGCGGCATTTTCCCAGGCCGCAGGCGCGCATTTAGCGCTGGAACAAGCCCGCGCCTTGGCGGAGTTTGGGCTCAGCGGCAAACTCATCGAGCTGCGCGCACAGTTTGGGCCAAAGCGACCGTGGCGCGCGGAAATACAGGTGCGCGCACTCAGCATGTTGCCCAAAGGCCGCACCCCAGGCATCAACAATGCCGACATCCACTTGCAGGCCGACGCACAGGCGGCTGTGCTGAGCCTATCCGGTAAAGACTTTGTACTGAATGCGCCGGTCAGTTTTCGTAAACCCATCCATGTCGACAAAATTGCACTGAACGCTGCACTTTGGCCCGCACCTACTGGCTGGGCGCAGGGCTACACAGCAGAAGTGTCGGATATTGCTTTAAGCGCACCCGGCTATGAGGCGACGGCATTTGCGTCGGTCGAGAAAATCGCCGAGGAAGTACCGCAATTTTTTGTCACGCTGGATGTGAGTCGCGGCAACATTGCCTATGCCGGGCAATTTTGGGCGATCGACAAAATGCCGCCCAAGGTCATCGCGTGGCTGGACGCGGCGCTGATTCGTGGGCAAACCGGGCGCACGCGCGCGATGTATCGCGGCCCCTTGAAGCGCTTCGAGTTTCCTTTTCGACACGCACAGGGGCGCTTTGAGGCCGCTTTTGAGCTCAATAACTCAGAAATTAAGTTTTCGCCAGATTGGCCTGCAATCGAAATTGCCGCCGGGGATTTTAGCCTGATCGACGACAGCTTCGTTGTGCATCAAGTGCGCGGCGATATTGCCAACAATCCAATCGCAAGTTTAAGTGGCGCAATTGCTCGTTTCAGCGATCCGGTGGCGCAATTTCAGATTAAGGGTGGGGATGATGCCGCCCCGCTGCTGGCACTTTTAAGAGCCAGCCCGATAGGGCGGGATTTTGGCTCGCATTTCAGTGGTTTAAGCGTCGATGGCAATGCCGATGTTGCACTTAAGATTCGTTTGCCGCTGCGGGCCGATTTGGGGGAGCGGGCCGTCGATGGCGTCGCTAGGTTGAGCCAAGCGAGCCTGCGCAACCCCGATTGGCGGCTAAGCCTTAGTAGCGTTACCGGCCCGATCACTTTTGATCGTCAGGGGTTCACGGCACTTAATCTTGGCGGCGTGCAAAACGCCCTGCCGATTACGCTCAGTGCCGCGGTAGGGGCTAGCCATACGGGTAGCGCAAACGTCGCCATTGATGCCTCGCTGCGCGGCGAAATGGCGCCTAATCAAGTATTTGGTCAAGAGGCTGTGTTGGCGCCAATACTGGCAAAAGTGAGCGGCACCTCACAGTGGGATGTGCGCGTTCGCACGCAGAGTAATGAAGCGGGTAAGCCTCTAACGACCACGGAATTGACGAGCGATCTAAAAGGTGTGGCGATTGACTTACCATCACCTTTGGGAAAGCGGGCCGAAACTCAGCATGCACTGCGCTTATCGCTGCCGAGCGAGGCAGACTCGCAGCGCGCGCTGGTGTTAGAAATCGACAGTGGCGTGCGTTTTATCGCAGAATTAGGGCGGGATGCTGTCAATGTGGACGGTATTGAGCGCCCCGGCCGTGAATTTCGTGGCACCTTGGTATTGGGTGAAGCCGGCTCAGGTTTGGAAAGTGCCGCTTTGCCGAAAGCGGGATTGCGCATTCTGGGTAAATTAGCAGAGCTGAATGTGGCCGAATGGGCGGCGCTAGCGGGCTCCACCGCCAGTGCGGCAGGCTCTGTGCATTTGGCCGATGTGACGCTGCAAGCGGCCAAACTAACCGGCGCGCTGGCGCAATTTCCCGGGGCCATGCGCTTAAACGCCACGCCCAGTGCGCAAGGCTGGAAAGTTATGCTTGACAGCACCGCCGCGTCCGGGCAAATCACTTGGCGCACCGATTTAGCGACTCAAGCGGTTACTGCCCAGTTTACGCATTTGTATTTGCCCTCTAGCGAAGCCGAGCCCAAAGAGAACGCAGCCGCGCTTGAAAAATCCCACATACAGATTGATCCGAGCGTGATTCCTACGCTGCATTTGTACGTCGAGGATCTGCGTATAGGCAGCGCGAAACTAGGCGCAACACGCTGGGAAAGCTTTCCCACGCCTAAGGGCATGCGGATTGACCTATTGGAAAGCAAATCCAACGATTTGACCCTGACCGGCAGCGGCGATTGGCAGGGTCTTGGCGCACAGGGTTTGTCCAGCTTTAAGCTGCGTTTTTCTGCGCAAGATTTGGGGCGAATGTTAGCCGGGTTGGGCTTTTCTGGGCATGTCGCGGGCGGTCAAACCTTGGCCAAAATTGACGCCGACTGGCAAGGTGCGCCGGTTGAATTTGCCCTTGCCCGGTTACATGGACGGCTAAAAGTATGGGTCGGCAGCGGCCGCTTTTTGGAGCTGGATCCGGGTGCCGGGCGGCTGTTTGGGTTACTCAGCGTGCGCGAGCTGCCGCGCCGCTTGGCGCTTGATTTCCGCGACTTTTTTCAAACCGGCATGAGCTTCACCGAAATTCGCGGCGATTTTAGCTTCGATGCCGGCAACGCCTACACACAAGGGCTCAAAATCAAAGCCCCGGCTGCCGACATAACTGTAATCGGTCGCACCGGGTTAAGCGCCCGCGACTATGAGCAAACCGCGTTAGTCAGGCCGAAAATTGGCGTACTGCCGATGGTTGGTGCCCTTGCCGCCGGCCCAGCGGGTGCGGCGGCAGGCTTGATCGCGCAACGTGTTTTAGAGGGTGAAAGGGCACTGGCGGCAAATTACAAAATCACCGGCAGCTGGGAAAAGCCGCTGGTCATCAAGCAAGCCACGGCGCGTGCGGCAAAGCAGGAGGCGACAGAGGTGGTGCCGAGGTAGGCGAAACGCTTAGACCATGAACGTTTAATTCGTCTTTGCGAGCTAAGCGAAGCAATCTCGTACTTTAGTCGACTTGTGCTGAGAGACCATGAATCGTCTTTGCGAGCGCAGCGAAGCAATCTCGTACTTTAGTCGACTTGTGCTGAGAAACCATGAATCTCGTCTTTGCGAGCGCAGCGAAGCAATCTAGCATTTCAGTCGGGGCGTGTTGAGATCGCTTCACTGCGTTTGCGATGACGAATTTCCGCGATTTTGCAAAAGTAGTTCATGGAGGGGCGTAGCGAAGCCAGCTCAAGTCCCATTGCGTGCAAGGCTCGGCCACAAATCGAGCCAATTGAGGTTCGAACCTTCAACAAGTGTGGATTTACGGGCGCGGTTGCCTGCCTTTAACTGCTTCTCACGCAGAATGGCTGCTTCCATTGTGAAGTGGCATTCGTACCAGACAAGCTGAGTAACGTTGTATCGGCTAGTGAATCCTTCCACAAGCTTTTCGCGGTGCTGCCACACGCGGGCGATCAAGTTGGAGGTCACGCCGACATAGAGCACGCCGTT